>NZ_BCWK01000005.1:0-217121 GCF_001592165.1 Caldimonas taiwanensis NBRC 104434
GTCTTAATCCCCTCGTGATCGGGGAAGTGATCGAAACATAGCATCGCGAGCGAAGAGGCTGGGCCGCGTTGTCTTAATCCCCTCGTGATCGGGGAAGTGATCGAAACGCACGATTGGCAAGCCGCGAAAATGCGGCTTGCCGTCTTAATCCCCTCGTGATCGGGGAAGTGATCGAAACCACTGTGCGCGTCGCGCGAGCGCTGGGCCCAAGAGTCTTAATCCCCTCGTGATCGGGGAAGTGATCGAAAGCCAGGTGCCTGACCCGCGAATCTCGACGGTGCGTCTTAATCCCCTCGTGATCGGGGAAGTGATCGAAACTGCTGGCGCCCTCGCCCTTCCCCCCCAAGGAGTCTTAATCCCCTCGTGATCGGGGAAGTGATCGAAAGGTCGCTGTGCATCGCTCGTGTTGATGTAGCGTCTTAATCCCCTCGTGATCGGGGAAGTGATCGAAACGCTCAGCGCCAAAAGTCCAAGCGCGACAAGCACTTGGACGGGCACTTCCCAACATCATGCCAGTTCCTCAGCGTCAAGGGGGGTCGGCTCGGGGGCTGGCATCTCCAGCAGCATCCGAGCCGCCGTGTCAGCGTCAACGATGATCCCCTCCGGCAACTCCTGGCAGCCCAGCGTCCAAACTTTGCAATGCGTAGGAAGGTGGTAGGCCCGAATGTCATCATGGGCCTCGTCGATGTGCTGTGCCAATCCATGTAAAAGGTCGTGCAATCCATCGTCGCCGGCACATACGCTGTAGGCCGAGTATTGCACGCTGGCACCAGCACGCCGCAGCAAGCGGTGAATTTTTCGAAGGCGGCGTGCGTCGGCGATGTCGTAGGCCACCAACCAGGTTTTGCTGGCATTCTTGCTCATGGCTGCCACTCCCGCAGTACGAATTCCAAATCACCCAACAATTCAGCGCACCCACGGTACAGCTCCGCGTGGCGCTCCTCCACGATTCGCGCAGCCACCTGGCCCGGTGGCTGGCTCAGGATGTCTTTGACCGGCCAGCTCAAGAGCAACCCGTCCAGACGCAGTTGCATCAGATCAGCCAAGGCTTCGGGCAGGTTCAAGCCCGGGTACGCGTAGCACAGCAGCTGCGGGTCGCCCAAGATGTCGCTGCACACTTGCGCACTGAGCGCCCGCTGCGCACGCTGTAGCGCCCTCACCCACGGCCCCGGCCCAGTGCCCCACAACGCAGTCATGTGGTTCATGGCCTTGATGTGCAGGTGCTTTGGGTCCGCCGCCGTCACCGCATGCAACGACATGCGCCTCAGCAAACGCTGCACCTCTCTGACACCCACTTGTTGTTGCCAGGCTTGCCAAAATTGCGGCCACTGCGGCTCACGCAGGGCCTCGCGCAGTCTTTGGCTCAGGGTCATTTCGCGCCGGCGCGGCCCAAAGCACCAGCCGTGCACGCTGCCGCGCGCATCCACGAACACCACCGTCACCCCGGCGCGCAAGCAGGCCAGCAGCGCTTCAGTGCTCCAGCGCGCCTGCACGCCGCTTTGCACGCGCGACAGGCGCGGCAGCGGATACAGGCTGCGGGCGCGCCCCGGCGCTTCCACCCGCAGGGCCACGCCGTCGTCCAGCGTCACCAACCAGGCCACGCCAGGTTCGAGGAACAAGGGTTTGCCAGGGAGGTTCATGGCTCTGAGTCCTCCGACACGTCATCCACCTCGGGCAGGCGCACGGCGTCGGTCAGCCCCAGGGCGGCCAAGCGTGCATGGCGGCGCAATCCGCGGGCACAGTCCGCCAGCAGCGGCGTGACCGCCTTGTAAAAATACGCCCGCCCAGCCTTGCCGATCACACAGGCGGCGGCCCCATCGCGGCCGAAATGCTCCGGGCGCAGGGCCGCTTGCCGGAATTGCTCCCACACCCAGGCATCCACACGCGGCCGCCACGGCTCCATGAGATCGCACGCCATGGAGGCCCGTCCGTGTGCAGGCAGGTGCAAAAAGCCCACCATGGGGTCGAGCCCGGCAGCCCAACAGGCTTGCACGGCATGGGCATGCAGCAAGGTATAGCCCAGCGACAGGCAGGCATTGACCGGGTCCGGCGCTGGGCGCCGCTGGCGTTTGGTGAACGCCAAGGCCGGGGCGAACAAGCTGGCATACCCGCGAAAATACGCCGCCGCAGCGGCTCCTTCGATGCCGCGCACTCGGCAACGATCTTGGCAGCCTTGCAGCGCATCGAGGCAGTCCGCCAGGCTGCGCAAGGCTTTGCTCAGGGGCAAACGTTGATCCGGGCGCTGGGCAAGGGCGTGGTTCAGCACACGCTGCTGCGCACGCAGCTTGGCCCTCACCAAGCGTGCGCACCACGGGCCTGCAAAGGCTTCGTCATCCACACGCTGGCACTGCGCAATGCGGGCGCGTGCATCCGACACAGGGCCGCCCAAGAGATGGGCGATTTTCTGGCCCGAGCGTCCACCCAGCGCCACGATGCCAATGCCCGCGTCGGCCATGTGAGCCAAGGTGCTGCTGGTGACCACGGTCTCCGCGCGCAACACCACGCGCTCCAGCAGCCGCGCCGGCACGGTGCGCAAGAGCCGTCCATCGCGACGCAGTTCCAAGGCATCGTCGCGCCAGCGCAGTTCGGTGTGACCATGGTCGATGAACAGGGTGCCCACTGTGGCTAGCCTCCGTGATAGAAGAATTCGCCGTCGCTGGGAACCACGCCTTTGCCCAAGACTTCGATGGTGGCGCGCGGGTCGAGTTGCACGAACACGACGCGGTCCACCGCGGGATCGATGAGGCTGCGCAACGCTTGCATGGCATGTTGCAGCTCGGCGCTGGTCAGCCAGCATTCGTACAGCGACTTTTGCCCACCTATGGCATGGCCTTTGACGGCTTTGAGCGCGCGCCGGCGTCGCGCAGGGCTGGCGATGTCGTAGCCAATCAGAAAGAGGTGGCGCAGCATCTGGGCATCGAAGGCAGCGGTTCAGGCCTCCAATGCTGTGGCACAGCGCTGGCGCGCGCAATCATCACAAGCTTGTGATGTCGCTTCAGGCCAAGGGGACACCCTGCATCCAGTCACGCAAACAGTCGGGCAGGTCGCGCAGCTGCGCCGCAGCCAAGACTTTGATGCGGTATTCATGCGCGCGCTCACGCTGCTGCTCGTTCAATTCCCGGGCCGACAGCAGCAAGCCCTGGGCCATGACGCCGCCGACGGAGCGGGTGAGCTGAGCCAGTTTGTAGATCCAGTCGGAGACGTCGTCTTTGACGCTGGCCGCCTTGCATTCCACCACCAACATGCGGTTGTCGTGCACCAACACGGCATCGAGTTCGTTGCGCGTTTTGGTATCCACATGCTCGATTTGCAGGTTGGGACACTGCCCGCCGTTGGGCTGCGCGCCTTTGATCTTCCGCGCAGCGTACTCCTCGATCCATCCGCCGCTGAGATACTCGGCAGCCTCCTCGTCATGGAAGACGACTTGGGAGCTGCCGCTTTGCCAGTGGATCAGGCCGGCTTGGTGGCATTTGCTCAGCAATTCGGCCGCCTCACCCTTGGGGCGGAACGGCAGCGTCTGCTCGCGTGCAAATGGACGTTGCCCGTCACCTCGGGCTTCGGCGGCAATGTGGTTGAGCACACCGAAAAAGTTGCCGATGCGCGCCGAGTGGTCCCCGATCCAACGCGTCAGCGTGCTGCGCTCCTGAGCCTGACGCTGGCGCTGCGCAGCATGTGCGCCGCCACTGCCGTCTTGGATGCGGTAGCCTTGCACCCGCAGCACGTCCTCGATGCGCAGCACCGCCTGCATGGGTTCGCTGCGCGGCTGCGGCGCCAGCCATTCCAGCCTTTTGTGGGCGGTGTCGCAGTACACCAGATGCGCGGCGGTGGCCCCGGGGCGGGTCGCCAGGTCCGCCGCCAGGGTCTGCATCAACGACAAGGCCATCAGTTTGGTGCCACCGGTGAGATTGATGGTGACGGCTTGTGTTCCCACGCTGGCGGCCAACTGCTCGGCGTTGGCATGCATGGTGGCAATGTCCTCATCGGGAAAGTCGATGCAGCGAGTGGCAATTCCACGTGCCTTGAGCGCATCGGCCAAGTGCTGCGGCGAACGCTGGGCGCGCATTTTGGGCGTCTGCAGAATCCACACGGTTTGCGCCTGACACTGCAACGCGGGAATCAGGTTGGCCATGTTTTGCTCGGTGGCAATGACGATGTGCAGCGCCGGCGCAGTCATGTGTCGTTCTCTAGCAATACATAGCGGCCCATGCCGAAGCTGGCTTTTCCGCCGGCATGCAGCCATTGGCCCAGGTGCAGCAGCGGCCAAAACGGCGTCAAGTCGCCCACGAGCAGTCCTCGGCCGAGGATGCCTTGCAGCGGCGTGTTGCGTCCTTGCCGGTTGCTCCAGCGTTCGAAGTGATGATCCTCCCACTGGCCTTGGGCGAAGTACAGCGCCGCAGCAGCCTGTTTGAGGGCTTTGAAATCACAATTCAGCGAGCGTTGCAAATGCAGCTCGCACACTTCGGCCACCCGGCGCACCACAGCCCAGACGAAGTCGGCCGCCGTCAGTTGCCCGGCCCGCAGCGCTCGGCCATCTCGCTTGATGTACACCGGGGTTTGCAACTGCACCCACACCCGCGAGGGCGCCGGTCGCTCCGGCAGCGGCGCGGCAGACTGCACGAGCTCCATGCCCTGCAGCTGCATGGCCCCGCGCACCGGGCCGATGTTGGCCGACAAGGCGCGTTGCCAGGCCTGCCGAATGAGGGCGGGATATTGCAGCGAAGCACCGAACACGACCAGATCGAAGTGATAGGTCTGTCCGGCTTGCAGCACGCGCGGCCCCTGCCCAGGCTCGATGACGTACGGCGGGGTCATGTCGCCATAGGTGCGGCTGCCCGGCGCAGGGGCGGGCTCGAACAATGCGATGTACGGGCAGCGCCGCTGCAGTTGGCAGCCCTCGCAACGGGGCTGACCGGTGGCACAGGCCAGGCGGCGCAAGGCGTGCCCCCACACGCCGCGCAACGCCGAGCCTTCGTACTCGGGCCAGCACACGGTGCGCGTCACGTGCGCATGCACGCGCCAGCGCTGCACAGGAAAAGGGCTAGGAAGGTTCATCGCCATTGTCCGTGGATTCAATCGAGACGGCGCAACAGGCCGTAGCTGTGCGGCAGCCGTGCCAACGCATCGGCATCGAGCACGTGGCCTTCCGGCAAGCGCATGAGCAAGCGCAGCACCAAGGCTTCGTCCCCGGGCTGCATGTGCACGGCAATTCGTGCACAAGGCACCTCCATGCCCAAGGCTTGCGAAAGAAAGCGCGCGGTCTCGGCATGGCCGATGGCGCTTTGCCATGGCCCGGCCGAGGCAAAAGCGCGCGCTTGTTCCACACTGAGCGGACCGATGTAATGCCAATGCCCAAAGTCGGTGAGCACAGGGCTGTTGAGCAAATAGCGGTTCATGAAGGGTGACGAGCCGAATGCGTGGCCAATTCCATCAGCTTTTGCGCAGCTTTGCGCTGCAGTGCGGTACGCTCGCGTGCCGGCACGAAGGCGCTTTGGTACGCCATTTTGAGCAGGGACAGCGCCGTCCAAACGCTCATGCCAGGCGCCACGCGCGCCGCCAGCCGATACTCTTGGGCTAGCGAGGTGCGCGAAATCGCAGGGTTGTCGGTGTTCAAGGTCAGGGGCAAGCCCGCCTCGAGCAGGCGTTGCAGCGGATACTCTGGCAGGTCGGCCGTCTCGGGCCGCTGAGGATCGGCATAGCCCACGACTTCCTGATTGGAGCTTGGGCACAGTTCCAAGGCAATGCCCCGGTCGCGGAAACGCTGAGCCAAGCGGGGGTCGTCGATCAGCGTGAGCCCATGGCCGATGCGATCGGCATGCAGGTGGTACGCCGCCTGCCAGATGCGCTCGGCACTTTCCCCTTCGCCCGCATGGATGGTGATGCGCAAGCAGGCCTGGAAGGCCGGCTCGAAGTGCTGCGCCAGCGCTTGGGGTTCGGTGGTGCCTTCGTCGCCGGCCAAGTCCAAGCCGAGCAAAAATTCGGGCCGTTGTTCGTGGGCTTCAACCGCCCAGCGCACCACCTGGGCCGCTTTGTCGCGCTGGCGGCGATCGACGATCCAAATCAAGCCGGCGCGCAACGCCATGCGCTCATCGTAGGTGTTGGTGCCTGCGCCGGCCTCCCTCAGTGCGCGCTCGAAGGCCCGCACCCAGCCCACCGGATCGTCGGGGCAGTATTTGTGCGGGCTGGCGCGCCATTCGACATACAGCAGCCCTTCTTCCAAGGCCTGGCGCACGACGGCGCGTGCATACGGCATCAACGCGGCCGGATGGCCCAGCAGCGCCGAGCCGCTGAGTTCGCCCGGGCGCTCATACGCCGCAAATTTCCAGGGATGTCGGCTCTTGAGCGCCACACGCGGCTCGGTATCCGCCCACAGCAGCTGCGCCAGATCTTCGCAACTGCGTGCTTGCAACACGAGCGCGGCGGCCACCGCGCGGGCACGAGGCTCGGGCAGGCCGGCCTGTTCGCTCAGCTGTGAGGCCGCGCACCGGAGCCGTTGCGGCCAGTCTGGGGTCACGGCCGCGCCAGCGCCGCCACGCCAACCGGTCCAACACCGATCGAGTGCGCGCTGCGCATCGGCGCGGTGCTTGGCGGGGGTGGCCTGCAACACCTCGGCAGCCACGTCGCGCTGCTGTTCAACGCTCAAGCAGCCGCCCAGATGCCGGTGCAAATCGGCCAACGGCCAGCGCTCAGGGGCGGCCAGAAGATCGTCGGTGGATTGCGCCAGCGGGCGGCGCAACACGTCGATGCGCGCAGGCTCCAGCCGCAACAGCAGTGGCCAGGGTTCATAGGGATCGCTGCGCGCCAGCACCAGCGCTTGTCCGACGAGCAAGTGCTGCGCCTGCCGACGCCGGCGTTCGATTTCTTGATCGAGCCAACGGCCATCGGGTTGCCAAACGCTGTGCCGCTGCGGCGTCGGGTGCAAGGGATAGTCCTGTGGGCGCAAGTCCTGGCCATCGATCACCACGCGCAAGGCCGGCTCACCCGGCGCTCGTGAGATGACCATCGGCGAGATCGCGGCCGCGGCCTGCGCAGACAAGGGCTGCAACCAGGCCCGTGGTGATTTGTCCAGAAGGCCCGGCGTGCGCAGCATCTGCTCATCGGCCACCACGTGCAGCAACGCCGCGGCACCAAAAGCATGCGCAGCGTCTTGCAAGTCCGCACTCATCGTTTTGCGTCCGCCCGCCAGTGACAACACCACCTTGCCGCCGCACGCTTGGGCATGCGCCGCCAACACCGCCCGCAGCGCCATTTCGCGCCAACGGCGGCATTCTTCGGTGCTGGCCAGGGCATCGGTCTGCGCGGCGCACCAGATGTGCAGCTCGGGGCGAGCCTGCAGGGGCAGCTGCTCGATCAGCGCATCCCACCATTCGCACAGCCGGCCCACACTGTCGTTGGCAGACTGGCCTTGCGTGGTGAGAATCCACACCTGCTGGGGTGCCTCCAGGCCCCAGTCCTGGCGTTGCTTTTGCAACGCCTCACGCTGCGGATGATGGGCATACACATCGACCCACTGCGGAGCCAGCCAGCCCAGGATTTCGGGAACGACCTCCCAGCTAGCGCCCAGGCTGGCCACCAAAATCGTGACAGGCATGGGTTCATCCACCGGAGCGCAGCGCCTTCAGGTCCAGGTCTTTGCGCAGGTCTTTCACATCGATTTGAACCACCTTCGGCCCCCAATGCTCGATGGCATCGGCCGCGGCAGCGCGTTCTTCGGCGCTCCAGTCCGACGCCTTCGCTTTGTCGGCCAGGGCTCGCATCGCTCGGAAGTCTTCCTCGCCTTTCTTGGTCTTTTTGCCCTTCAACACGTCGTAGCGCTTTTGCATGTTCTGACGGAACAGTTCCACCTCCCGCATGGCTGGGCTGAGGCGGTTCAGCTCCTGCTCGCGTTGCTTTTTCTCCCAAGCGTCCTGAACGCGGCGGCGGGCTTCCTCATCGAACCGCATGGCCCCATAACCCACCGCTGTCTTGGCGCCAAAGCCCAGCCATTGATAGGCATGTTCAAACGCCTCGCGCAAACGCTGCTGCCATAGACCGTTGTCACGCAGTGACTTTGGCAAGCGGTCCAGGTCGCAAGCAACCCGAAACACGAATTCGCTGCCCGGAGGCACCGTCAGAAAAAAGATCGGGTTGGGGGAACCGCTGTCATGAGGGTCGGTGTCGCCCGCTTGGGCATCAGCCTTCGTTTTGGCTTGATAGTAATGAGACTGGTGCGGCGTCATCACTTCCACACGCAGCCTATTGCGCGAAATGCGCGGCAGCACGTCCCAGAACGACAGCGCCCCCCGCCGGGCGTCCTCCGCCTGGCCAGGCAATGGCGGTTCGTTACCGAACAATGCCTCGCAACAAGCCTCATCCCAGTGCGGCAGCTCGCGCGCGGCACGCCGCAGCACGCCTTTGACCCCGCTGCCCGGCAGATAGGGCAGGCCATAAGGCCACAGAAATGCAAAGCCGTTCTCGGTGGGGTGCTCATTGCCCAATCCGGTGGCAAAGGGCGCCACCGCTTGCGCATAGCCGGTCCACAGCCGCCCACTGGCTTCCCATGGCGCCGCGGCGGCTTGCTGGCGTTCGTGCCAGGCATCGATCAGAGACTTATGGTCAGAGGTCAGTTTGCAGGCTTCATCGATGGCGCTGCGCTTGTTTTCGATTTTGACTTTGTACGCCTTCTTTTCATGATCTTGACCTTGATTTTTCGACTGAAAGACGCACTGGATGCCTAGATACATCCCAAAACGCATCCCCGGCGAGGCTTGTTTGAAATCATTGTCCAGATACTGGGGCACGACAGCAATCGGCATGACGGACCTCGCTTCAGTCGGACTTCTGGCTGGCCGAGGCCAACTGGCGCAGCCACTTCAGCCAGGCCAGCGCTTCGGTGGTGTAAAGACGGAACTCGCTGGGGCTGGCGTGGAGCAATTTGTCCATCATCTTCTTGAAGTCAGGTTCTTGCTCCTCGGTGCAGCCAAAGCGCTCATGCAGCCACTGGCGTAATTGGCTGGCGACTTTGGAATACTCGCCCTGTTTTTGTTCCATGAAGGCCAGGGTTTGCATCAGACCAGAGTTCATGATGAGCTGTGGCATGGCTTTGGCCACATTGACGTACTCTTTGCTGACCTTGTCTTTGACGCAAGACCACGCATGCGCCGCGCGGCGCTGCTCCAGCGTCATGGCGTGGGGCTTTGTGGTGTTGCCATTCATTGCGCAGCCTCCTCATTTGCCTCCTTGCACAACACGCGCATCCACACCAGGCCACGGCCGGTGGTGGCATCCCCGCCCACTTGCAGTAGGCGTCCATCGAGCGCCGCGCGGCATTGCTGCATCACCGCCTCGGCATCCAAGCCATTGGCCCCATTGCGGGCACGGCTGACCATCAGGCAACTCAGCATGATCGACTCGGGCGGCAGGTTCTCGGTGTAGAACAACCCGCCCTCATCGGCCGTGCCGGTGTTCGGATTGATGCGCACATGCGGCTCCACCAGCGTGCCGTGCTCGACGAAGTAGGCAAAGTCGGTGTCGTTGAGCAGCACCAGGTGCTTCGTCAGTTTGTCGCGGAAAAACTGCGGCACCTTGTTTTCCAATTCGCCACCCAAGGCCCAATTGGCCAATTGCTCGGCCACCCGGCCCAGACGTTTCGCCGCTGCGTCATCGGCCACGTTGTCGAACTCGAACACTTCCAGATGCAATTTTTGGCCGTCGCGCAGCAGCTTGCTGTTGCATGCCACACACTGCCCTTCGGCCACATCGGCCCAAGCCTGGGCATCCCAATCGTCCGAGACGGTGATGCCCATCGCGCGCAGCAGGCGCTGCGCACGTGCCAGCGCCAGCGGGCTGGTCACGTACACATACCCACCGACGAGGCTGCGCACTGGGAAGGCCACCAGTTGCGCGTCGCCAAAACTCACCGCCCCGGCATGCAACTCTTTGGCGCCGGACTCCGGGCCGAACAAGATGCTCAGGTGTTCTTCACTGCCGCCCAGCTGCTTCCAAGCATGGCGTGCAGCGCCTTTGAGGCCGCTGCCGGCCAAACTGGGATGCCGCGTGTGGCGTTCGCGTTGAATGGGGTTGTCGATGACACCGATGGCCTGACCCGCTCCCATGTGCACGGGGCTGGTGGCGTACAGAAAAACGGCAGCGTGTTGCTCGTACATGGTCAGAGATCCTTTCGGCAAGGCTCTTGTGGGAAAGTCGGAAACAGGTTCAGGGCCACAGGCCCAACAAACAGCGGTTGTAGCCTTCGGCACGGCGCTGGGGATCCCAGCCCGGTGCCTGCGGGTCACTGGGCCACAAGCCTTCGTCCAGCAGACGCTGGATCGCCTCAGGCGTGGCTTGTAGCTCGTCCAGCCAGTACACGGCACCCGCGGGCACCACGCGCTGGGCGGTCTTGGGCCGACGCCGCGCCACATCGAAGCCCGAGATGACCTGAGCGCGTGGCACGGCCGCTGCCACGATGCGAGCGCGCACGCCATGCAGCTCGAACGACACGCCCACACCGGCTTGTGCGACATCGGCCCCCGTGGGCAGCCAGCCCTGCGGGAACAGCCCGGGTGAGCTCAACAGCAGCTTCGCCCGGCCTGCACGCGCGATGGCCTGCACATCGGGCTGGGGCCAATCGATGGCCTGTGGCAGCAGCCGGGCTCCACGGCCATCGCCGCCCAGCCGCAACAAGCCTTCGTGCAGCGGCGCACCGTGCACCCGCACCGCCAGTCCCACGCCAGGGTGGCAGGCAATGGCTTGCAGCGAAAACAAGCGCTGATCTTCGGCGCGGCGTTTCAATGGATCGAGCGCAATGCCCACTCGCTCTTCGACACGCCACAGCGCCTCGGCCTCGAGGGCCTCGGTCGGCGCGATCGGTTGGCCTGCGATCCACTGACGCAGCCCCTGCGCGCTCAGCCAGCGTCCGGTGAGCGGTTTGCTGCGCCCCCCATCGGCCAGCACGGGCAGTTGCGGCAACGCGCTTTGGCTGCACCGCAGCTCTTGCGGCAAGGTCTGTGGGCGCATCATCCGCACCTGTGCGTCAGACAGCACGGCATCGGCCGGCCAAGGGTAGATCGGCTCGACGGCTTGTTCCGGCGCCCGGCGCATCGCCAAGGTCAGGTCTTGCAGCCGCCACACGCCAGGCTCGTCGGGCAGGCCGACCAGCGGATGACGCGCCTCCTCGCGGTTGTCGGCAAACGCCTGCCAATCCACCCCGCTGCGTGCCAGCAAGGCCGAGCGCAGCGCACCGGCCACCACCGAAGGCGGCGGCGGCATGACCGCCTCTCCCCAACTGCCCGCAGCGCCGAAGACTCGGTTGCCGCGAAAAGACCACACGTCCAATGGTTCGATGAAGGCGCTGTAGGTCATGCCGCTTCTCCCTGCGGTTGTGCGGCAGACTTGGCCCCGCGCACTTCGCGCGCGAGAAACTCCGCCGCCATCATGAAATGGGCCAGCCATGGCAAGGCGGCTTCGCCCTGCGGGCGCTGCGCGTCGTCATAGGCCAGCTCCACCAGCCGACGCACCAAGTCCGGCACGAGCGCCTGGGCCGCGTCTTTCGCTTGCCGCTTGATTTGATGAGTGAGCAGATGCTGCACCAATGCGCTATCGGTCGCAGGCACGTCATGCAGCCATTCGGTGATGTGGTAGGCCGCACGGCGCGAGACGTCGTCACGCTGGAAGAAAGCCCGCAAATCCTCGAACAGGCGCAAGGGCTCGCCCCAGTGGGCCGTGACATACAAGGCCCCACCGCCGCGCTTGAGAATGGCCAAGCTCCAGGCATTTTTGCCCGGCAGCTTTTTGGCCTGCCGTTCGGCCTGGCGCAAAGCGCGCAACACCGCGCCCAAGGGAGCTTGGTGATGGGCAATGACCAAGCCGGCGCTGGCCGTGGCACGCTCGCCCATGAGGCGCAGCACCCGCCCGTCGAACTGGGCCCAGCCATTGCCGCTGCGCTGCCAGCGGCGGCCGACACCCACCGTGCCGCCCACGTCCTCGGGATCGATGCCGCTATAGGCGGCACGCAGCTGAGCCGCTGCGTTGAGCAAGTCGCCACAAGACAGCATGGCCATCACATCGTCACCGCCAGCGTAGATGAGCTTGCCAAGGTGCAGGCGTTCGACCACGGTGGGCGCCAGCTCGATCGCAAAATGGTTCAAGGCCTGCGAAATGGCCATGTGCCAAGCTGGGTTGGCGGCCCGCCGGGATGCCGCATAGGCTTGGAAGCGCTCATCGACGCCGAAACGCTGTTGCAGGCGCTCGCGCAGCTTGGGATGGAAGCTCTCGCCCACTTTGGGCGTGAACTCGCTACCGGCCGACAGCCACGCCCCCATGTTGTCGCCGTCCATCAGCAGCAAACCGTAGTAAGTGTCGGGCTTGGTTCCCAGGCAGGCGTGCAGCGCTTGCCGTGCGGCTGCGTCATCGTCGCCGAGCGAGTCCAGCCAGTCAGGCACCTGGGCCCAGGCCATCATCGTGTCGTTCGTGGCGCGCAGCCGAGCCGCCAGGCGCGCTGGCAAGGCCACCGGGGTGCCTTGCACTCCCGCCGGCGGGGTCTTGCCGAGTTCGACCGCTCGTTCGATGGCCGCCGCCAGCGCCATCGTGTGGGTGGACACCACATAGCGCTGCAAATTCTCGTCGCGCACATGGCTGCGCACGTCCTCGGCAAACAAGGTGGGCCACAAACGCTTGAGCATCGGCAGCGCACTCAAGTGCTCCCCATCGCGAATGCCAAAGCGGTTCTTGACCTTGGACCAGACGGTGTGGGTGCGCTGCCCAGGGGGCAAGGCACAGTGTTGGGCGTCGGTGGCGATCCACTCGGCCTCGCCGGTGAGCGAGCAGCGCCAGCCAGATTCCCGCGTCGCGGCAAACGGACGGACGGTCTTGGCCGCGGCCAAGACACGATCGAGCAATTCATGCAAGGCGGGATACAACGCTCCCGGGTTGGGTCGGAAAAACCAGCCCGACTCCAATGCATACCCGCCGGACAGATGCTGCCACGTGGGGCTGCCCAGAAATCCCGGCTTGTTGGCACCGCCATCGAAGAACGGCTGCATGGCTTCGGCCAAACGCTGGTCACTGGCCAGCACCCGCCCGTTTTGAACCTCACCTTGCGCCAAGGTCCAGGGAACGGCCGCCCAGTGCACCTCAGGAAACCCCTGCAATTGCCGCTTGATTTGCTCGTAGCCGTACAGATGCGGCGCATCGGTCTCACCAGCGGCCTGCAGCAGCCGCTGGAAGGCGCGCTGCGCCAGCGTCAGGGCCTCTTGACGCACCGCCGTGGTGATACGGTCCGCCAAGTCTGGCACTTGCTTGGCAGGCACCAGTGCCGTGAATCGGTTGGGCAAGGCCGCCACGAACAAGGGGTTGGCATCGGTTTGGATGGTTCGCCAAGGCAGATGCTCGAACCATTGCGCTGGCAAACGCTGCTCGCGTAGCAGCCACAAGTCCACCACGGGCACGCCCCGCAGACGCGGGAACAACACCGCCTCCGGCCCCAAAGCCTCGCACACCACCCGCATCGCCACCCAAGCCAGATGCGACAGCAGATGCGAGCCGGCCCACAGGTCCGACACCGAGCGGGCTGCGGCGATGAAGTCTTGCACCGGCCCCAGCGAGACGGCCATCAGCGCCGGGCCGTCATCTGCCGGATCGACGAAGCACGAAGCCAAAGCCGCCGCCAAATCCAAATGGTCGTGAATGGTGTGATCCGGCACGCGGCTGTCGGCCGGCAGCAGCGACCACAACGTGGCCAACTCGCCTTTGAGCTGCGGACCAAAGCGCCACAACGCCAAAGCGCTGCGCTGCCAATCCAAGCCGCCGTCGTCTCGGTGTTGCAAGTGGCTGCGCAAATGGTCGGTGCCCAGCGCCTGCGCTTGCGCGGCTTGCACATCGTCGCTCAAGGGGTTCAAGCGGTGCGCCTGCCCAGTGAGCGGATGGATCAACACCGGCTCATCGGCAAAGCGCACTTGCTGCCATGACGGATATCGCCGGTCTGCCTCGGCGTTCGGGAAGGCCATGCGATCGGCCGCGCTGGCCCAGTGGTCGGCCTGCTCGCATGCACGCTCGATCTCCCGCGGCACGCCTTGCGGGAACAATTCGCCCAAAAGTTCGCGCACCGTGCCGCCTTCATGGCCGTCACGGGTGCGCATCAGCACCAAGGATTTTTCCGGAGGGTCGTGCAAGCGAGCTGCCAAGCGGGCTTGCAGGCGCAAATCGGTCAGTGTGGTCATGGTCTGAACACGCAAAAGAAACGCTCTTCAAAGAGGAGCACGGGAGCCCAGCGCTTGATCGAGGAATTGATGCACCTGCGGCCACAGCTGCAGGATGTCGCCCTTCCAGCGCTGCGGGGCAAAACCGCTCGGCGGCCAGGCAGGCATATGGAAAATCCAGCCAACCACTCCATCGTTGCCCTCGACGGGACGCAGCTTGAACCGCAGAGTGTTGGGCAGCCGTAAGCTGCCCCTCCACTTTTCGACGTTGTGTTTCGTCACCGGATAGGCCAGCCAATGGCGCAGTTCGGGCTCTGACGACCCCTGTCCACTGCGGAACTTGAACTGAGTGCGCAGCTTGATTTTGAGTTGGGCCAACCGCACCATCGCTTCACGCCAGTCTTTGCAGTTTGGCGTCTTCCACACGAGGGCGCCCCGCTCGTCGCGGCCCAGCGCATGCGCCCACACCCGTTCCAACGCCTCGCGCCAGGGGCGCGAGATGCCCGCAGGCACCGCCTCCCAGGCCGGCGTCTTCTCCCCAGGCTCGAGGATGTAGGAACCCCATCCATTGCGGCTGCGCCCGCCCACCGTGCCCAGCAGGTGCATCAGATGCAAGGCCGCTTGCAGGCGGGCGCGGTCTTGTTCCGTCACGCGTTCGTCCAGCCCCACCTGCAAGGTGGCGGTTTCTCCCGCCTGAATGGCCGCCCGGGCTTTGCCCTCTTCTTCCTTCAAGGGCAAGGGGCCATAGCCCAGGTAGAGGTCGGCCGTCACGCGGCGACCGGGGACTTCCGGGTGTTCGACCGGGTCCAACGACTTCCATTGGTCCCGCTTCAAGGTCCCTTCGCTCCAGCGGTCCAAGCGCAGGCGCACCAAGCTTTGCGTGGAACTGCCCTGGCCGTCGTTGGCCGCGCCGAACAAACGCGCCTCGTGTTTGCGCATCTCGTCCACCGACACCCGGTGGCCATGGTCGGCGGAATACATCACCCGCCACCATTGGCGCAGCTGGGCCTTGAACGGTGGCGTGCGCCAAGCACCGCTTTGGTCGGCATCGCCCAGGAATGCGGGAGTGACGAACTGAATCTTGTAGTTCCAGATGGTCAACATGGTGGCTCAGGACTCGAAGTGAATGGCCTGCGCGGGCAAGGCCAGATGGAAGCGCTGCGGCCGTCGGCCCATGCCTTGCACGAGATAGGGCTGCGCTGTTGAACCCAAGGCGGCTTGCAAAAGCGATTTCAAGCGAGACTTGCGCTCGTCGAAGTCGGCGCGGCTCATGCCATGGCGCAGCCGCCGCGCCACGCGGTCGTCGCCGTTGCTTGGGCCGACGATGCGCCGGTACTCCGCCAAGTAGGCGCTGGCATAGTCGGGATCGGGCACGCCATCACTCGGGCGCAGCAAGGGCTCGGCGCCTTGGAGGCGCCGTCGCGCAAACCAGGCCAGGAACGCCAACTCCGCAGGGGGCAGGTTCACGGTTTGGCCATGCGCCACGACGCAGCGCTCGCGCAGCTTGAATACCAGCGTCGCCGGACCGACCAGCCCTTGGGCTGCAGCCACCGCCTGGGAAAAGCTCGCGCGGTTTTGCAACAGCTTGTGCGGCAAGCCGCAACGCAAGCGCACGAAAGGCAAGTCGGCCAGGGTGACCTCGGCCTTGGAGCAATCGAACACGCCGCGATCCTTGATCGAGATCACCCGCTCGTAAGGGGTGGGGTAGAAGAAGTCCCAGCTCGATTCGAAAGGCTCGCTGACGAGCACGTGCGACAAGCGGTCTTGCGCTCGGCCCCACAAGCTGAGCGCATAGCCGGCAAAAAACCCCAGCGTTTTGCGACCACCGGCCAGGCTCAGATGTACAGCGGTGTGCTCGTCTTGGGTGAACTGCCGCACCCATTCGGCGATTTGGTCGGCCGCAGCCATGTTGTCAGCCGCGCTGCGCACGTCTTCCATGGGCGCGCCGTTCGCATCACGCAGCACATGGATGTGCTCTTCGCCAAACCGAATGGGTGGCAGCGACCAATCCCGGCGCAAGCGTTCGAACCAGCCCGGCTGGTCCGACAGCAGCGTCAAGCGTGCACGACGTGCCCCCTCGGCCGTGGTGATGAGATGAACTTCGTCAGGCAGGGCTTGGCGGTCTTGGGTCGCCAAGACGTACAAGGTCTCGGTCAAAACCTGAGGCGTCAACCCAGTGACAGCCACCAAGACCGAGCGGCGCGACAGTGGCTCTGTGAGCTTCATCGGGCCGCAGCATAGCCACGCGGCTATTGATTTCCAACACTGACAAGCTTGTGAGGGCCCCTCATCCCCCTTTTTGGGGGAGATGCGCACCGGGCCAGCGCCCACCATGGCGCCCCGTGCACGGCTCACGCCAGGGTGATCGGGATGGTCACCGGCCCGTCATTGACCGAATGCACCTGCATGTCCGCCCCGAAGACTCCAGCGGCCACGGGACTGTGACGGGCGCGGGCGCAGGCCAGGACTTGCTCGTACAAGGCCCGCGCCTGCGCCGGCGGAGCCGCCCCGCTGAAGCTGGGACGGTTGCCACCGGACACATCGGCCGCCAGGGTGAATTGCGAGACGATCAACAACCCGCCGCCCACGTCCACCACGTTGCGGTTCATCTTGCCGGCCTCATCCGAAAAGATGCGCAGCTTGAGCAGCTTGTCCACCAAGCGCGTGGCCTGCGCCTCGGTGTCCTGAGGCTGTGCACACACCAACACCAACAAGCCCTGACCGATGGCGCCGACCGCTTCACCGGCGACTTCCACATGGGCTTGCCGCACCCTTTGCACCACAGCCAACATCAGGCCTGCTCCTGCGTCTCCTGCAAGCCTGCCGGCTCGACCGACTGGGGCAGCAGTTCGATGGTCACCTTCAGGCCGGGCACGGCTTGGCTGAGCGCACGCTCGACCGCCGCGCGGCGCGACGCGGCCAGCCACAGGCTCCAGCGCCCAGGCACATGCATGTGGAACTGGCAAAACTTGTCGCGCGCCGCCCGTCGCGTGCGCAGGTGATCGAAGCGAATCCCCTCGCGGACGTGTTCGGCCAGCACGCGTCGAATCGCTGCTTGCTCGGCTTCGCTCAGCGCCCGATCCATCAACCCATCGATCGATCGGCGCAGCAGGCCCCAGGCTTCGCGCGTGATGTTCAGCGCCACCGCGATGGCCAGCAGCGGGTCCAGCCACCACCAGCCCGTCAGCGGCACCAACAGCACGCCTGCGGCCACTCCGATGGAGGTCCACACATCGGTCATGAGGTGGCGGCCATCGGCCTCCAAGGCAATGGAGTCGTGCTCGCGCGCCGCGCGCAACAGCATCCAGGCCACGCCCCCGTTGATGGCCGAACTCACCATCGACAAGGCCACCCCCAGGCCCAGGCGGTCCAGGGGCTCGGGCAGCAGCAGACGTTGCACGGCCGCCCAGAGGATGGCCAGCGCCGCCCCCAGAATGAGCAGCCCTTCGAACCCGCTGGAGAAGTATTCGGCCTTGCCATGACCGAAGGGGTGGTCTTCGTCGGCTGGGGCATGGGCGATCGTCACCATGGCCAGCGCAAACACGGCCGCAGCGAGGTTGACGAATGACTCCATGGCGTCGGACAACAGCCCCACGGAGCCGGTGAGCCACCAGGCCGCGGTCTTCAGCACGATGGTGGCCACCGCCGCGGCGATAGACGCTCGCAGATAGTGGGCGACCTTCATCGCAGCGGCCGATGATCCGCCCGGGTTCAGGCCAGCGTCACCCGCGCGAACTTGCGCTTGCCCACTTGCACCACGAAGCGGCCGGCCTGCACTTTGAGCGCCTTGTCGGACACCACGGCCCCGTCGATGCGCACACCGCCTTGCTCGATCAGGCGCAGCGCCTCGCTGGTGGACGGCGCCAGCCCCGCTTGTTTGAGCAAGGCCCCAATGCCCATCGGCGCGCCCGCCAGCTGCACCTCGGGGAGGTGATCGGGAATGCCGCCTTTGGCGCGGTGGATGAAATCTTGCTCGGCGGCCTCGGCCGCAGCCGCACCATGGAAGCGGGCCGTGATTTCCTTGGCCAGCATCACCTTGGCATCGCGCGGATTGCGCCCGGCCTCGACTTCGGCTTTCAGGGCGGCGATGTCGGCCTCGCTGCGGAAGCTCAGCAAGGTGTAGTACTTCCACATCAGCGTGTCGCTGATGGACATGAGCTTGCCGAACATGTCATTGGCCGGCTCGGTGATGCCGATGTAATTGCCCTTGGATTTGGACATCTTCTCCACGCCGTCCAACCCTTCCAACAGCGGCATGGTCAGGATGCACTGGGGCTCTTGCCCATACTCCTGCTGCAGGTGCCGCCCCATCAGCAGGTTGAACTTCTGATCGGTGCCGCCCAGTTCCAGATCGGCGCGCAAGGCCACCGAGTCATAGCCTTGCATCAAGGGATAGAGAAACTCGTGCACCGAAATCGGCGTGCCGGCCTTGAAGCGGTCGTGGAAGTCGTTGCGCTCCATCATGCGCGCCACGGTGTACTTGGCCGCCAGCTGGATCATGCCGCGCGCGCCAAGCGCATCGCTCCATTCGGAGTTGTAGCGGATCTCGGTTTTTTCCGGGTCCAGCACCAGGCTGGCCTGGCGATAGTACGTCTCGGCATTGGCGCGGATCTGCTCGGCCGTCAGCGGCGGGCGCGTGGTGTTGCGCCCCGACGGGTCGCCGATCATCGACGTGAAGTCGCCGATCAAGAAAATCACCGTGTGCCCCAAGTCCTGGAGCTGGCGCATTTTGTTCAGCACGACCGTGTGCCCCAGGTGGATGTCCGGCGCGGTCGGGTCCAGGCCCAGCTTGATGCGCAGTGGCACGCCAGTTGCTTCAGATCGAGCGAGTTTGTGCAGCCAGTCTTCTTGCGGCAACAATTCCTCGCAACCGCGTAACGAAATGTTCATCGCCTCGCGCACTTTGTCAGTCACGGGGTAAGGCGACGACGGGTGTGACAAGGAAGGGCTGCCGGACACGGAAGACTGAGCCGAGGAGGAGGACATACGGGTTATTTCAGAGGGTTGGCGCATGAGGCGGTTGTTATACTGCTGCGCTTCATAAACAGCCTCTGGCAGGCGCCTCGGAATCTGATTCTAGTGGAGCGGCACGGTCCCTCCGCAGTATCACCAGGGAGTTCAACTCGCGGGCGGGGCCCCGGGCCGGTTCAACCGGTGCGGCGTGTCGCCCCACAGCAATCGGTCGATCCGTGAAGTTGCTACAGTCTTGGGAGCGCGAAGCGCGTCGCGCCGTCTTGTGGGCGCATCGTCATCACCGCAGTCTGGCCGGCGTCGTGCTGGCCACCCTGTTCGGCACTGCCGTCACGGCCTTTGGTGTGGCGCCGCTGGCCCCCGATGCCGCCGATTTGCCGCAGCGGCTGATCGCCGAGCAGGTCGAGCCCCCCCACTGGCACAGCCAGCTCGAAGCCCTGGGCGAATTCGAGCTGCTGCTCACCCGCAATGAGCTCACCCGCAGCACCGACACGGTAGACACCCTGCTGGCACGGCTGAACGTCACCGATGCCCAGGCTGCCGCCTTCTTGCGCAACGACCCCACGGCACGCCGCCTGATGCAAGGCCGTGCAGGCAAGATGGTGCAAGCCCAGGTCGGCCCGTCCGGTCAACTGCATCGGCTCATTGCTCGCTACCCGGCTGAAAAGGCCGAGCAATTTGCCACCCATTTCACCCGCCTGACGATCGAGCGTGCGGGCGAAGGCTTTGCCGCGCGGCTGGAGCAAGCCGAATTGAATTCTCGCGTGGCCTTGCGCAGCGGCACGATCGAAAGTTCGCTGTGGGCTGCCACGGCAGCCTCGCAAATCCCCGACACCGTCACGATCCAGATGGCGGAGATCTTCGCCAACGAGATCGACTTCCGGCGCGACCTGCGCCGAGGCGATGCCTTCGCGGTGATCTTCGAATCCTTGGAAGCCGACGGCGAGCCCATCACCTGGAACCAAGCCGCCGGGCGCGTGCTGGCCGCTCAGTTCATCAATGCCGGGCGGGTTCATGAGGCCTATTGGTTCCGCGACCCGGCATTGGGCAAGGCCGCTTACTTCGATGCCAAGGGCGAAAGCCTGCGGCGCGCCTTCCTGGCCTCGCCCATGGAGTTTTCGCGGGTGTCCTCCGGATTTGCGCTGCGTTTTCACCCGATTCTGAAAACCTGGCGCCGTCACCTGGGGGTCGATTACGCCGCCCCCACGGGCACGCCGGTGCGCACCGTGGCCGATGGGGTGGTCGAGTTCGCCGGGTGGCAAAACGGCTATGGCAATGTGATCTTCGTCCGCCATGCCGGCGGTCGGGTCACGGTATACGCCCACCTCAGTCGCCTGAACGTGCGTCAAGGCCAGCGCGTCGAGCAAGGTCAGCACATCGGGGCCGTCGGGGCCACGGGCTGGGCCACGGGCCCGCACCTGCACTTCGAGATCCGTGAAAACGGCCAGCATGTGGACCCGCTGCGCGTGGCCCGCAGCTCCGAGGCCTTCTCCATCGCTGCGGCCTCGCGGGCGCAGTTCCAGGCCCAGGCCCTGGCCTACCGGCAACAGCTGGCCCTGGCTTCGCAGCAACAGTTCGCCCAGGCTGAATGAGCGCCTGCTCCGATGGCGAGGTGTTCCTCGGCTTGATGTCGGGCACTTCGCTGGACGGCGTCGATGGCGTGGCCGTGCGTTTCGGCCCGGACGAGGCCTCGGGTCTGCATGTCTTGGCCCATGAGGCCGAGCCGCTGCCGCCCGATCTTCGCGCGGACTTGCTGGCGCTGAACCGGCCTGGCGACAACGAGCTGCACCGCGCGGCGCTGGCGGCCAATGCGCTGGCGCGGGTCTATGCCGCAGTGGTGCAGCGCCTGCTGCACGCCCTGCCGGCCTCGCTGCGCCGGGCCGTGCGGGCCGTTGGTGCCCATGGTCAGACGGTGCGCCACCGGCCCGGCGAATTCGACGGACACGGCTATACCGTGCAGCTGCTCAATGCCGCCTTGTTGGCCGAGTTGTGCGGCCTGGACGTGGTGGCCGACCTGCGCAGCCGTGATGTGGCCGCCGGCGGCCAAGGCGCCCCGCTGGTGCCCGCCTTTCATGCCGCCTGCTTCTGCCGCCCGGGTGTGTGGGTCGCGGTGTTGAACGTGGGCGGCATGGCCAATCTCAGCCTGCTGGGCCCCGCCGGCGAGCTCAGCGGCTTCGACTGTGGCCCGGGCAATGTGTTGCTGGACGGCTGGTGCCAACGCCATCTCGGACAGCCGTATGACGCGCAAGGCCGCTGGTCGTCCCAGGGGCGGGTGCTGCCCTGGCTGCTGCAGGCGATGCAGGCCGAACCCTGGCTGGCGGCCCCTCCCCCCAAAAGCACGGGACGCGAGCTCTTCGATACCCACTGGCTCCAGGCACGGCTGGAGGCCGGGCCGCCATGCGCGCCGGTGGACGTGCAGGCCACCCTGTGTGAGTTCACGGCCGCCTGCGCGGCCGATCATGTGCGGCGCCATGCCCCTGCCACGCGTGAACTCATCGTCTGCGGCGGCGGTGCGCTCAATGCCGACTTGATGGCTCGCCTGGCCGCCAGACTGCCCGGGGTGGTGGTGCAAGACTCCGGGCGCCACGGCCTGCCCCCGCTACAGGTGGAAGCCGCAGCTTTCGCCTGGTTGGCCCGAGCCCGAGTGCACGGCTTGGCAGGCAATCGACCGGCCGTCACCGGAGCGGCCGGACCGCGCGTGCTCGGCGCCTGGTATCACGCCTGAGACACCCCAAAAAAACGAACGGCGCGCCCTGGGGCGCGCCGCATGCGATCGAAAGCGATCGAAACGAGCCAACCGCTCAGACCGAGAAGCTCGACCCGCAGCCACAGGTGGTGGTGGCATTGGGGTTCTTGATCACGAACTGGGCGCCTTGGAGGTCTTCCTTGTAGTCGATCTCGGCGCCGACCAGGTACTGCAGGCTCATCGCATCGATCAGCAAGGTGACGCCGTTTTTCTGCATCTGGGTGTCGTCTTCGTTGACGACCTCGTCGAAGGTGAAGCCATATTGAAATCCCGAGCAGCCGCCGCCTTGCACGAACACGCGCAGCTTCAGGTCGGGATTGCCCTCCTCATCGACGAGTTGCTTGACTTTTTCGGCAGCGCTGTCGGTGAAGATCAGCGGGGCGGGCATCTCGGCGGTAGGGGACTCAAGGGCGGCACTCATGCAAACTCCTGATGGGCCGGTCGCGGCCCGTTGATGCAATTATCCGTGATTGGACGCCAGCTTCAACGCAGCAGAGCCGCTGCCGGCCGATTCCGAGCCGGTGGCGGCCCCATCGCCTTTGAGCGGGTGCAACTCGCCGTCGATCGTGGCCCCCTGGTGCATCTCCAGGGATTCGTAACACACCGGCCCGATGATGCGGGCACGCGGCTGCAGTTCGAGGAGATGGTCGGCTTCCACGGAGCCTTCGACGGTGCCATTGATGATGACATGGCCGGCCTTGACCTTGCCGCGAACCCGGGCTTTCTCGCTGATGACCAGCACGCTGGGCATGTCCTCCCCGTGGGCCACCACGTCGCCCAGCACCTCGCCGTCGATGCGCAGCCCCGCCGTGAAGACGACACTTCCTTCAACGCGTGTTCCTTCGCCAATGAGGGTGCGGATGGGGGGCTGCTTTTTGCGTCCGAACATGGTGCTCTCCAACGTGGTGGCCACCCGAGGCCGCGTGGCAGCGCCGCCTGGGTCGCTCGTACAAATGTCGATGTGTCAATGTGTCGTGCCCGCCCCGACGCATGGCGCTTCGGTGGGCACGGCCGCCGCGGCTCAGAGCTTGAGCGTTTGCTGAGCCCGCACCGTGCCGTCGGCATCGGTCAGACGGACCTCGAGCTGTTGTACCACGGCCGCCGGGGGAAAGTCGATGATCCCCTGCACACGTTTGTAATGTTTGACAAGCACCTCACGACGGCCGTCCGCCTTGGCCTGCGCCCAGGGGCGACCCTCGAGCGTGCCCACGAGCCGTAGCTCGTAGCGTCCGCGAAACTCCGGCTGGGTGCGGCCATTTTGCATGATGAGCAATTGGTAACGCATTTGTCCGGGCTGCACGATTTCGGCTTGCAAGCCTCGCAGCGCCAAGGGGCCGCTCGTGGCGGGCAACAGACGTTCGAAAAAGCCCAGGTCATCCTGCAAGGCCATGTTTTCGGCTTCGAGCTGGCGTATCCGCTCGGCCAAGCGCTCCTGGGCCGCGCGCTCCATCTTCAGCAAGCTCTCGGCCGTGTTGGCGATCGATTGGGCCTGCTCACGCTCGGCACGCAGCTGCTGCAGCTCGACCTTCAGGCGGGCCAATTCCGCGCGCTCGACACGATCGAGCCCGGCGATGTCTTTGCCGAGTTCAAAGGCCCACAGCGCAATGGCGCCGGAAAACCCCAGCATCAAGGCCACGGCGGCCCAGCGCAGCGGCCAAGGCAAATGGCTGCGCACGATCATGCGCGGGGCACTGATGGACAGCCGCCGCCTGATCAACTTCCAGCGCAATGGCAGGCTCCAATGGCAAGGCTCAAGGCAGGACGGGCACCTGCAGCAGCCCCGTGGTTTCGTCCAGGCCGCACATCAGGTTCATGCATTGCACGGCCTGGCCTGCGGCGCCCTTGGTGAGGTTGTCTTCCACCACGAGCACCATGGCCAGGTCTGGCGCGGGCTTGTGCACGGCGATGCGAACGAAGTTGGAGGCTCGCACCGAGCGGGTCTCGGGCGCGGAGCCGGCCGGCATCACGTCCACGAAGGGTTCTGCGCGGTAGTGGTCCTCGAACAAGGCCTGCAAGTCGGTCTGCTGACCCTGTGGGGTGAGGCGGGCGTAAAGCGTGGAGTGGATGCCGCGAATGGCTGGGATGAGGTGCGGCACGAACACGCAGTGCACCTCGGGAGAATTCAGGGGCACCCCGGCGATCACACGCAATTGCTGGTTGATCTCGGGGCCATGACGATGCCCCTTGACCCCATAGGCCTTGAAGTTGTCGGCGGCTTCGGCCAACAGGGTATGCACCTCGGCCTTGCGGCCTGCGCCGGACACCCCCGAGGCGCAGTTGGCGATCAGGTGCGCCGCATCGACCAGGCCCGGGGTCTTGAGCAGCGGGGCGAAACCGAGCTGGACGCTGGTGGGATAGCACCCCGGGTTGCCCACGATGCGCGCCTTGCGGATGGCCTCCCGATGCAATTCGGGCAAGCCGTACACCGCCTCGGCCAACAGGTCGGGACAGGCATGGGGCATGCCATACCAGCGCTCGAATTCGGCCGTGTCCTTCAAGCGAAAATCGGCCGCCAGATCGATGATCTTGACGCCTGCGGCCACCAGCTCGCGCGCCTGTGCCATGGCCACGCCATGCGGCGTGGCGAAGAACACCACGTCGCATTCGTTCAAGCGGGCCTCGTCGGGAGTGGTGAATGCCAGATCCACCCGTCCGCGCAACGAAGGGTACATGTCCGACACCGGCATGCCCGCCTCCTTGCGCGAGGTGATGGCCGTGATGGTCACCTGGGGATGCTGCGACAACAGGCGCAGCAGCTCCACCCCGGTGTAGCCCGTGCCTCCGACGATACCGACTTTGATCATGAACCTCACTCCGGCGAAGAAGAGGCATTGTAGAAGCACCCAGGCCGCCCGAAGGCGGCCTGGGTGCGAGCAAGGCGCAACAGAAGCGCGGTCTCAGCGCTTGCTGAACTGCTTGCGACGGCGGGCTTTGTGCAAACCCACCTTCTTGCGCTCGACCTCGCGGGCATCGCGGGTCACGAAGCCGGCCTGGCTGAGCGCAGGCTTGAGCGAGGCGTCATAGTCGATCAGGGCGCGGGTGATGCCATGACGCACCGCCCCGGCCTGGCCGGATTCGCCACCGCCGTGGACATTGACCTTGATGTCGAAAGCCCCTTCGTTGTTGGTGAGCACCAAGGGCTGCTTGACCACCATGATGGAGGTCTGGCGGCCGAAGTACTGATCCACCGGGCGACCGTTGACCAGGATCTGGCCCGTACCCTTCTTCAGGAAGACGCGGGCCACCGACGATTTGCGCCGACCCGTGCCATAGTTCCAATTGCCGATCATCGCCGCTCCTTAGATTTCCAGCGTCTTGGGCTGCTGGGCGGTGTGCGGGTGCTCGGCACCGGCGTACACCTTCAGCTTTTTGATCATCGCGTAGCCCAGGGGCCCCTTGGGCAGCATGCCTTTGACCGCCTTCTCCAGGGCGCGCCCCGGATGCTTGGCCTGCATGTCCTTGAACTTGGTGGCATAGATGCCACCCGGATAGCCGGAGTGACGGTAGTAGATCTTGTCTTCGGCTTTGTTGCCAGTGACGCGGATCTTGTCGGCGTTGACGACGATGATGTAGTCGCCCGTATCGACGTGCGGCGTGTAGATGGGCTTGTGCTTGCCACGCAGGCGCAGAGCGACTTCGCTGGCCACTCGTCCGAGCACCTTGTCGGTGGCGTCGATCACAAACCAATCGTGCTTCACGTCAGCGGGCTTGGCGCTGAAGGTTTTCATGGAAGTTCCGATCAGTCAGTCGCAACCCTGGAAGCTGGGTGAGGGCGGTCGGTGCTGCTTGTGATGTGCAGCCTCTTAGGCCCATGACCACGGCCATCTTCCCTACGCCACGCCGCCTCGATGCCTCATGCAAGATCCGCAAGAAGACCCGCAAGAAGATGAGACCCGCCGCACACCGCCACCCGACGGTGGCAGCCCTGGCTTTCGTCGCGCTTTTCCCGGGGTTGCACACGGGAAAACGCGCAAGTATACAGGTTCTGAAGATCACCGGCCAGACCGGGGTGCGATTCGAGAAAGACCGCACGGTCCAGCGCGGCAAACCGAGCCCAGGGGTGGTCAGGCGGACGATTTCCAGGCATACTAGGGTTTACCCTTATTGGAGAGCATGTCATGGGCTATCCCGGCGACATCCTGAGCCGTCCGAAGTATGGCCTGGACCGGCACGACCGGCCTGCGGCCGAAGCGCAGCCCCCGGCGGCGGGCCCCGAGACGACCCGCGCTTGGCTGGCCCACTGGGTACCGATCCGCACACTGGCAGCTCGGCACCGTCCGCGCATCCTGGCCCACCTGCTGGGGTTGGATGCCCATGATCGTTACCTGCGCTTCGGCTACCCGGCCAGCGACGAACAGATCGAGCAGTACGTGCGCAAGCTCGATTTCGAGCGCGACGAGATCTTTGGCATCTTCAACCGACGCTTGCAGCTGATTGCCGTGGCGCACCTGGCCTACCAGGCCCCGCAACAGGTCCGCGGCCGGCCGGCGATGGTCGAATTCGGGGTGTCGGTGTCGAAGTCGGCCCGCGGCCGCGGCTATGGAGCCCGGCTGTTTCAACGGGCCGTGATGCACGCCCGCAACCGGCAGGTCGATACGCTGTACATCCATGCCTTGAGCGAGAACACGGCCATGCTGAAGATCGCCCGCAAAGCGGGCGCCACCGTGGTGCGCGACGGCAGCGAATCCCAAGCCTGGCTGAAATTGCCACCGGACACGCTGGCCACCCATTTCGAGGCACTGCTGGAAACCCAGGCCGCGGAAATGGACTATCGGCTCAAGCTCCACGCCCGGCGCTTTGCCGAATGGCTGGATGCTCTGGCCGAAGTGAAGACCAACATCGGACCGCATCACCCCAGCAGCAGTTGAACCCCGCTGGCTGCGGCCTGGCGCCCCGACGCCGCGCGGGGCGGCCCCTCAACTGGACGATGGCCACCCGCCTCAAGGGCCATTAGCATATCGGCTTCGTGACGGCCCCACGGGCGAGCGCGGTGGCGCACGTTGCCCCCCGTTCTCCCGGATGCGGCGGGCCTGCGCAATGCACTGGCCATGCAATCCCTGACCCTGATCCTCGTCGTGGTGAGTTCCGTGCTGCTGGGCGCGGGCCTGAGCCTTTGGATCACGCACAGGCATCGCAGCGAGGCGCTGCCGCGTGAATGGCCCCTGACCTTGCGTCCGGTGTTCACGGCCGACGAGCGGCGCATGTACCGCCAGTTGCGCGAGGCGTTCCCGGAACATGCCATTTTGGTGAAACTGCCGTTGACGCGCTTCACCCAGGCCAGCGAGCCCGAGCGGGCCGGCTATTGGCATCGATTCATCAGCCATTTGCATGTCACCTTTGCCATTTGCAATCTGAATGGGCGGGTGATCGCGGCCATCGACATCGAGGGGCCGCGCGGGGGGTCGCGCCGCGCCACGGCCATCAAGACCGCCGTGCTCAACGCCTGCCGAGTGCGTTATTTGTGCTTCATGGTCGATGACCTGCCCTCGCTGCTGGAGATCCAGCGCTTGGTGCTGCACGATGGCCCCTTGCCGATGCCGGCCACGCGGGGGGCCTCCAGTGCGCCGTCGCCGCTGGACAATGCGCGCCACACGCTGGCGCGCACGGTGCAGCAGCGCCGCCAGCAGCGCAGCGCGCTGTGGCAAGACTCGACCTTGGCCCAAGACTCGTTCTTTGCGCCCGACAGCCGGCTGGACGGTCTGGTCGAAAGCGGTTTCACGCCGCTGCCGGCGGCCACCGGAGCCCCTTCGGCCGCCTCGTTGCGCGGCGACATCGGCGGTGTGGTGGTCGACGACCCCGAGCCTGCGGGCTCGCGGCGTTGAGCCGCCGCACGCCCGTCGCGCGTAGCATGTGGGGATGCACGATGCCCATCCCCTTGCTCACGCCTATGCCCGTCTGACCCCCGATCTGGTGCTCGATGCCTTGGAGCATGCCGGACTGCGCGGCGACGGTCGATTGTTGCAGCTCAACTCTTACGAAAACCGCGTGTTCCTGTGCCACCTGGAAGACGGTGGCGGCGTGGTGGTGAAGTTCTACCGTCCGCAGCGTTGGACCGATGCGCAAATTCTGGAAGAGCATGCCTTTGCCGGGGAGCTGGCGCAGGCCGAGATCCCGGTGGTGGCGCCTTGCGTCCTGTCCGGGGCGCTGGCCGGCCGCACCCTCGGTGAGTTCGAAGGGTTTCGTTTTTCGGTGAGTCCACGGCATGGCGGGCGCGCGCCCGAGCTGGACGACGCATGGACGCTGCAAAGGCTGGGCCGCTTCCTCGGCCGGCTGCATGCCGTGGGGCGGCGGCAGCCCTTCGTGCATCGGCCGACGCTGGACGTGCACGGCTTCGGCGAGGAGCCGCTGGCCTGGCTGCTGGATCATGGCATCGTGCCTGCCGATGTGGCACCGGCCTGGACGGCCGCGGCACAGGCCGCGCTGGACGGCGTGCGGCGCTGCTTCGAGGCCGCCGGCCCGGTGGCCATGCTGCGCCTGCACGGCGACTGCCATGTGGGCAACATCCTGTGGACCGACGCCGGGCCGCATTTCGTGGATCTGGACGATGCGCGCATGGGCCCGGCGGTGCAGGATCTGTGGATGCTGTTGTCCGGCGACCGCAGCGCCCGGACGCGCCAACTGAGCCAAGTGCTGGCCGGCTACGAGGACTTCATGCCCTTCGAGCGGCGCGAGCTGCACCTGGTGGAGGCGCTGCGCACGCTGCGCCAGCTGCACTTTGCCGCCTGGCTGGCACGGCGCTGGGACGACCCGGCCTTCCCTGCGGCGTTTCCGTGGTTCGGCAGCTCGGCCTGGTGGAGCGGCCAGGTGGTCCAGCTGCGCGAGCAGCTGGAGGCCATGGCCGAGCCGCCGCTGGCGGTGTGAGGGCTCAGCCCACCAGCAAGGCGTTGACGCGCTTGACGTAGGCCGCCGGGTCGTCGAGCTGCCCGCCTTCGGCCAGCAAGGCTTGGTCGTAGAGGATGTGGGCCAGGTCCTCGAAGCGATCGCTGCCGTCCAGCCGTTTGACCAGCGGGTGATCGGCGTTGATTTCCAGGATGAAGCGGGTCTGCGGCGCCTTCTGGCCGGCTTGCTTGAGCAAGCGCACCAGATGGGCACTCATCTCGCCTTCGTCGGCCACCAAGCAGGCCGGAGAGTCCACCAAGCGAGTGGTGACGCGCACGTCCTTGGCCTTGTCCTTGAGGGTTTCCTTCAGGCGCTCGACGATGGGCTTGAAAGCCTCGGCGGCCTGTTCGGCTTTTTTCTTCTCTTCTTCGTCTTGCAACGCGCCGAGGTCCACCGCGCCCTTGGCCACGCTGTGCAGCGGCTTGCCGTCGAACTCGTAGAGGTAGTTGAGCATCCACTCATCGACGCGGTCGGTCAGCAGCAAGACCTCGATGCCCTTCTTGCGGAAGATTTCCAGCTGCGGGCTGTTCTTGGCTGCGGCCAAGGTGTCGGCCGTGATGTAGTAGATCGCCTCTTGGCCTTCTTTCATGCGCGAGACGTAGTCGGCCAGCGAGACGCCCTCGTCGGCATGCGTGGAGGCAAAGCGCAAGAGCTTGGCCAGGCGATCACGGTTGGCGTTGTCCTCGCCCACGCCCTCTTTGAGCACGGCGCCGAACTCCCTCCAAAACTGGGCGTACTTGTCTTTGTGGTTCTCAGCCAGGTCTTCCAGCATGGACAGCACGCGCTTGGTGCAGCCTTCGCGGATGGCTTTGACGTCACGGCTTTCCTGCAGCAGCTCGCGTGAGACATTGAGCGGCAAATCGGCACTGTCGACCACGCCTTTGACAAAGCGCAGATAGACCGGCATCAAGGCCTCGGCGTCGTCCATGATGAAGACGCGCTTGACGTAGAGCTTGACGCCGCCACGCTTGTCGCGGTTCCACAGGTCGAACGGCGCCTTGGCCGGGATGTACAGCAGCTGCGTGTACTCGGTGCGGCCTTCGACGCGGTTGTGGGTGTAGGCCAGCGGCGGCTGGGTGTCGTAGCTGATCTGCTTGTAGAACTCGTGGTATTGCTCTTCGGTGATGTCGCTCTTGGGGCGCGTCCACAGCGCGGCAGCCTGGTTGACCGTTTCCCATTCGTCTTTCAGGACGTACTCGCCTTTGTCTTTGTCCCATTCCTCTTTGCGCATCAGGATGGGCAGGGAAATGTGGTCGGAGTATTTGCCGATGATGGACTTCAGGCGCCAGCGGCTGAGAAAGTCGAGCTCGCTTTCGCGCAGGTGCAAGATGACGTCGGTGCCGCGTTGGGCGCGGGTGATGGTTTCGACCTCGAACTCGCCGGTGCCATCGCTGCTCCAGCGCACGCCCTCCTCGGGCTTGAGGCCGGCGCGGCGGGATTCCACGGTGATGCGATCAGCCACGATGTAGCCGCTGTAGAAGCCCACGCCGAATTGGCCGATGAGCTGGGCGTCTTTTTGCTGGTCGCCCGAGAGCCGATCCATGAATTCGCGGGTGCCGCTCTTGGCAATGGTGCCCAAGTTGGCAATGGCTTCCTCCGCGCTCATGCCGATGCCGTTGTCGCTGATGGTGATGGTGCGCGCGGCTTTGTCGAAGTGGACGCGGATTTCGAGATTGGGCTGGTCTTCGTACAGCGCGTTGTTGTGCAAGGCCTCGAAGCGCAACTTGTCGCAGGCGTCCGACGCGTTGGAGATCAGCTCGCGCAGGAAGATCTCCTTGTTCGAATACAGCGAGTGCGTGACCAGGTGCAGCAGCTGCTTGACTTCGGCTTGAAAAGAGAGGGTTTGCTTGTCCATGACGTCTTCGGATGGTGAAATGGCAGGCGTGGCGCCGATGAGGCGCCCACATGGGGGCGCTCGGCGGCCCTTCAAGGCCCCCCCCAAGAAAAAAACCCGCCATCGGCGGGCGGGCAACACGCTGGGACCGGCCTCGGGGTCCCGCGCTCACGAGGAGGAGGGCTGCACCCGGCTCAGGGGCCAGCCGGCTCCACGAAAACGGCCACGCTGCGGCCCGGCACGGTGAAGACGCCGCTGCCGGAGGCAAAGCTCGCGCCCCGAACCCGGGCATCGCTGCCATTGGCCAGCACGGGGTGCAGGCTCAGGCTGCGGCCGGCCAGGGCGGCCACCGAATAGGTCTGATCGACCGGCGCGGCATTGATGAGCACCACCAGGTTGGCATAGCGACCGTCACCGCACGGGCTGCCGTCGCTCTTGCGGCCGACGATGCGCATGACGATCAGGCCGTCGCGCTGGTCGGCCGCATCGGGGAAACTGACGCACTCGCGCACATCGGCCCCGCTGCGCAGACGCAGCATGGTGGTGTCGCGGCGCACGCGCAGCAGGTCCAGCACGGCGTCGCGGGTGGCGCGGATGTCGGCGGCCGACGGCGGGATGTTGGCATTGCTGAGGATCGGGCGCATGCGGTCCCACTCGACCCGATTTTTCTCGGCCGAGGGCAGGCCCATGGTGCCGAAGAAGTTGGTCGTGGCCGACCAGTCGATGCGGTTGAACCAGTCGCCGGCGTTGTAGCTGTCGCGGTCCAGGCTCTTGCTGCGCAGCAGCTCGTCGCCCGCATGCAGGAAGGGGATGCCCTGGCCCATCAGCACCGTGCCCAGCGCCACCACCTGGGCCCGTGCACGCTCGCTCGCCGTGGCGGTGGAGGGCAGCTTGAACTGGTTGATGTCAAAGAGCGTTTCGCCATCGTGCACGCCCGCATAGTTGATCACCTCGTACGGGTCGGCGGTGTAGCCGGCGCTTTGGCCGCCGTAGTCGTACGAGGACGCCAACCTGCCATTGAGCACGAAGTCGTGCACGCTGCCGGCCAGCCCCAAGCGGATGAGGTTTTGCTGATAGTGCAGCTCGCTGCGCTGGTCGGAGGTGCAGGTGCTGCCATTGAGCGCGTTGTTGTCGTAGCAGCGTCCGTTGGCGAACCCCTGGCGGCGCAGCACGTCGTCGCCGGCGTCGAAGGGGCCGCCGCCGCGGATGGCGTCGCGGATGCGGTCACTGAAGGAGCCAATGCCCGTGCCGCGCAAGTTGGCCTGTCGGGCCTGCACGAACTGACGGTCGTCGGCCACCTCGCCGAAGTTCCATGCCTCGCCGTAATAGAGCAAGGGGCGTCCAGCAGCCGCATCGACTTCGGTGCGGGCCGCTTGCATGGCCGCCAGCGGAATGTGGCCCATGATGTCGAAGCGGAAGCCATCGACCTTGTACTCGACCGCCCAGGTCTTGAGCGTGTCGATCATGAGCTTTTCCATCATCGCGTATTCGGGGGCGGTGTTCTCGCAGCAGGTCGAGCGCTCGATGAAGCCGTCGCCGTTGAGGCGGTAGTAATAACCCGGCACGATGCGGTCGAGGAAGCTGCCACTGGTGTGGTTGTAGACCACGTCCAGCACCACGCGCAGGCCCATGCCATGCAGGGCTTGGACCATCTGACGGAACTCGCGCACGCGCACGGCCCCGTCGGCCGCGTCGCTGGCGTAGCTGCCTTCGGGCGCGCCATAGTGGCGCGGGTCATAGCCCCAGTTGAAGCAATCCTCATCCTTGGTCGCCGCCACCGTGGCCTGGGGCACGTCACTGGTCGGGCCGGCCGCGGTGATCGTCGGCGTCACGCAGCCGGTCTCGGGAATGGTGGCCAAGTCGTAGGTGGGCAGCAGGTGCACATGCGTGAGCCCCGCTGCAGCCAGGGCCTGCAGGTGGCGCACCCCATCGGTGTTGGCCTGCGCGAACGCGGTGTACTTGCCACGATGCGCCGCCGGCACGGTGGCGTCGTTGGCCGAGAAATCTCGCACGTGCAGTTCGTAGATCACGCTGTCCGAGGGCGCCTGCAGCGGCGGGATGGCATGACCGTCCCAGCCGGTGGGCTTGAACATCGCATCGGACAGTCGCGCCACCATCGCCTTCTCGCTGTTGGCATTGAGCGTGAGCGCATAGGGATCGGTCACGGTATTGGTGACCACGCCGCCGTCTTGCCGTGAATACACCTGCACCCGGTAGGTGTAGTAGGCGTCGTTCACCCAGGAGGTCTCGCCGGTGTAACTCCACACGCCGGAGTTGGGATCCTCGGTCATCGGGCGCAGGGGCTGACCATCCACGGCCAGCTCGACCGAGCGCGCCGTGGGCGCCCACAGGCGAAAGACCGGGCGGCCTTGCCCGTCGAAACTCACCCCCAGGGTCTGGGGGCGCGCCTGGGCGGCATACACATCGTCCAGCACCCCTTGGATCTGCAACTGCGTGGCATGGGTGACTTGGCCCTGAAACAGGCGCGCCACGACGAGCTGTCCCTTGAGCAGCGAGCGCACCTCGGCCTGTGCCGCAACCGGCACGGCAAAGGCCGGTGCGGACGCCAGATGGCGAAAGCGCTCGCGCAGCGCGGCCTCCAGCGTGGTGGGGCTCAGCGTGTGAAAGCCGTCCGCCCCCTGAACACCCGCGGCACCGACGGTGATGCCGCCTTGGGCCGCATGGTACAAGCGCAGCTCGCCGCCGGCCGGCAGGTCGGGCCAGACCAGGCGCGAGGCCGACAGCCACATCGCGCGGGCATGGTTGATGTTCACGCCGCTGGCGGCCTGGGCGCTGTCGTAGGTGGCGCAATCGCCCTGTTTGAGCCAGATCTCTTGCCCACGGGTGGCAATGTCCGCGGCGAAGGTGGCCACACGGTCGCAGTCTTGGTCTTTCTCGGCTTCGGAGGCGCTGGTGGGCCGGTTCAACAGGAAATCCATGCGGCCCAGCGATGGATCGACGGGAATGTCCACATAGCGGCCGAAGCCGTCGGAGGCGGTGAACACGAAACGCGGCGAGCCGGGCCAGCCGCTGGAGGGGGTGGTCGGCCCGCGCCAGGCATACACCCCCCAGCCGTCATAGTCCCCGGCGGCACGCTGGTAGTGCACCCGCAAGGTTCCCGCCGGCACCGCAGCGGCTTCGTCATGGCCACCGCCATCGCTGCCCCCGCCCCCACAGGCAGCCAGCAGGCCGCCCACGGCGGCCATCGCCAGCGCCATCGCCCAGCGGCTCCAGCCCCATTTCGTCCCGTTCGTCATCATCGTCTCCTGAGTTCGATCCCGGCAAGGGCCGCGATGGGCAAAGCCTGGACCGCGACCCTCCAGAGTCAGTGAGCGCGATGGTCACGAAGTAAAACTACAAAATCAAGCCTGGGACAAACCCTAGAATGCGCAAACCGGAGAAGGCCCCGCCAAGTGATTGATAACAAAAGGAAATTTGTGGATGTGTCGGGCGAAGCGCTGAACCGCACCCCCTCACGAGCCCAAAGCCCTACACTGGAGTCGATGTAGTCAAATTACTTTCAATCATCTCCGCGTTCCCCCGCCCAGCGCTCGCACTGTCGTCGCACGAGCTCGGGCAACAGGTGTTCACGGGCGTGGACTTGACGCGCCCAGGTGGCATCGTTGCCATGGCGCTCCAGCTCCAGGCGCAGGTAGTCCAGCGCCGCCTCGGCCTTGAGCTCGATGGCATGGGACTCCAGCCGCGCCAGGGTGGCCAGGATGTCCTCGCGCAGGCTGCGATGTTCGCCACTCTTGGGGTCCACGAAGGTGCCCTCCGGACCGAACCGGCAGGCCTGGAAGCGGTTGAAGGTGTAGACGAGGTAGTCGTCTTCGGCCAACTCGTAGGGCTGTTCTACGGTCAGCCAGCGCGACACGCACTGGATATAAGCTGCCAAGGCCGCGGCCTTGTCGATCGTCAGCGGGGTGTCCAGCACGCGCACCTCGATGGTGCCGAATTCGGGCTTGGGTCGGATGTCCCAGTAAAAGTCCTTCATGCTCTGGACCACCCCGGTGCGCGTCATCTTCTCGAAAAAGAGGCGAAAGTCCTCCCATGTCGTGCAAAACGGAGCACGCCCCGACAGCGGAAACGCAAACACCGAGTTCAAGCGCGCCGAGTGAAACCCGGTATCGGTGCCCTGGACGTAGGGGCTGGAGGCCGACAGCGCAATGAAATGGGGAATGAAACGCGACAGGCCATGCAGCAGCACCAGGGCCTCGTTCGGCCCCGGGCAGCCCACGTGCACATGCTGGCCGAAGATGGTGAATTGCTTGGACAGATAGCCATACAGCTCGGAGAGCATGTGAAAGCGCGGCGTATTGAAGATGCGCCGTTCGCTCCAGTCCTGGAAGGGGTGGGTGCCGCCGCCGCACAAGCCCACGTTGAGCTTGCGGGCGCATTCGACCAGCGCATCGCGGATCTCGGTGAGCTGGCCCAAGGCGTCGGCATGGTGGCGGCAGATGCCGGTGGACAGCTCGATCATGCTGTCGGTCATCTCGGGCTTGACGTCGCCGGGGATCTTGCGCTTGGCCATCAGGCGCAGCAGGTCGGCCGAGCTGGGCGACAGGTCGTAGTCGTGCCGATTGACGATGGCCAGTTCGAGCTCGACACCCAGGGTCAGGGGTTCGGAGGGGGCAAAGGCTTCCAGACTCATGGGCAGGGTCCTTGGGAGAATTCGGGACGCGCTCAGATCCCGCGCTGTGGGGTGATCTCATGGGCACCGCGCAGGGCAGCCAGCACGGCCAGGGCCCCGAGCAACTCCATCAGCGCCACGGCGCTCAGGGCCACGGGGGCGATCTGCGCCGCAAAGGCCGCATGCGACGCTTGCAGATCGACGAAGAGCACCAGGGCCGTGGCCGACAGTGGCGTCAGCGCCAGACTCAGGCCCAGGCCCTGGCGGACGGACTGCCCGCTGAACCAGCCCAGCGTGAGCACCGCCCCGGCCTTGGCCGCCAGACGCACCCCCATGGCCAGCACGGCCAGGCCGGCCCCAGCCGCCAAGGCCGCCGGCGACCACGAGGTGCTGACGATCACGAACAACAGCAGCACCAGCACCCCACCGGCCGTGCCGAAATGCCGCGGCCACACCCACGGCCGCTCGGTGGTGTTGCGCAGCCACAGGCCGGCCATCAGCGGCACCAGCAGCGTGGACACATTGAGCACCTGCGTGACGGCCAGGGCCAGCGTGATGAGGCCCAGCAGCAGCAAGGTGGAGTTCTCATTGCGCAGATCCAGGCCACGGGCCACGCGGGCCACGGCATAGCCGAGCACGCCGGCCACCAGCACCGAGCCGGCCACCACGTACAGGGGCTGCACGATGGCTTGCACCGGATTCTGGCCGGTGTCCAGGTCGAGCCAGGCCAGCAGCAGCTTGCTGGCGAACACGGCGTACAGCGTGTTCAAAGCCGTCATCATCGAGGCCCGCTCGGTCACCTGCCCGGCCGCACCAAACTCGGAAGCCACCCGCGCGATCACCGCCGCCGAGGACGGGATGGCCAGCACCGCCAGCGCTGCGGCCGCCGGCGCATCCAACCCAGCCCAGCGCATCGCCAGATAGACCGCGCCGAAGGTCAGCAGCGACTCGGCCAAGCTGGTCACGAGCAAGAAGGGATTGATGCGCAACCAGCGCAGATAGACCCGCGAGCCCAGCTCGAACAGCAGCAGGCCCAGGGCAAGGTCGACGATGACACGCAAGGAAGCCGACAGTCCCCCGCCGGCCATCCCATAGCCGGCCAGGCCGACCCCCATGCCGGCCAAGGCATAGCCCACCACGCGCGGCAGCCCCAACCGACGAAACACCACCTCACCCACCAAAGCGCCGACGATGATGACCAGCGAGCCCCACAACAGACCGCTGGAGCCTGACGGGTCGATCCCCAAGGTGGCCAGGATGGATTCGAGCATCGTGCTGTTCCCTTTCTTTCCTTTTCTGTGGGGCCGGCGGCAACCTTGCCCACACGAGACCATCGAGGCGTCAACCTGCTGCGCGCTGACGCGTTATGGGGGGACCATGCCATACATTGGCAGGGCTCGTTGCCTCATCTCCTAGCCACATTCATGGTCTCCCCTCCCAACGTCGCAAATCCCAGCCTGCCCGCCGAAGTGCTGCGCGCGCTGCGCAGCTTTCGCATGATCGTGCGGTCGATCAAGCAGCACTTCCAGCAAGTCCAGGAAGCCACCGGCGTCAGCGGGTCCCAATTGTGGTGCCTGGTGACCATCCAGGCCCAACCGGGAATCCGCGTCACCCAGCTGGCCCAGGCCCTGGGCATCCAACAGGCCACGGCCAGCAACCTGGTCGAATCGCTGGACCGCAAGGGGCTCATCGAGCGCCGGCGCGACCAGCGCGACCAGCGTGTGGTCAGCCTGTTCCTGAGCGAAGCGGGTGCGCGCATCGCGCAATCCGCCCCCCAGCCGGTGGCTGGCATTCTGCCCGATGCGCTGGGCCGCCTGGATCCGCCGGCCCTGGCGCAGCTCAATCATCTGCTCGAACAGGTGATCGGCCTGATGGCGCTGCAAGCCCCCGATGGGCGTGACGTGCCGCTGGCAGACGCCTGAGCGGCTCGCTCACGCGAGCCGCCCCTGCGCTCCTCCTCATCGGGTCGGCCCGGACCGAGACGCGGCCGGCGCCGTCCTTGCGGCCAGCACTGCCGCGGCCGACAGCAAGACCGCCGCGGCCAACAGGCTGGGCCGGGTGATCGGATCGTCGGCGCGTGTCAAGACGCCGACCGTCAGCGGGCCCAGCCACTGACCGGTGGCAAAGGCGGCGGTCATCGCGGCCATCGCACGGGTGGCGGCCGCACCGGCCAGGCGCCGGGCTTCCTGCAAACCGGCCATCGTGGCCACCATGAAGGTGCCTCCCACGCACACGGCGCTCAGCACGAGGGCCGGGGGCCGGGTCGAAACCACCGGCAGCAGCACGCCCACGGCCATCACGCCCATGGCGGCGGCCCACACGCGGCGCGCACCCTGACGCGCCAGCCGCGGCGCGGCCGCCATGGTCGATGCAGCCGCTGCCACGCCAAACACCGGCCAAACCGCGCCGAAGACGCGCGCATCGTCCACCCACAGCCGCGCCAGCGCCGGCAGGAACGTGGCCGGCAGGATGTAGCCGAAGCCCAAGGCGCCATAACAGGCCACCAGCGGCCACACCGCTCGTGGCACACGCGAGGGCCGCGCAGGCACGTGGTGTGCCGTGGCTGGGGCCTCATGCCCCAGAGGCTGCCAAGCCAGCAAGCCCACGGCCAGGGCCAGCAAACCCAACCCTGCCCAGGTGGGCGCGGCCGGCCAGCCCCCCACCCCGGCCAGCCAAGCGATGCCGCCGGCGGCCGCCATGCCCAGGCCCACGCCGGCAAACAGGCCGCCCACGGCCCCCGAGCGCCCGGCCTGCGCCAGCCAGCCCATGGCCCAGGCCGACACGCCCACCAGCACGAAGGCACTGCACATGCCAGCGGCCCAACGCCACAGCCAGGCCATTTGCAGTCCCGGCGACGCCGCCATCGCCAGCGTGCACACGGCCACGCCCAGCAACCCGGCCCGCGCCGCCGCACCGGCACGAGGATTCACCACCATGCAGGCCAAGGCTCCGGCCAGATAGCCCAGGTAGTTGGCCGCGGCCAATTGGCCGCCAGCAAGCAAGCTCAGTCCCTCGGCCTGCATCAACGGCAGCATGGGCGTGAACGCGAAGCGTCCAATGCCCATGCCCGAAGCCAAGCCCAGCATGCCCACGACGCTGACCCAAGGTGCCGAACTCGCACGCTGCGCATCCATGGGGCCACATCCTAAGGGGTCCCGGACTGGCCCCTGCCGCTGCGAAGCAGCAAGCCGCGGTCACCGTCCGCGCAAGACACCAGGCCGGCGAAGCGGCGACAATCTCCCCTTCACGCCGACGAACCGTCATGAACGCCGACACCCCCCACCCCCCCATCCCCGACGCGGCCGACGAGCCGCCGCACGCACCTGCCACGTCGCCGGCCGCGTCCGTTCAGGGCGACGGCCCCACCGACGCCAGGCCCGAATCCATGACCGATGCCCCCGAGGGCCGCGACGTCTCGCCCTCGGCGCCTGCCATGACGGTCAAAGCCTGCGCCGAGGAGTTGCGCGCGCGCTTTCCCGCCCTGTTCGGCGGCGAGCCCAAACCGCTGAAGCTGCGCATCCATGCCGACATCGAGGCGCGCGCGCCCGGCGTGTTTCCCAAGCCCGTGCTGTCGGCCTTTTTCCGCCGCTACACGCTCAGCGATGCCTATCTCAAGGCGGTGAGCACCGGCACACATCGCTTCGATCTGGACGGGCAGCCCGCCGCAGCGTTGAGCGAGGAACATCGCCGCATCGCGTTGGAAACCTTGCTCAAGCGTCGCCAACAGCGCCGCGGCTCCGCCCAAGGGGCACGTGAGCCGCAAGCCGCTGTGGCCGAGGCGGCGGCCGCCGAGCCGCCAGACCCCAAGCGCCACAAGGCCCGACACGACGCGCCACGAGAGGCCCCACGAGAACAGGCCCGCGCCAAGCGCCGCGAAGCCCAACGCGCCGAGCGCCAGTTCCGCGCCAACCTGCTGCGCGCCTATGAGACGACCACGCTGACCCGCGAGAATTTTTGTGCGCTCAAAGGCATCGCGCCCGAAGCACTGGACGGCCTGCTGGAGACGGCCCGCGCCGAGCGTGCGCAGCGCCAAGCGTTTCTGGCCGAGCTGGTGCAAGCCTATCGAGCCAGCGGCCTGAGCATCAACGACTTCGCCGCCAGCAAAAACATGCACCCTGGGCAGATGCATCACCTGCTGCGCGAGGCCCAAGGCGGAAACGACGAGCGGCGCCCAGCGCCTCGCAGGGACCGCCCGCCCCGCAGCGGCGATCGCCCAGCCCGGCGCGAAGGCGCAGACCGCCCTCGCGGCCCGCGCCACTGATCAGGCGGCCGCCGCCTGCTTGTCCAGCCACACGCCCAGCCCCTGGGCGTTGAGCTCCACATCGCCTTCGAGCAGCTCTTGCAGGCGCTCGTCGTCCAGCACGCCGCCCGCACGCCGATATTCGGCGCCGTACAGTGCCGCCAGCGCGGCACGCAGTCGGGCATGGCGGTCCGGGAGCTCGGCCACCGAACGCGCCAAGCGCACCATGGCGTCCAGCTGACGACGCAGCATCGCCGCGTGCTGGGCCACCTCGCGCGTGGCGCCAAAGTGGGTGAGGAACATCACCTGCGGGTCGCGCGCCAAAAGCCGATCGATCGAGTCCAGCAAGGCCTCGGGTTCGAACTGCACCGGCGTGGTCGTCGGGAAGGCGTAGCCCCCCGTGGAGGTGCGCAGATCCGGGTAGGCGATGCCGAAGGTGTCACCCGTGAACCAGCCGCGGCTGGCTTCATCCCAAATGCAGTGATGATGCCGTGCATGCCCCGGGGTGTCGGCCACCAGCAGCGCTCGGCCGCCCAGCGCCAACACCATCCCATCGTGGGTTTCCAGCACGCGCTGCGGTGGCACCGGCTGCAGCTCGCCATAGTCGCGCTCGGCCACCTCCGGCCCATACACCGCCCGCACACCGGCCATCAACTGCCGCGGATCGACCAAATGCCGCGCCCCCCGCGGATGCACCACCAGCTTGGCGTTGGGCAAATGCTGCAGCAACAATCCCGCACCGCCGGCATGGTCCAGGTGGACATGCGTGACGATCAGCCAATCGACCTGCTCGGGCGCCATCTGCCGGGCTTGCAAGGCCGCCAGCAGGCGCGGCACCGCGCTGTTGGGGCCCGTGTCCACGAAAGCCGCTCGCCCGTTCTCGACGATCAGATAGGCCGCATCGAAACGCGCACGCACGAATCCGGTGTCGATGACGGTGATGCCCTCATCCCAATGCTCGAGGAAGTCCATGGTGCCGATTGTCCGCCCTGGCCCTGTGCGACTGGCATCGGTGATGCCCCTGCCCTGTTCAATGCGGCCGATCGCGCCTATAAATCTGAGACGGCCACCGCCACGACCAGGACCCGCCCATGAAGACCCCCTCCGGCATCGACCACGAAACCCTCATCGAGCTGTTCGCCCAAGCCACGCAGCGCCAAGGCGAAGCCTTGCGCCAAGCGGTCAGCGCCGCCACGCTCAAGGCCCTGCAAGGGCGCGAGCTCACCTTGCAAAACGTGCGCAGCGTGCTGCATGCCGTCACCCAAGCCGCCTCGGCCGGTGCGGCACGCAACCCCGGCAGCGCCTCCGAAGTGCAAGCGCTGCTCGAGCAAGCCTTCGAAGGCATGGATGCGGCTTTGCTCAAGGCCGTGCAAGCGCACCGCACCGCCTTGCAACAGTTCGTCTCACAAGGGGCCGATCTGCAGCAAGGGCCGCTGAAGACCGCGCTGGCCAACCTCGAGAAGATGGAAGACGTGCTCCTCACTGCCGTGGGCAAAGCGGTCCAGGATGCCGCCGCACCCGTGCAAAACGCCTGGCAGCCCGTGCTCGATGCCATGAAACTCAAGGGCACGGACACCGGCGCCCAGGCCACGGCCACCGTCGAGCAGCTCCTGGCCCAAGCGCGCCACAGCCTGCGCGACGGCCGCGCCCTGGGCCTGCGCGCCGCCCAGGCTCTGCTCGAAGGCTATTCCACCCTGGTCAGTGGCGTACTCCTGGGCATGACCGAGGGCCTGCAGCAAGCCCGCGGCGCGGCCGCACCAGCCTCCGACGCGCGCAAGCGTTGAGATCCGCTCTCGGCAAGCGCCTCGACGCGTGCCTGCGCCTCGACGCCCCGCAGCCGCAGGCGACCACAGGCGCTACAGTGGCGCATGCACCCAGATCCCCCCGTCCTGCGCTGGACCGAAGGCGGCCAGCCCCGCGAAGCCCGCTGGCATGGCGAAGCCGGCCTGCCGCCGCCCAAGCGCATCGTGGTGGCCGACGACCAGACCACGGCCCACACGGCGCTGCGCCTGTGCAGCGAAGGCATCGGCCTGCTGTGGCGCGGCGACTACCACAACGCCCGCCAGTTGCTCGCCGCCCTCGCCCGCAGGCTCGACCGCCCGCCGCGCCAGCCGCCGCCTGCGGCCCCAGGCATCGAACCGCTCGTCCAGGCCTTCCACCTGCAGCGCAAAGCCCAGGCCGAAAAAGCCCGCCGGCTCAACCTCGTGCTGCTGCCCTTCGAAGCCCACTACACCTTGCCACTGCGCCGCGCACCCGAGGTGCGCACCGCCTGCGAAGCAGCCTTCGGCCCTTGCGAGACGCCCTGCGTGCTGTCGCTGCGTGAACTGCTGGGCGCCATCGGCGCACACGAATGGCGGCTCAAGGGCGTGGAAGTGCCGGCCCTGGGCGCGCGCATCCATGCCCATTACGGCGTGTTCTCGCCGGTGCGAGGGGAATATGTCGATCTGGTGGCCCGCGCGCCCCTGCCCCATCCACCCCCCGAACTGGCCTTTGACCTGGGCACAGGCACCGGGGTGCTGGCCGCCGTGTTGGCTCGCCGCGGCGTGCGCCGCCTCGTGGCCACCGACACCTCGGCCCGCGCCGTGGCCTGCGCACGCGACAACCTGCAGCGCCTGGGCCTGGCCGATCGCGTGACCCTGTGCTGCGACGACCTCTTCCCCGCCGGCCGGGCTCCGCTGATCGTCTGCAACCCGCCCTGGCTGCCTGGGCGCGCCCACACGCCGCTGGAACAAGCCGTCTACGACCCCGACCACCGCATGCTGCGAGGCTTTCTGGCCGGCTTGAAGCATCACCTCACGCCCGGTGGCGAAGGCTGGCTGATCCTGTCCGACCTGGCCGAACACCTGGGGCTGCGTCCGCGCGCCCAACTGCTGGGCTGGATCGCCGAGGCGGGCCTTTCGGTGGCCGGCCGCCACGACATCCGCCCACGTCACCCCAAGGCCGCCGATCCCTCCGACCCCCTGTTCCGGGCCCGGCGCGCGGAAGTGACCTCGCTGTGGCGCTTGCAGCCTCGGCCCTGATCTCAGGGCCCATTTTGGCCAAAATGCCCTTTTTGGCCTAAGATCAGCCCACGCCGTCCTGGAGTGTTGCCATGTCCGCCGTCCCCAAGCCTGCGATCCCGCCCGTGCACCAGCTCCACCGCACGCCCGCGTCCGACGTGAAAAAGCTCGGCTGGCGCGGCGTGATGCGCCAGTTGCAGACCCAAGGCCCCGTGCTGATCACGCACCACCGGCAGCCCGAGGCGGTGATCCTGCCCGTGCAGGCCTATGCCGAACTGCTGGCGCGCGCCCAGCAAGCCGCCGAGCCGGCCGAGGCCGCGCTGGAGGCCCTGCGGCGCCGTTTCGACGAGCGCTTGTCCGTGCTGAATGCCGCCGAGGCCGGCGAACGCCTACGCGGCCTGATGGACGGCCCGGCCCGCCTGCATGGTGAAGTGCAGGCCGGGGCCAGCGATTGATGACCGCCCCCGACGCGCGCCCCGTCCTCGCGCGCCCCGTCCTGTTCGTGCTGGCCGGTGTCAACGGGGCCGGCAAAAGCTCCATCGGCGGTCACTTGCTCACCCGCCAAGGACTCACCTGGTTCAACCCCGACCGCTACGCGCGTGAACTCGTCGCCGCGGGCCTGGCCACCGCCGACGAGGCCAGCGGCTTGGCCTGGGCCGAGGGCCTGCGCCGGCTCGACGACGCCCTCGCCCAAGGCCGGCACCATGCCTTCGAAACCACCCTGGGCGGCACCACCATCGCCCAGCGCCTGCGTGAGGCCACCCGCACCCATGACGTGCTGATGTGGTTTTGTGGCCTGGACAGCCCCGAACGCCACCGCGCCCGCGTGGCCGCCCGTGTGCGCGCCGGGGGCCACGACATCCCCGAGGAGCGCATCCGCCAGCGCTACCCCCGCGCGCTGGCCAACCTCATCGTGCTGATGCCACACCTGGCACACCTGCAGGTCTATGACAACAGCACTGAGGCGGCACCGGGCGCGCCCATTCCCGACCCACGGCTGCTGCTCGAACTGCGCCGCGGGCAACTCACCCATCCGCGACCCGACGACCTCGAAACCCTGCGCGCCACGCCGGCATGGGCCCACCCACTGCTGGAGGCTGCGCTGAGCCTGCCTGCGCCAGCCCCAGCCGCCGACGCCCGCTGACGGTGTGGCGCCGCCAGCCCCCGCCGGTCTGCGCAAACCGCCGCAGCCCCCCACTGGCGCGAGCGATGCACGACCGCCCCCCTGAATGCCGGGGCAGCCTCCAAGCAGGGGATGGCTCGCCCCTCCAGCCGCGGCCATAGTGGCCTCATCCCCGCAAGGAGGAGATGGCCTGATGAACACCGCCGCTTTGCAGCAAGAGTACGCACGGCTTCGGGCCCAACTGGCCGAGGCCTACGACGCACCGGTCTGGCAGACCGGAAGGATCGACCGCCTGGCCAACGCGCTGGCCGCCGTCGAACGCCAACTGGCCGCCCAAGCGCCGGACACCCCCTGGTGCGACACTCGCCGCCCGCGCCCCTTGGGCCGCACCCGTCAAAGCCCCTCGAGTCCGTCACCTAGAGAAGCAAGAACTACGAAACCCGCAACGAAGTGATCCTCTCAGACGGCTCGCCGGCGAGCGGGGGTCCACGGTCATCGCGGCGCGGCCGGCGCAACGCTGCCAGCACCTTGGCGACATCCTCCATATGAGAGGTTCATCGTCACGGATTGTGGCGCTGCACCTGCTCCCCGCGTTCCGCACCTTCGCCTGGATGCGAATGTCGTGCTGAGCACCTCCAGCCGGGCAAAGGCCAGTCACTGCTGAGGACATCCCTCTACAGGAGAACAACAACCCCCCGGCACGAGGCTTGGGCTTGAAGCCACCCGCGCGTGCACGAAGCCGCGCCATCCCTTACCCTTCCCGCACACGCCAGCCCCCCGGAGCCCCACCATGTACCTCCCCCCTCACTTCGCCGAAACCCGCCCCGAGCAGTTGCACCGCATCATCCACGACCACCCGCTGGGGATGATGGTCACGCACACGGCGGCGGGGTTGGAGGCGCAGCATCTTCCTTTCCTGCTGGATCCGGCGCAGGGTGCGCAGGGCGTGCTGCTGGCGCATGTGGCGCGGGCCAACCCGGTGTGGCAGGAGGTGGCCGACGGCGACCCGGTGTTGGTGGTGTTCCGCGGGGTGGAAGGCTATATCTCGCCCAACTGGTACCCCAGCAAGCACGCCACACACCGCGCAGTGCCCACCTGGAATTACGAGGTGGTGCATGCCCATGGCTCCCTCCATGTGCACGATGACGAAAGATTCGTGCGGGGTCTGGTGGCACGGCTCACGCGGGTGCACGAGGCTGCGCAGCCGGTGCCGTGGAAGATGGGCGACGCCCCACCCGACTACCTGAGCGACATGCTGGGCAAGATCGTGGGGCTGGAGGTGCGCATCACCCGGCTGGAAGGCAAGCGCAAACTGAGCCAGAACCACCCGGCCGGCAACCGCGACGGGGCGATCCAGGGTCTGCAGGCCCAAGGCCACTGGGCACTGGCCCAGGCGATGCGCGAGGCCACTCAGCCGCAGTGAACGCCTCTTGAAGAACCGGAACCCACCCCTATAATTCGTCGCTGTTAGCACTCATCTGATGCGAGTGCTAATGATCCCGGGCCCAGCGAATCCTCGCGGAGCCCGTCGATCATGCGCATCAAGTTGGTGCTTACTCGCATCACCCTTCCACCAGAAGTTGGTTCTCACTCTTAGGAGATGTCATGAAACTTCGTCCTCTGCACGATCGCGTGATCGTCAAGCGCCTGGAAAACGAAACCAAGACCGCCTCGGGCATCGTCATCCCCGACAACGCTGCCGAGAAGCCCGATCAGGGTGAGGTCCTGGCCGTCGGTCCGGGCAAGCGCAATGAAAAGGGCGACTTCGTGGCGCCCAACGTCAAGGTCGGTGACCGTGTGCTGTTCGGCAAGTACAGCGGCCAAACCGTCAAGGTCGACGGTGAAGAGCTGCTGGTGATGCGTGAAGAAGATCTCTTCGCCGTGGTGGAAAAGTAATCCCGCCGCGCGCCACAGCTGAACAGAACTCAGTAACGAATTCGGAGAATTTCTTATGGCAGCTAAAGACGTCGTTTTCGGCGGTGAAGCCCGCGCCCGCATGGTCGAGGGCGTGAACATCCTGGCCAACGCAGTCAAAGTGACCCTGGGTCCCAAGGGCCGCAACGTGGTGCTGGAGCGCTCCTTCGGCGCCCCCACCGTGACCAAGGACGGTGTGTCCGTGGCCAAGGAAATCGAGTTGAAGGACAAGCTCCAGAACATGGGCGCCCAGATGGTCAAGGAAGTGGCGTCCAAGACCAGCGACAACGCCGGTGACGGTACCACCACCGCCACCGTGCTGGCCCAGGCCATCGTGCGTGAGGGCATGAAGTATGTGGCCGCCGGCATGAACCCGATGGACCTCAAGCGCGGCATCGACAAGGCCGTCGCTGCCCTGGTCGAGCAGCTGAAGAAGGCTTCCAAGGCCACCACCACCAGCAAGGAAATCGCGCAGGTGGGCGCCATCTCCGCCAACTCTGACGAGTCCATCGGCAAGATCATTGCCGACGCGATGGACAAAGTGGGCAAGGAAGGCGTGATCACGGTCGAAGACGGCAAGAGCCTGGACAACGAGCTCGAAGTCGTCGAGGGCATGCAGTTCGACCGTGGCTATCTGTCGCCCTACTTCATCAACAACCCCGACAAGCAAGCCGCGATCCTCGAAAACCCGTACGTGCTGCTGCACGACAAGAAGATCAGCAACATCCGCGACCTGCTGCCCACGCTGGAGCAAGTGGCCAAGGCCGGTCGTCCGCTGCTGATCATCGCCGAGGAAGTCGAAGGTGAAGCCCTGGCCACGCTGGTGGTCAACACCATCCGCGGCATCCTGAAGGTGTGCGCCGTCAAGGCCCCGGGCTTCGGCGATCGTCGCAAGGCCATGCTGGAAGACATCGCCATCCTGACCGGCGGCAAGGTGATCTCCGAGGAAGTGGGCCTGTCGCTGGAGAAGGTGACGCTGGCCGACCTGGGTCAAGCCAAGCGCGTGGAAGTGGGCAAGGAAAACACCACCATCATCGATGGCGCTGGTGCCCCGGCCGATATCGAAGCGCGCGTCAAGCAGATCCGCGTGCAAATCGAGGAGGCCACCTCCGACTATGACCGCGAGAAGCTGCAAGAGCGCGTGGCCAAGCTCGCCGGTGGCGTGGCCGTGATCAAGGTGGGTGCGGCCACCGAGGTCGAAATGAAGGAGAAGAAGGCCCGCGTCGAAGACGCCCTGCATGCCACCCGTGCGGCGGTGGAAGAGGGCATCGTCGCCGGTGGTGGCGTGGCCCTGCTGCGCGCCAAGCAAGCTGCCGGTGAGATCAAGGGCGACAACCCCGACCAAGACGCCGGCATCAAGATCGTGCTGCGTGCCGTCGAAGAGCCCCTGCGCCAGATCGTGGCCAACGCTGGCGAGGAGCCCAGCGTGGTGATCGCCAAGGTGCTCGAAGGCAAGGGCAACTTCGGCTACAACGCCGCCAACGGCACCTACGGCGACATGATCGAGATGGGCATCCTGGACCCGACCAAGGTGACCCGCACCGCGCTGCAAAACGCCGCCTCGGTCGCCGGCCTGATGCTCACCACCGAAGCCATGGTCGCCGAAGCGCCGAAGGACGAAACCCCTGCCGCCTCCGGCGCTGGCATGGGTGGCATGGGCATGGACATGTAAGTCACCAGGCCATTCGCCTTCGATGAAAGGGCCGCCACCGCGGCCCTTTTTCTTTGCCGGGTCCCTTCGCCCGTTCTCTTGGCTTGGGCCGTGCTCTCGGCCCGCGCCGATTCACGCCGCGCCCCGGCGAGCCTTGCGGCCCGGGGGCGGCATCGGCGTCTCAGGCCGACGGCCGGTAGACGCAGCGGTCGCCCGTGGCGCGCGACACCGTCACGGCCGACACCTGCGGCAAGCGACGTCGAACATGGTGATAAATGAACAGGCAGAGGTTCTCCAGCGTAGGAGCCCCCAACCCCACCACTTCGTCGAGGAAGTGATGATCGAGCTGGGCGCGCACCTCGGCGATGGCCGCGCGCAAATGAGCCAGATCCACCACCATGCCCGAATCGGCCTGCGGCTGACCGGCGACGGTCACCTCGGCGGTGTAGGTGTGGCCATGGATGCGCCGGCTGCCGGCCGCTTCCTCGGGGTCCACTTGTCGCCGCAAGGTATGCGCGGCATCGAAGGTAAAGGTTTGGCTCAGTTCGAACATCTTGGCATCTCGTGGACCGGGACCTCGGGCCCGGGTCGGGGCTTCGTCTGCCCGGGATTCAGCGGATCCCCAGGTGCTTGTGGGTTTGCACGCTCAAATGCCAGCGCGGGTGATCCAAGCACCATTGCACGGCCCATTGCATGGCTCGGCGGCGTTGGATCGGATCGGCACTGTCCATGGCCTGCACGCGCCAGTGCTGGAAATCCAAGCGCTCGTAGGCCTGCAGATCCTCCGGCGTCAGTCCCTCTTGCGGCACCACCACCTTCAGTTCATGCCCACTGCGCTGCACCAGCGGGGCGCCCACCTTGGGGCTGACACAAATCCAGTCCAGGCCCGGCGGAGCCGCCACACTGCCATTGGTCTCGACGGCGATTTCGAAGCCATGGGCGTGCAAGGCCGCGATCAGCGGCTGGTCCACCTGCAACAGCGGCTCGCCGCCGGTCAGCACCACGAAACGCTGGGCCTGGGCCGCCGCGGCGCTGGCGGGCCAAAAGGACGCCACATGGGCCGCCAAGGCATGTGCATCGGCAAACTTGCCCCCGCCGGGGCCATCGGTGCCGACGAAATCGGTGTCGCAGAAGCGGCACTTGGCCTGGGCGCGGTCGACTTCGCGGCCGCTCCATAGATTGCAGCCTGCAAACCGGCAAAACACCGCCGGCCGACCGGCATGGGTGCCTTCGCCTTGCAGGGTGTAAAAGGCTTCCTTGACGCTGTAGGTCATGCAAGCGGGGGCAAAAAGCGCAGAGGAGGCAGATGCTTGGGCGGGCACGGGGCCTCGGAGCCGCCCCCAAGCCCCGGGCCGGGCCAAACCCGGCGACGAAACCCCGGGCATGCCATGGGCGCGAGCACCTGCATCGAACCTCCAGGCGCTGCCCGGCTCTATGCTCTCTATTGTATCGCCCTGTCACAGCGCCGCCGTGCTGCGCCTGGGCCGGCAGGATTGCGCCGAACCGCGCCGCCCTCAACAATACGTCACACCAGGCCCCCATTCGATCATGAGCTCACTGCCGCCGCCGTCCACGTCGCTGGACTCCATCGTTCAAGGTGTGCCGCTATTGGCCCGCGATGTGGTCGAGCGCACGCTGGAGGCGCTGCGCCACCCCACGGCGCACATGTCCCTGGCCCCGGACCGGCGACAGTTCTTCGCGCTGATGGAGGTGCTGTTGGCCCGCAAGGCGGACTGGATGCGTTCGCTGCAAGAGCTGATCGCGCAAGGCGTGCGCGAGGCCATGGCCGATGGCGGGGGCACGGCGGCGGCTTCACGCAAGCCGCAGACCCTGAACCTGGACGAACTGAGCCTGGTCGACGAATACCAGGCGGCCGAGGACATCGAAATCTCCCGAGTGATCGCCCAGATCGACCAACAAGCAGACTGGGAGTTGCGCGAGGTGCAAGCCTTCATGGCCGCGGTGCGCGGCTGGCAGGAAATCCGCCGCGAAGCCAACCCGCTGCGTCCGGAAGTGTTTGCCCGCGCCCTCAGCCGCTCGACTCACGCGCTCGGGGTATCGGCCGAGACGCGCATGCTGCTGCTGCGCGTGGCCGGCGCCCAGCTGGCCGAAGCGCTCAAGCTCGAATACGAGCAGATTTGCCGCCGTCTGGAAGCCCTGGGGGTGCAGCCCCTGGCCTTCCGGGCCGTGCCTTCGGCCGCCCCACCCCCACCGGCCGGCGGCGCGGGCTTCGATCTCACCGACTCGGGCACCCTGGGCCGGCTGCTCGAACGGGTCAGCCGCAGCCATCCGACGCCCTTGGATGAGAGCGCCGAAGCCCAGAGCCTGGTCCACCGTCTGTTCGACCAGATCGTGGCCGACCCGAAGCTGATCGATGCGGTGCGCCACCTGCTGGGGCGGCTCAAGCCGGCCGTGCTGAACTTGGCACGACGCGACCCGGCCCTGGTGCGGCAGTCCGACCACCCGGTGTGGCTGCTGCTGAATCGGCTGTCGGCCCACTGCGCCGGCTATGAGGACCCTCAAGACGAGCGTCTGCTCGATTTCATGCGGTTCGCCGGCGGGCTGATCGACCGCCTCACCGCGCTGCCCGCCCCCCAAGGGCAGCATTTTTTGAAAGCCCAGGACGAGCTCAATCAATACATTGACGAACGCAGCCGAGAAGCCTTGGAGCGTTCACGCGCGGCGCTGGAAAAACTGCAACGCATCGAGCGCGCCGACCAGCTGCGTGGCGTGCTGCGGCAACAACTGCGCCAAATGCGCGACAGCTCACTGAGCCAGTCGCTGCGAGACTTTCTGTTCGGCCCCTGGGTGGAGGCCATGGTCGAAGCCATGGCCCGTGATGGCGAACACTCGCCCTTGGCCCAGGAGCTGATGCACACGGTCGATGAGCTGCTGTGGAGCATGCAGCCCCTGAGCGCACCGGCCGACCAAGCCCGGCTGCGCGCCTTGCGACCCAAGCTGCTGGCCAGCTTGAACCGCGGCATGGACCTGATCGCCTGCCCCGAGACCCAGCGCGAAGCCGTCTTCGCCGAGCTGGCCGCCCACCACGGCGCCGTGTTGCGAGGCAAGCCACCAGCCGTTGCGCCGCCAGCCGAGACGCTGTCGGCCGAGCAGATCGTGCAACGGATGCGCGAGGAGGACGATCCCCTGCCCCCTGGCCCCGCAGAACCCGTGGACCGCAGCATCCTGCCCACCGTGCCGGTGGGGCTGATGGATCAGACCGAGACCGAAGCGGGGCGCCTGGCCCGCCAGGCCTGGATGGAAGGACTGACGCCCGGCTCGTGGTACCACATGTTCGTGCAAGGCCAATGGGTCACGGCCCAGCTGATGTGGTGCAGCGACAACGGCCAGTTTTTCATGTTCGCCAGCCAGCACGCTGGGCAGTCACATTCACTGACACGCCGGGCCGTCGAGCGGCTGCTGTCCGAAGGCTTGATCACCCAGCTCGAGGAGCGCTCGCTGATGCAGCGGGCGGTGGACAGTCTGGTCCAGAACCTGGACGACCCCATCCGTTGAACGGTTCAGGCCGGCACGAAGCCGGCGATGGCCTCGGCCACCAGGCCGGGCTGCTCATGCACGATCCAGTGCGTGGCCCCGGGCACGCGCAGCAATTCCAGGCGAGGCACCCAGCGCTCCAGACCGTCCAGCAAAGACGGCGGCAAGGCCATGTCGCCCTCGCCCCAGATCACCAAGGTGGGCCGCTGCACGCGCACCTGCGCATCGTCGAAGCGCAGGCTATGGATCGGATCGCTCGGCCCCAAGGGCGGCCGCAAAGGCGAAGCGCGATAGTAATTGAGCGGCCCGTCGAGCCCATGGCGCCAAGCGGCGCGGTACTGGTCTTTCACCGCCTCGGTGAGCCAGCCGTGTCCATCGGCCCCGGCCCCCATGCTCGTGAAAAAGGGCCACAGGCGGGCGAAGTCATTGTCGGCGAGCAAGTCCTGCGCATCGGGGCGGCACAGAAAGTTCATGTAGGCGCTGGCGCGCTGCTGCTCAGGGTTGTGCAACAGTTCGCGCAAGAAGACCGCCGGATGCGGTGAGTTGACGATCACCAAGCGCTCGATCGACTCGGGCTGCTGCGCCGCCAGATTCCAGGCCACGGCCCCACCCCAGTCATGGGCCACCACGGCCGCCACCGGAGCCCCCAGGGCATCGATCAAGGCGACGATGTCGCGCACCAAGTGCTTGGCCCGGTAGGCCTCCACCTCCGGCGGCGACGACGAGCCCGGATAGCCCCGCAAATTCGGCGCCACGCAGCGGAAGCGTCCGGCCAGCAGGGCGCCCACCTCGTCCCAGACGAAAGCCGCCTCCGGAAAGCCATGCAACAACACCAGCACCGGCGCCTCGCGCGGCCCCTGAGCCCGGCAGGCCAGGCGGATGCCGTGCGGCAAATCGATGTCGAAGGTCTCCACGCTCATGTGCCACCTCCTCCAGAGCCCTGCCCCGAAGTATCGTCGCCACCGGGCCGTCCCGGCGTCGCCTCGGCGACGCTGACCGCCTGGGGTTTACGCGGAGGCTTGGCCGTGCACCCAGCCGTGCAAGGCCGTGGCCACATCGCCCAGGCCGGTGCGGCGCAGGCCCGAAAACAGCACCAAGCCGATGTCGGCCTCCTCGGTGACGTAGCGGGCCAGGGCCTGCTGAGCGGCTTGCAGTGCCAGCGTGGCTTGCTGGCGGTTGAGCTTGTCGGCCTTGGTCAGCACGACCAGCAGCCTCACGCTGCCATTGGCCACCCGGGGGGAGACGAATTGCAGCAGTTGATGGTCGAGTTCGGTGAGTCCATGACGCGGGTCCACCAGCAGCACCACGCCGGCCAAGTTGCGGCGCTGCGCCAGGTAGTCGGCCATCACCGCCTGCCAGCGCAGCTTGGCGCTGCGCTCCACGGCCGCATAGCCATACCCGGGCAAATCGGCGAGCACGGCATCCGCGGCCTCGCGCGGTCCCAAGGCAAACAGGTTGATGTGCTGGGTACGCCCGGGCGTCTTGGAGGCGAAGGCCAACTGTCGCTGCTGCGCCAAGGTGTTGATCGCCGTGGACTTGCCGGCATTGGAGCGCCCGACGAAGGCGATTTCCGGCCGCTCGGTGACGGGCAATTGGTGCAATTCACTGGCCGTGGTCAGGAAACGGGCGGTGTGCAACCAGGCCAGCGCGGCACGGACGGCCGGGTCGGTCGCAGCAGAGGGCGCGCGGGCGCTTGGAGGAGTGGCTTGGCTGGGCATGGAATCGGCATTGTAAAATCCGCGGGTTTTGCCTTCGGCCTACAACTCGCTCCACGACATGAAATCGACCGTCACCCTGCTGTTTGCCGCAACTGTGTGGGCCGCCCCGATGGCGGCGCTGGGCCAGGCCCCTGCCAAGCCCGATCTGGCCAAGGGCCAGGCGATCGCCAACCAGGTGTGCGTGGCCTGCCATACGGCCGACGGCAGCCGGGGCTCGCCAGCCAACCCCATCCTTGCCGGCCAGCATCCGGAATACCTGGTCAAGCAACTGCAAGAATTCAAGTCCGGCAAGCGTCAGAATCCCGTGATGGCCGGCTTTGCCGCCACGCTCAGCGACGAAGACATGCGCAATGTGGCCGCGTTCTACGCCAGCAAGCAGGCTCGTCCCGGCGCGGCCACCAACAAGGACACCATCCGCCTGGGTGAGCGCATCTACCGTGGGGGCATCGCCGAGAAGTCCGTGCCGGCTTGCGCCGCCTGCCACGGCCCGGCCGGCTCGGGCATCCCGTCGCAGTATCCGCGGCTCAGCGGCCAGCATGCCGACTACACCACGGCACAAATGACCGCCTTCCGCAGCGGCGCACGGGCCAACAGCCCGCAGATGGCAGCCATTGCCGCCCGCATGAGCGACGTGGAAATCAAGGCCGTGTCAGACTACATCGCTGGGCTGCGCTGATCGCGCGACCCGCGCGCCCCAACACCAACACGACCAGAAGGCGGGCCCCGGGAGGGACACCCGCCTTTGTTTTTCTTGTGTCCTTGCTGCGCCCCGAACGCTCCATGACCGCCACCTCCGGCTTGCAACTCGCCCGTGGGTCTCGCGCCTGGCGTGAAACCATCGAGGTGCTGTCCTCGATGCGGTTCGCCATCGCGCTGCTGACCCTCATCTGCATCGCCTCGGTCGTGGGCACGGTGGTGCAACAGCATCAACCCCCGGTCAACTATGTGAACCAGTTCGGGCCGTTCTGGGCCGAATTGTTCGGACGACTCGGGCTGTATGCGGTCTATAGCGCCTGGTGGTTCCTGCTCATCCTGGCCTTCCTGGTGGTGTCCACCTCGTTGTGCATCGTGCGCAATGCCCCCAAGATCGCGCATGAGCTCAGGGCCTACAAGGAACATGTGCGCGAGCAAGCGCTGCAGGCCTTTCATCACAAGGCCCGCGGCGTGGTGGCGCAGCCGCGCGAGGCCGTCTTCGAGCAGATCACGGCGCTGTTGCAGCGCAATGGCTGGAAAGCTCGCGCCCAAGTGCGCCACGACGGGCCGGCCGTGCGCGGCATCATGGTGGCCGCCAAGAAAGGCGCCGCCAACAAGCTGGGCTACCTGGCCGCGCATTCGGCCATCGTGTTGGTGTGCATCGGCGGCCTGCTCGACGGGGATTTGATGGTGCGTGCCCAGATGTGGTTCAGCGGCAAAACCCCCTATGCCGGGGCCGGCCTCATCGGTGACGTGCCTGCCCAGCACTGGCTGAGCACCCACACCCCGGCCTTCCGCGGCAATCTGATGGTGCCCGAGGGCTCGCGCTCGGGCGTGGTGCTGCTCAACCAGCCCGACGGCGTGTTGCTACAGCCCCTGCCTTTCGATGTGGAGCTCAAGCGCTTCATCGTCGAGTATTACGACACCGGCATGCCCAAGCTCTTCGCCAGCGAGGTGGTGGTGCACGACCGGTCCACCGGCCAGACCCGTGAGGCCCGCATCGAGGTCAACAAGCCGCTCTATCACGCGGGCATGGCCATCTACCAGTCGAGCTTCGACGATGGCGGCTCCCGCCTGAGGCTCACGGCGCATCCGATGCACATGTCGGGCCCGCGCTTCGAGATCACCGGCACGGTGGGCAGCAGCACCGAAGTGCGCACCCCCGACGGCCAGACCTTGACGCTGGAATTCACCGGGCTGCGGGTGATCAACGTCGAGAACCTCGGTGCTGCGGCCACCGGGGCCACCGATGTGCGCAAGGTCGATCTGGTGACCAGTGTGCAGCAGCACCTGGGCTCGGGCGCCCCAGGCCGTGACAAGGGCCTGCGCAACGTCGGCCCGTCGGTGACGTACAAGTTGCGCGATGCCTCGGGGCAAGCACGCGAGTTCCACAATTACATGCTGCCGGTGGAGCTCGACGGCCGGCGTGTGTTCTTGGCAGGCGTGCGCGACAGCCCGGCGGACCCTTTCCGCTACCTGCGCATCCCGGCCGACGAGGCCGGCAGCCTGGACGGCTGGATGCGACTGCGCGATGCCCTGCACGACCCGGTCATGCGCGAGCGTGCCGTGCAGCGCTATGTGCGAGTCGCGGTCGACCCCGCCCGCCCCGACCTGGCCGAGCAGCTGCGCGTGTCGGCCCGGCGCAGCCTGGACCTGTTTGCCGGCATCGAACCGGTACGCCCCGGCCAAGCCCCAGTGGGCGGGCTGCAGGCGATTTCGGACTTCATGGAAGCCCATGTCCCCGAAGCCGAGCGGGCGCGCACGTCCGAGGTGCTGATCCGCATTCTCAACGGGGTGATCTTCGAACTGTTGCAAGAAAGCCGCGCCCAGGCCGGCCTGCCCGCGCTGCCGCAAAACGACGCCACCCGCGCCTTCATGACGCAGGCGGTGTTGTCGCTGTCCGATGAAGCCTACTACCCGGCCCCGCTGCTGCTGGAGCTGAAAGACTTCGAGCAGGTGCAAGCCAGCGTCTTCCAGGTCGCCCGCGCCCCTGGAAAATACCTGGTCTACCTGGGCTGCCTGTTGCTCATCGTCGGCGTGTTTGCCATGCTCTATGTCAGGGAACGTCGCCTGTGGATCTGGCTCGAAGACGCACCGGGACTGCCTGGACAAACCCGCGTGACCCTGGCCCTGTCGTCCACCCGCCACACCCTGGACACCGATCGGGAATTTGACCACCTCCAGTTGGCCGTGCTGCAAGGCACGGCCCCCAAGGCTCGATGAATACCACCACCCTGTCCCTCGACACCCCGGGCTACTTCGCCCGGCGAACCTGGTTCGATTGGCTGTACGCCGTGCTGGTCCTCGCCGGCGCGAGCTATGCCTTCCAGCGCTATGCCGCCTCGATGGATGTCTATGAGAAGGCCATTCTCGTGGGCGCCGCGCCGGCGGCCGTGTGGTTGGGCTGGTTCTGGCGCCCGCTGCGGGTGCTGGCCTTGGTGGTGGGCGCGGCCTCGCTGCTGGCCATCGCCCTGTATGCGCGCGTGCAAGACGGCTTCGGGGCCGATCTGTCGCAGGCCGACCAGGTGTTCCTGCTGAAGTATTTCTTGTCCAGCCAGAGCGCCATCCTGTGGATGAGCCTGCTCTTTTTCATGAGCACGGTGTTCTATTGGATCGGCTTTTTCACCCGCTCGGACTCCGGCACCGCCGAACGCCTGGGGTCGCGCCTGGCCTGGGCGGCCGTGGCCATGGGGCTGATCGGCACGATGGTGCGCTGGTTCGAAAGCCACCAAATCGCGCCAGACATCGGGCACATCCCGGTGAGCAACCTCTATGAAGTCTTCGTGCTGTTTTGCTGGCTGACCACCTTGTACTGGCTCTACTACGAAGACCAATATCGCCAGCGCGAGCACGTGCGCAGCCTGGGGGCCTTCGCCATGCTCATCGTCAGCGCCGCGGTGGGCTTTTTGCTGTGGTACACGGTCGAGCGTGGCGCCCACGAGATCCAACCCTTGGTGCCGGCCCTGCAGAGCTGGTGGATGAAGTTGCACGTGCCGGCCAATTTCATCGGCTATGGCACCTTCGCACTGGCCGCGATGGTGGCTTTCGCATATCTCATCAAACAACAGGCCAGCGAAACCCGCTGGTACAAGCTGGCCCCGCTGTGGCTGCTGGGGGTGGTGCTGTGCTTCGAGCCGCTGGTGTTTCGCCGCTCCTCCGACGGCGCACTGAGCAGCTACTGGGTGGTCTACTTCGGCATCTCGGCCCTGATCGTCGCAGGCGTCCTGTGGCTGCGCCGGCGCATCGCAGCCAAGCTGCCCAGCCACGACGTGCTCGACGACCTCATGTACAAAGCCATTGCGGTGGGCTTTGCCTTCTTCACGATTGCCACCATCCTCGGTGCGCTGTGGGCCGCCCAGGCCTGGGGCGGCTACTGGAGCTGGGACCCGAAGGAAACCTGGGCCTTGATCGTGTGGCTGAACTATGCCGCTTGGCTGCACATGCGCCTCATGAAGGGCCTGCGTGGCACCGTGTCGGCCTGGTGGGCGCTGGTGGGCCTGGCGGTGACGACCTTCGCCTTCCTGGGCGTGAACATGTTCCTGTCGGGCCTGCACTCCTACGGCGAGCTCTGAACGGCCCTCGGCATTGCGGCGTATAGTGAGAAGGTTCGTCCACCCGCGCTGCCTCTGACCATGCCTTTCGTCGCTCGCAATGCTCACGGTGTGGTCGTCAGCCTGCACCGACAGCCCACGCCCGAGACCCAGGAATTCCTGCCCGACGATCATCCCGAGGTGCAAGGCTTCCTCGGCCACACGGGTTCCAGCCCGCAGCGCCAGGCGTCCTTCGAGACCCTGGATGCCGACTTCGTCCGGGTACTCGAAGACCTGATCGATGTGCTGATCGCGCGCAACGTCATCCGCGTCACCGACTTGCCGCCAGAGGCCCAAGGCAAGCTGTTCTCGCGCAAGCGCTTTCGCGACAACCAGACCCGCAACGCGCTCACGCTGTTCGACCCCGCCGCGTTGGAAGGGGTCGCCCACCCCGCCTCGACCTCGGGCGATGCCCCCACCACGGGGGGACTGGACGTGATCGATACCGGCTTCCACGACGACCTGGGGCGCTGAACGCACGCCCCCACGCCGACGGCGGAACCCGCCGTGCCGTCGTGCTTTCCAACGGTGACCCCTCTGGAGGTCCTTCTCATGCGCTACCTGAGACATGCCCGCACCTACGACCATCCGGTCGCTTCGGAGATCACCCCACGCGCGGTCTATGCCGCCCGGCGCGACTGGCTGCGCTGGATGGCCACGGGGGCGGCCGGGGCCACGCTGGCGGCCTGGGCCGGCCGGCAGGCTTGGGCCCAAACCCGGGCCCCGGGGCGGCTGGCGGCATTGCCCGGGGCCGCCAGCAAGGTGGCTGGCGCGGTGACGATGGAAAAACTCACCGCCTACGACGACGTCACCAGTTACAACAACTTCTACGAGTTCGGCACCGACAAGGCGGACCCGGCCCGGCGCGCCGGCCGCCTCAAGACCCGACCTTGGACCGTGGTGGTCGAAGGCGAAGTGCGCAAGCCCGGCACCTATGACATCGAGACGCTGCTGAAGCTCGCGCCGATGGAGGAGCGCATCTACCGCCTGCGCTGCGTCGAGGGGTGGTCCATGGTCATTCCCTGGGTGGGCTATTCGCTCAACGAGCTGATTCGCCGGGTCGAACCCACGGGCAATGCGAAGTACGTCGAGTTCCATACTCTGGCCGACAAGACCCAAATGCCGGGGCTGAATTCGCGCGTGCTGCTGTGGCCCTACGTGGAAGGTTTGCGCCTGGACGAGGCGATGCACCCGCTCACGCTGCTGGCCTTCGGCTTGTATGGCGAGGTGCTGCCCAATCAGAACGGCGCCCCACTGCGCCTGGTGGTGCCCTGGAAATACGGGTTCAAGAGCGGCAAATCCCTCGTGAAGATCCGCTTCACCGAAAAGCAGCCCCAAACCGCTTGGAACGTGGCAGCCCCGCACGAGTACGGCTTCTATGCCAATGTCAATCCGACGGTGGACCATCCGCGCTGGAGCCAAGCCACCGAGCGACGCATTGGGGAAGACGGCCTGTTCACTCGCAAGCGCCCCACGCTGATGTTCAACGGCTACGAGGCCCAGGTGGGCCAGCTCTATGCCGGCATGGACCTCAAGAAGTACTACTGACACCGACGGCGTGAAGGCGTCGCGCGCCGTGGGGCACCCGGCGGCCAAGCCGCTGGTGTTCGTGCTGTGCCTGCTGCCCTTGGCATGGCTGCTCGGCGCGGCGGCGGCCGACGCCCTGGGGGCCAACCCGGCCGAGGCCCTGATCCGCGGCACCGGCGACTGGACGCTGCGGCTGCTGTGTCTGACGCTGGCGGTCACACCGCTGCGGCGGGCCACGGGCTGGCACGGGCTGGCCCGATTCCGGCGCATGCTGGGCCTGTTCACCTTCTTCTATGGCGTACTGCATCTGTTGTGCTACGCCTGGTTCGACATGGGCTTCTACCTGGACGACATCGCACGCGACATCGCCAAGCGACCCTTCATCCTGGTGGGCTTCACCGCGCTGGTGCTGATGCTGCCGCTGGCGGCCACCTCGTTCAACCGGGCCATCAAGGCGCTCGGCGCCGCGCGCTGGCAGACCCTGCACCGTGCCGTGTACGCCGTGGCCGGCCTGGCGCTGCTGCACTTCTACTGGATGCGCTCGGGCAAGAACGACGACGCCGAAGTGGGCCTGTATGCGCTCATCGTCGCGGTGCTGCTGGGGGCTCGGCTGTGGCACGCCTGGAGCCGCCGTGGCCGCTCCACGCATCCGGCTTGATCCAACGCCAAGGGCATGCGGCCCGGTTTGCCTACACTGTCGGCCTCTTTGGACGCCATGTCACCGTGTCTGCCACCGATCCAATCGACCGCCACACGCTTTTCGACGACGCCCAGGCCCTGGTCACGGGCACGCTGTTCATCTCCCTGGGTGTGGTGATGTTCAACCACACGGGGCTGCTGACCGGCGGCACGGCCGGCCTGGCCTTCTTGCTGCACTACGCCAGCGGCCTGAGCTTCGGCAAGATCTTCTTCGTCCTGAACCTGCCTTTCTATGGCATTGCCGTGCGCAAGCTCGGGCGGGCCTTCACGCTCAAGACCTTCATCGCGGTCGCGTTGTTGTCGCTGCTGACCGAGTTTCACCCGCTGGTGCTCCGTGTCGCGGACCTGCATCCGGCCTATGCCGCGGTGATGGGCGGGCTGCTGATGGGCGCGGGTTTTCTGATGTTGTTCCGTCACCGCGCCAGCCTGGGCGGCGTGGGCATTCTTGCGCTGTACCTGCAGGAATCGCGCGGCTGGTGCGCTGGCCGGGTGCAGATGGCCATCGACTGCGCCATCGTCGCAGCCGCCATCCTCACGGTCGAGCCGATGCGGGTGATCTGGTCCCTGCTGGGCGCCGTGGCGCTGAACCTCATCCTGGCCGTCAACCACAAACCCGGCCGCTACGTGGCTCAATAAGGTTCATCACCAAGGCTCAGCCCCAGGGCTTCCATTCCTGCACGACCAGTTCGACCATGTGCTGCGCCTGTCCGATCCAGATCTGCCCGTCCTGGATGGTGCATTGCAGGCGCAGGGTGCGCGCCACCAGCGCCGCCAAGGCTTGGACATCCTCGGCTTGCACATGCAGCACACGCAGCTTGGGCCAGCCTTCGAGCACGGCACGGTGTTGCGCCCACCACACGGCAGCCACACGCCCGTAGGTGAGCAGCGCGACCCGCTGGGCCCGGTGGCAGGCTTTGCGCACGAGCTTGTCGTCGGGCTGGCCCACCTCCACCCACAGCAGCACCTCGCCCGTCGGGTCGCGTCGCCACAGGGCGGGTTCGTCCGGCGTGCTCAGGCCCCTGCCGAAGCGAAGATCCGGTGCGGCAAAGAGCGCAAAGGCCAAGACCCGCGCCATCATGCGCTCATCGGTCTCCGAGGGATGGCCGGCGATCGTCAGGGCATGGTCGGCGTAGTAGCCGCGGTCCATGTCGGCGATCTGCAGGTCGATCTTGAAGATGGTGGATTTGAGCGCCATGCGCGCGAGTCTGACAGATCGACGAACGGGCTCGCCCCGGCGTCCAAGCCGGGTTAGGATGGGAGCGCCCTCGCCAACGAAAGGACGTCCTTGCCCACCCCGAATTACGCCTACGAAAAGCGCCAGCGCGAACTGGCCAAAAAGCGCAAGAAGGAAGAAAAGCTCAAGCGCAAGGCCGAACAGCGGGCCCATCATGGGCCGGCGCCGGAGGCCGACCCGTCGGCCGCAGCGCCAGGCCAGAGGCCCGCTGCGCCGCAAGACTGAGCACGTCCTAAGCCTGGCCGCTTTGCTGCAAGGCCCACATGCGGGCATAGGCACCGCCTTGGGCCAGCAGTTGCCCGTGCGTGCCGCGCTCGACGATGCGACCTGCCTCCATCACGAGAATCTCATGCGCATCGACCACGGTGGACAGGCGGTGCGCGATCACCAAGGCGGTCTTGTTGCGCGCCACCGATTGCAGCTCGGCCTGGATGGCACGCTCGTTGGCCGAGTCCAGTGCCGAGGTGGCCTCGTCGAAGATCAGAATGGGCGGGTTCTTCAGCAGCGTGCGCGCAATCGCCACGCGCTGCTTCTCGCCCCCCGAGAGCTTGAGGCCGCGCTCGCCGACCACGGTGTCATAGCCCTGGGGCAGGGAGACGATGAAGTCATGGATGTGCGCGGCCTGGGCCGCGGCCACCACCTCCTCGTGTGTCGCCCCAGGACGGCCGTAGGCGATGTTGTAGGCGATGGTGTCGTTGAAGAGCACCGTGTCCTGCGGCACGATGCCGATGGCGCGGCGCAAACTGGCTTGCGTGACCTGCCGGATGTCTTGACCATCGATGGTGATGCGCCCGGCATCCACATCGTAGAAGCGGAACAGCAGCCGCGCCAGCGTGGATTTGCCCGCCCCTGAGGGGCCGACCACCGCCACCTTCTTGCCGGCCGGAATCTCGAAGCTCACGCCGCGCAAAATGGGCCGCGCGGCCTCGTAGCCGAAATCGACCTGCTCGAAACGCACCGTGCCTTCGCGCACCTGCAGGTCCGGCGCCCCCGGCGCATCGGGCACCTCCTGCGGGCAGTCCATCAGCCGGAACATCTTGTCCAGGTCGGTCAGCGATTGTTTGATCTCCCGGTAGAGCACCCCCAGAAAACCCAGCGGAATGTAGAGCTGGATCATGAAGGCATTGACCATCACCAAGTCGCCCAGCGTCATCGTGCCGGCCACCACTTTCTCGGTGGCCCGCCACAGCATCGCGATCAAGGCCACGGCAATCACCAGCTGCTGGCCCGTGTTGAGCAAGGACAACGTGGACTGCGACTTCAGCGCGGCTCGGCGCAGCTGCTCCAGGCTCTCATCGTAACGGCGGGCTTCGTAGTCTTCGTTGTTGAAGTACTTGACCGTCTCATAGTTCAACAAGGAGTCGATGGCCCGGGTGTGGGCCTTGGAGTCCATCTCATTCATGAGTCGGCGAAATTGGGTGCGCCATTCGGTCACCACCACGGTGTAGGCGACATACGTCACCAGCGCCGCCAGTGTGATCCAGGCAAACACGGCGTCGAACTTCACCGCCAACAGCGTGAGCACCATCGCCACCTCGATCAGGGTGGGGAAGATGCTGTAGAGCGAATACGAAATCAGCGAATGCACCGCGCGCGTGCCACGTTCGATGTCGCGCGTCATGCCACCGGTTTGGCGTTCGAGGTGAAAGCGCAGGCTCAGGGAGTGCAAGTGGCGAAAGACTTGCAGTGAGATGCTGCGCGCGGCCCCTTCGGTGGCCTTGGCGAAAATGAGCTCGCGCAGTTCGGTGAACAGCGATGTGCACAGCCGCAGGCCGCCGTAGGCCAGCAGCAAACCGGCCGGCACCACCAGCACCGCGCGCGGATCGGTCGGCGACATCGATAGACTGTCGACCAACTCCTTGAGCAGCAAGGGCACGCCCACATTGGCCAGCTTGGCCCCCACCAAGAACACCAGCGCCAACACCACGCGCCAACGGTAACGCCACAAATAGGGCAACAGGCGGGCCAGGGTGGCCCCATCCGAACGCTGGAACCCCGCGGTCGGGGTCGCAGCGGCCGCCTCGGGCAGGCTCACGGCAGCGCGGCGCATCGTGGACAATCCGTCGTTTGAATGATTTGTGTTTCAAATGGTGCCTATGCCAGACACGTCTTGCCCGACTTCGACTCCAACCGTCAGTGTGCCCGAAGGCATGGAGCTCGTGCTGCGAGTCATGCCCATGCCCGCTGATGCCAATGCCAATGGCGACATCTTCGGCGGCTGGATCATGGCTCAGGTCGATCTGGCCGGCTCGGTGCAGTCCGCTCGCGTGGCGCGCGGGCGCATCGCCACCGTGGCCGTCAATCAGTTCATCTTCAAGCAACCGGTCTCGGTGGGCGATGTCCTGTCGTTTTACTCGCGCATCGAGCGCATCGGACGCACCTCGGTGACGGTCCATGTCGAGGTCTACGCCGAGCGCAATCCGGCCCATCCTTACGTGGTCAAGGTCACGGAGGCCAACCTCACCTACGTGGCCATCGACGAACAGGGCCGCCCTCGGGAGATTCCCCGTTAAGCACGACGCCCGCACGAGGCGGGCGTCGTGATCGGTCGCAGGCAGGATCAGTCGAACTTGGTGAAATCGGGTTTGCGCTTCTCGAAGAAGGCCTGAAAGGCTTCGCGGGCCTCTGGGCTGCGCAAGCGCTGACCGAAGAGCTCGCCTTCGACGGCTATGGTGTCCTGCACCAGTTTGGCGTTGGCGCGGCGCAGCAGCCTCTTGCTCTCACGCACGGCCGCCGGTGCCAGTTGATTGAAACGCTCGGCCACGCGGCGGGCGTGGTTGACCACTTCGCCCGCGGGCAAAATGGCATTGATCAGGCGCATCTCTTGAGCCTCTTCGGCTCCGAAGGGGTCACCCAGCAGCAGCTTCTCAGCCGCCTTCACATGGCCAGCATACAGCGGCACGAGCAGGCTGGAGGCAAATTCGGGCACCAGGCCCAGGCTGGCAAACGGCATCGCGAAGCGAGCGGTATCGGCCGCATAGACCAGGTCGCAGTGCAACAGCATCGTCGTGCCAATGCCAATGGCCGCACCGGTGACGGCCGCCACCACTGGCTTGTCGCATTCCAACAGCCCGCGCATGAACTGGAACACGGGCGAATCCATGCCCTGGGGCGGCCGCTGCATGAAATCCTCCAAGTCGTTGCCGGAGGTGAAGATGTCGGGTTGGCCGTGAATCAGCACGGCCCGCACTTGCTTGTCGTCCCGGGCAAGCACCAAGGCATCGGCCATGGCCTGGTACATCGCGGCGGTCAGCGCGTTTTTCTTCTCGGGCCTGGCGATCTCGATGCTGGCCACGCCGTTGAGGACGGCGGTCTTGATGCTCATGCAGTCTCCTTGGTTTCAGGGATGAAGCTGTGGAAGAAGTCTTTCACGCGGGGCCACAAGGTGGACTCGAACTGCTCACGGAAGAATCCGAAATGACCGATGCGCCGGGCCTGCACATCCTGCGGGGCGATGCGTTCGATACGCCGCGGGGCATTGGCGTAGCAATCCAGCAGCACCTGCGTGCCGCGCTCGGTCATCATCTCGTCGTCCACGAAGGACAGGGCCAGCACCGGAAAGCGCACCTGCTCGAAAGCCTCGCGCACGTGGGGCCCTTCGGCTCCGACATGGTAGCGCGGATGCAGGCACCAACGCCGCCACTGCAGGATCACGCCGCGCGGCAAGTCGCCCACCATGCGCAGCCGCTTGCCCGGGAAATAGCCGCACAGCCAAGTGGCCAAGGGCACGATCACATGCCAGAAATAGGGCACCACGCGCCGCAGCGATGGTGCGTTATCGCGCCAATAGCCGCTGCCGGCGGCCACCGACACCAAGCCTGCGATGCGATGACGATTGCGCAGCAAGCCGGGCAGTTGCGCCCCCAGGCTATGCCCCAAGACATACAACGGCAGCCCGGGCTGGGCCTCGACGATGGTGTCGATCACCGCATCGAAATCGCGCACCCAATCGAAGAGGTCGGCCTGATAACCGCGCAAGGATCGCAGGCCCGGCGGGCGGGACTCGCCAATGCCGCGGTAGTCGAAACTGACCGCCTCGAATCCCTGGGCCGCCAGCCACCGGGCAAAGGGTTCGTAGAACGATTGAGGCACGCCCATGGCCGGTGCGATCAGCACCACGGCCTGCGCGGCGCAGACCTGGGCGTCGGGCCGGTAACGGCGCACCCCCAGGCGCACGCCATCGGGAGTCAGAACGCTTTGCCGCTCCATGTCGGCTTCCTGGTCGATACGGGAAGGCCAGCAGGCCGACGTCACGAGGGACCTCGGCCTGCCACGCCGCGCGCTCAAACGCGCTCGAAAATGCCCGCAGCGCCTTGGCCGGTGCCCACGCACATGGTCACCATGCCGTACTTCAGGTTGTGGCGGCGCAGCGCATGCACCACCGTGGCCGAGCGGATCGCGCCAGTGGCCCCCAGCGGGTGGCCCAAGGCAATGGCGCCGCCCATGGGGTTGACCTTGCTGCGGTCCAGCTCCAGCGTGTTGAGCACGGCCAGCGCTTGCGCCGCGAAGGCTTCGTTCAGTTCGATCCAGTCGAGCTGGTCTTGCGTGAGCCCAGCGTACTTCAGTGCGGCCGGAATCGCTTCGATCGGACCGATGCCCATGATTTCGGGCGGCACCCCCTTGATCGCGAAGCTGACGAAGCGCGCCAAGGGCTTGAGGTCGTAGCGCTTGATCGCCGCTTCGCTGGCCAGAATCAAGCAGCCGGCGCCGTCGGAGGTCTGCGAGCTGTTGCCTGCGGTGACCGTGCCGTTGGCCGCGAACACCGGCTTGAGGCGGGCCAAGCCCTCCGGCGAGGTGTCCGGGCGCGGCCCTTCATCCACGTCCACGGTGCGGGTTTTGACCGTGATCCCGCCTTCGGCGAGGTTGGGCAAGCGCTCGACGATCTCCACCGGGGTGATCTCGTCTTTGAACTCACCGGCTTCGATCGCCTTGAGGGCTTTCAGATGCGAGTGCAGCGCGAATTCGTCCTGCGCCTCGCGCGAGACCTTCCACTGCTGCGCGACCTTCTCGGCCGTCAGACCCATGCCATAGGCGATGCCGATGTTTTCATCACGCGCGAACACCTCGGGGTTGAACGATGGCTTGTGGCCCCCCATGGGCACCATGCTCATCGACTCGACACCACCGGCGATCATCACGTCGGCCTCGCCCACGCGGATGCGGTCGGCGGCCATTTGCACGGCGGTCAAGCCCGCGGCGCAGAAGCGATTGACGGTGACCCCACCCACGGTGTGGGGCAGACCTGCCAGCAGCGCAGCCACGCGCGCCACGTTCATGCCCTGCTCGGCCTCGGGCATCGCGCAGCCGACGACGGCGTCTTCGATGGCCTTGGGGTCGAGGTTGGGCACCTGCTTGAGCGCGCCACGAATGGCCGCCACCAACAGATCGTCCGGACGGGTGTTCTTGAAATAGCCGCGGCCCGATTTGCCGATCGGAGTGCGTGTGGCGGCAACGATGTAGGCGTCTTGAACTTGTTTCATGTGAGATCTCCGATCAGTTGCGAACCGGCTTGCCGGTCTGCAGCATGCCCATGATGCGTTCCTGGGTCTTGGGATGGTCCAGCAGGCTGCAGAAGTGCTGACGCTCCAAGGCCATCAGGTACTCCTCGTTGACCAGCGAGCCTGCCTCGACCTCGCCGCCGCAGACCACATCGGCGATGAGGCTGGAGATGTGGTAGTCGTGCTGGCTGATGAAGCCGCCGTCGCGCATGTTGGCCAACTGGGCCATGATCGTGGCCTTGGCCGAGCGGCCCGCCACCGGGAAGACGGCCTTGTGCGGCGGTCGGTAGCCGGCGTCGAACATGGCCTTGGCCTGCGACAGCGCCACGTACAGCAGTTCGTCCTTGTTCGGCACGATCACGTCGCTGTCGAGCAGATAGCCCAGCTTGCGCGATTCGATCGCGCTGGTGCCCACCTTGGCCATGGCCGCGCTGGTGAAGCCGTCGGTCAGGAATTTCAGGATGTCGGCATTGGCATTGCCGGCGGCAGCCATCTCGGCGGCACGGCGCGCGATATAGGTCAGCCCGCCCGCACCGGGAATCAGGCCCACGCCGACTTCCACCAATCCGATGTAGCTTTCCATGGCCGCCACACGGCGGGCGCTGTGGATGGCCAGCTCGCAGCCGCCGCCCAGCGCCATGCCCCGAATGGCCGACACCACCGGCACTTGGGCATAACGGATGCGCAGCATCGCGTCCTGCAGCTTCTTCTCCTCCGGCGCGATGCCCTTGGAGCCCTTGGCCATGAACACCGGCATGAGGGCTTCCAAGTTGGCCCCGGCGGAGAACACGTCATCGGGCGACCAGATCACCAAGCCCTTGTAGCCTTGCTCGGCCAAATCGACCGCCTTGAGCAAGCCTTCGGTCACGGTGGGGCTGATGAGGTGCAGCTTGGAGGTGATGCTGGCGATCAGCACCTCGCCATCGAGCGTCCAGACGCGAATCTCGTCGTTCTTGAACACCTCGGTGCCGGCCTTGAGCGGCTCGACCGCCCCCGAGCCCAACACGGCCTCGGGGAAATGCTGGCGCTGATACACCGCCAGATTGCTGCGCGGGATGTACTTTTTCTGCGCCGGGCTCCAAGAGCCTTCGGGCGTGTGCACGCCCTCGCGGCCGTCGAACACCCAGTCGGGCAGCGGCGCCGAGCACAAGGCCTTGCCGGCGTCGATGTCGGCCTTCACCCATTCGGCCACCTGCTTCCAGCCCGCGGCCTGCCACAGTTCGAACGGACCTTGGCTCATGCCGAAACCCCAGCGCATGGCCAAATCGACATCGCGGGCGCAGTCGGCGATCTCTTCCAGATGCACGGCCACGTAGTGGAAGCTGTCGCGCAAGATGGCCCACAGGAACTGCGCCTGCGGGTTGCTGGATTCGCGCAGCAGCTTCAAGCGTTCGGCCGGCGCTTTCTTGAGGATGCGCGCAACGATGTCATCGGCCTTGGCGCCGGCGGGCACGTACTCACCCTTGGCCGGATCCAGACGCAGGATGTCCTTGCCCACCTTCTTGTAAAAGCCCGCGCCGCTCTTTTGGCCCAGCGCGCCTTGCTCGATCAGCTTGGCCAGCACCGGCGGGGTGGCATAGCTGGGATAGAAGGGGTCGTCGTGCAGGTTGTCCTGCAAGGTCTTGATGACATGGGCCATGGTGTCCAGACCCACCACGTCGGCCGTGCGGAACGTGCCCGAGCTGGCACGCCCCAGCTTCTTGCCGGTGAGGTCGTCCACCACGTCGTAGCTCAGCCCGAAGTTCTCGGCTTCCTTGATGGTGGCCAGCATGCCCGCGATACCCACCCGGTTGGCGATGAAGTTCGGCGTGTCCTTGGCGCGCACCACGCCCTTGCCCAGGCTGGTGGTGACGAAGGTTTCGAGCTGGTCGAGGATCTCGGGCCGCGTGCTGGGCGTCGGGATGAGCTCCACCAGGTACATGTAGCGCGGCGGGTTGAAGAAATGGATGCCGCAAAAGCGAGGCTTGATGTCTTCCGGCAAGGCCTCGCTGAGCTTGGTGATGGACAGACCCGAGGTATTGGACGCGACGATGGCCTGCGGGGCCACGTAGGGCGCGATCTTCTTGTACAGATCGAGCTTCCAATCCATGCGCTCGGCGATGGCCTCGATGATGAGGTCGCATTCGCGCAGCTTGTCCAGGTGCTCCTCGTAGTTGGCCTGCTCGATGCGAGCGGCATCTTCGGGGATGCCCAGCGGCGCGGGCTTGAGCTTTTTCAAATTCTCGACGGCCTTGCTGACGATGCCGTTCTTCGGGCCGTCCTTGGCCGGCAGGTCGAACAGCACGACCGGCACCTTCACGTTGACCAGATGGGCAGCGATTTGTGCGCCCATCACGCCGGCGCCGAGCACGGCCACCTTGCGGACTTGGAATCGACTCACGGGGGTTCTCCTTGAGGTGAAGGCCGCAGGCACGGAACCACGCGCCTGCGGCACGGGGATCATTCGACGCGCTGCCAAACTTGGGTGCGCCCGAGCAAGGGCGCCCCGATGTAGCCGCGCACTTCCAGCGTCTTGCCGCCGTCCACCGGCTTCAGGCGCACACGGTAGACCTTGCCGTTGTTGGGGTCGAGGATGTCGCCACCATCCCAGACCGAGGCATCGTCCGCGTTTTGACGGACATTGCGAATGATGGTCAGGCCCACGATGGGCTGGCCCTTGCGCTCGTCACTGCATTTGTCGCATACCGCATCGGGCTTGGACTGCGGATCGAGCAGCTTTTCGATGCGCCCGCTGAGCACACCGCCTTGCTCGGTGATGCGCACCAAAGACTTTTCCTTCTTCGAGGCGTCGTCGATGGTCTTCCACAGCCCGACGGGGCTGGCCTGCACCAAGCCGCCCAGCAGCAGAGCTGCCGCAGCGATCAGGGCCTTGATGTTCATCGCTTGTCTCCTGTGCGTATGAAAGCGGGCCGGCGGCCCGCGTGAACTCAGAACAGCGCCTCGTCCATCTCCATCAACGGCTTGAGGCCGGCACGAGCCGAGCGGATCAGGCCAGCGGTCTCGGGCAGCAGCTTGGCGAAGTAGAAACGCGCCGTGGCCAGCTTGGCGGTGTAGAAGGGGTCGCCGCTGTCTTTCTTGGCCAGCGCGACCTTGGCCATGCGCGCCCAGAAGTACGCAAACACCAAGTGGCCGCAAATGCGCAGATAGTCGACCGCGGCGGCTCCCACTTCGTCGGCATTGCCCATGGCCTTCATGCCGATCTCCATCGTGAGCTTGGTCACTTTCTCGCCCAGGTCGGCCAGCGGATTGATGAATTCCTGCATGGCCTCGTTGACGCCTTCTTCTTCAATGAAGTCCTGCACCAGCTTGCCGAACTTCTTGAGCTTGGCGCCGTTGTCGGCCAGCACCTTGCGGCCCAGCAGGTCGAGCGCCTGGACGGTGTTGGTGCCCTCATAGATCATGTTGATGCGGGCATCGCGCACGTACTGCTCCATGCCCCACTCTTTGATGTAGCCATGGCCGCCGAAGACCTGCAGGCAGTGCGACGTGGCGATCCAGCCGTTGTCGGTGAAGAACGCCTTGATGATGGGCGTCAGCAGCGCCACCAAGTCGGCGCAGTCTTTGCGCACTTGCTCATCGTCACTGGCCAGCTCCTTGTCCAGCTGCAGCGTCGTCCACATCGCCACGGCACGCGCGCCTTCGGCATAGGCCCGCGCGGTCAGCAGCATCTTGCGCACGTCGGGGTGCACGATGATGGGGTCGGCGGGCTTGTCCGGCGCTTTCGGGCCCGACAGGGCGCGCATTTGCAAGCGGTCTTTGGCATAGGCCACGGCGTTCTGATAGGCCACCTCGGTCAGACCCAGCGACTGCATGCCCACGCCCAAGCGAGCCGCATTCATCATCACGAACATCGCCTGCAGCCCCCGGTTGGGCTCGCCCACCATGGTGCCCACCGCACCGTCGAGGATCATTTGGCAGGTGGCGTTGCCATGGATGCCCATCTTGTGCTCCAGGCCGCCGCAGTAGATGGCGTTGCGCTCACCCAGCGAGCCGTCGGCATTGACCTTGAACTTGGGCACCACGAACAGCGAGATGCCCTTGGAGCCGGCCGGCGCATCGGGCAAGCGGGCCAGCACCAGGTGGACGATGTTCTCGGCCAGGTCGTGTTCGCCGGCGGAGATGAAGATCTTCTGGCCCGTGAGCTTGTAGGTGCCATCGCCCTGGGGCTCGGCCTTGGTGCGCAGCAGGCCCAGGTCGGTGCCGCAATGCGGCTCGGTCAGGCACATGGTGCCCGTCCACTCGCCGCTGACGAGCTTGGGCAGGTACAGCTTCTTCTGCTCGGGCGTGCCATGCGCATGCAAGGCCTCGTAGGCACCATGCGACAGGCCGGGATACATGGTCCAGGCCTGGTTGGCCGAGTTGAGCATCTCGTAGAACGACTGATTGACCACGTGCGGCAGACCCTGGCCCCCGTATTCGGGGTCGCAGCTCAGCGCCGGCCAGCCGCCTTCCACGTACTGCCGGTAGGCCTCCTTGAAGCCCTTGGGGGCCTTGACTTCATGGGTGGTTTTGTCCAGCGTGCAGCCTTCTTCGTCGCCGCTGATGTTCAGCGGGAAGATGACCTGGGCGGCGAACTTGCCGCCTTCTTCGAGCACCGCGTTGATCGTCTCGGCATCGATGTCGGCATGCGCCGGCAAGGTCTTGAGCTCATCGACCACGTTCAGCACTTCGTGCATCACGAATTGGATGTCGCGCAGCGGCGGGGTGTACTGGGGCATGAAAGGCTCCTGGGTTCAGACTGACGATTGGCGGGAGGTCTTGGAAGCGGTCTTGCGTGGCGACTTCAAGGGCACGGGCTTGGGCGCTTTGTCCGTCGCGTAGTGACTCACGATGAACTCGAAACCACGGCGCGCACGGTCCAGCGCGCCGGCAGAGCGCAAGAAGCGAGCATCGTGGTGCAAGGCAAGGATCAGGCCGTGGATCTCGAACAGCATTTGCTGCGGATCAGTGTCCTCACGCAAATGCCCTTCCTCCACCGAGATGGCGATCGCGCGCCCCAGCGCCTTGTGCCAGGTGAGCACCATGTCGGCCAGGGCATCGCGCACAGGCCCGGGGCGGTCGTCGAATTCCACCGCGCCGCTGATGTAGATGCAGCCCGAGTCGATTTCCACCGACACACGCCGCACCCAGCGCTCGAACAGCGCCCGCAGGCGCGGCAAGCCGCGCGGCTCGGACAGCGAGGGGAAGAAGACTTCCTCCTCGAAGCGATGGTGGTATTCGCGGATCACCGAGATCTGCAGCTCTTCGCGCGAGCCAAAGTGGGCGAACACGCCCGACTTGCTCATGCGCATGACCTCGGCCAGCGCCCCGATGGACAGGCCCTCCAAGCCCACTTGCGAGGCCAGGGCCAGGGCCGCATCGAGAATGGCCGCCTTGGTCTGCTGCCCCTTGTGAAGGCTGCGACCGGCCCCGCGAGGGGATTTGGTCGTGGTGGTAGGCAGTGCGCTCACGAAGACCCCGGAATAAAACGAACGATCGTTCTATTTTGCAGAATTCCACCGCAAGGGGGCAAGTCGTTGCGGCCATTTCTTGGGGCTTTCCCCCTAGAAAACCGCTTTCAGAGCCGCCAAACAAGGGTTTTCCCTAGGTTTTGGCCGGGCCTCAGGGTGAGCCGTCGTATCGCTCCAGTGTGGAACAAGGCCGGTCGGAACACAAGCCCGCCAGAGCTCCCGTGGCCGGCAGCGGCGCGCCCATGGCAACGCGGGCGGGCCCAGGAGCCAGCCCCGGCCTTCGGCGGCCAAGGCGCCACACATGGGCTTTGTCGGCGGTGCTTGAGCGTCGGCAGCGTCTTGCCATATGCTGGATGCGATTGCGATGCGAAACGGGCTGGGCCCGTTTTGCTCGGTTTGCACCCATCGAATGCAGGGACTCAAGGTATTCCCATGGACGTGCTGCAGCTCGACGTGTCTGGCCGCCCGCAAGCCTGGATTTCCACCCGGGAGGCGGCCACGCTCTACGCCACCGATGGCATCGCTTGGACGCTGGGCGATCCTTTCGTCGTGTTGCGTGGTGGCATCCAGCGCGCCAGCGGCCTGCAATCGCGCATCGAACTGCACCCCATCGTCGCGGTGCGCGGGGCGATCCCCAGTCGGGCCTGGCGGCAGGTGCCAGCGCTGTCGAATGCGAAGTTGTTCGCGCGCGACCGCCACATGTGTGCCTATTGCGGGGGGCGCTTTCATCCCGACCAGCTGACCCGCGAGCACATCGTGCCCACCTCACGAGGCGGCACGGACAGCTGGATGAACTGCATCACGGCTTGCCGAGCCTGCAATGGGCGCAAGGGCAACCGCACGCCCGAGGAAGCGCGCATGAGCCTGCTGTACCTGCCTTATGTGCCCAGCCTGCACGAGGACATGATCCTGCGGGGGCGGCGCATCCTGGCCGACCAGATGGAGTTTTTGTTGGCCAGCGTGCCGCGCAGCAGCCGTCTGCACGGCTGAGGCGCGGGGCTCAGTGGTCTTTCTCAGTCGTCTTTGTCCACCGACAACCCCGCACTGCGCCACTCGGGGAACCCGCCGCGGAACCAGTGCACCCGGGTATAGCCGGCCCGCAGGGCCGCTCGGCTGGCTTTGAAGCTCTTCCAGCACTCGGGGCCGTTGCAGGCAAAGATCAAGCCCGCGTTTTTGTCGGCTGGCAACTGGCTAAGGTCGAACTTGTCGAGCGAGGGATCGTAATCGGCTTCCTTGGGGCTTTTCTCGACATAGGGCACGAGCTTGGCTCCAGGCACACGCCCGGCACGGAATTCGGCCTCGGTGCGGGTGTCGATGTAGTGCGTGCCCGCCTGCATGAGTCGTTGAACGGTCTGCGCATCGACCACCGTGGCCCCAGGCAGGGCGCGTGGCGTGAAGTAGCCCAGGGTGGACACGTATTCGAAATCGCGCTTGGACAGCAAGGCCAGCTTGGCGCCCTGAGTGATGGCCGTGCTGTCGGCCATCGCGGCGCGCAAGGTCTCGGCGCTGACGCCCAGCCCGTCCTTGACCGCCACGCTCAGAGAGGGCGAGAACTTGCTTTCCATGACGATGCGCACCGGCTCGCCGGCGGCCAGCCATCGGTCGTACACGCTACGCTCGACGGCCACGATGTCGCAACGGCGCACTTGCAGGCAAGGCAGCAAGGCATCCTGGTAGCGAGTTTCGTAGACACTGCCGAAATGGCGTTTGATCGTGGTGTTGGCCGCGTTGACCTCGCCACGCACGAGGTAGGTCACGAGACTGTCCTGCAAGGGCAGGCCCAGCCGCTTGCCGGCCGCATCCTGCAGCGACTTGACCGGGCTGTCCTTGGGCACGACGAGCACGGCCTGCACCGTGGCGTCCAGCCCCACCACCGGGGTGTAGCCATAGCGCAGCGCACTGCCGATGACATGGGCAGGCGCCACGAAAATGTCATGCAGCCGCGAGCGCGTGGTGGCCAGATCGGCCGTGGCATCGGTGGACAAGGCCACCACCGGCGTGAGCTTTTCCTTGCGCAGCGCCGCCTCGACGGCAGATTTCCATGCGCTGTAGATGGCATAGCGCGACTGCTCGCCTTGGTCGCCCGGATTGATCAGCACCTTGACCTGGGCCGGCGACGCAGCAGCCACGCCCATCACGCCCATGGCCACTGCCACGGCACGCGCCATCTTCGAAACTTTCATGTCGGCATCCCCGCAGAATCTTGTGTCGTCATACCACGACGCTCGCACCCGAGCGTGCGTCGGGGGCGAAAGATACCTGAGATGCTGCGCCACGCAGGCGACAAGTCAATGGAAGCGCGCCAGGAAATGCGGCCCTTCGTCGAATCGTTCTCATCCTCTGCGGGCGGCGCCCGCCCGGCCGCGCCGCATTTGAAACGAGACGTTACACGCAACGCCCGCCATCGACCTCCAGGCAGGCGCCGGTGATGAACTCGGCTTCGTCGCTGGCCAGAAAGAGCGCGGCGTTGGCAACGTCCAGCGGGCGGCTCAAGCGTCCCAGCGGCACGGTGGCAATGAATTGCGCGCGCCGCTCGGGGGTGTCTTCGCCCATGAATTGGGCCAACAGCGCGGTCTCGCCGGCCACCGGGTTGATGACGTTGACGCGGATGCGATCGGGGCCGAGTTCGGCCGCCATCGAGCGGCTGGTGGTGATGGCCGCCCCTTTGCTGCCGTTGTACCAGGTCAGCCCAGGGCGCGGGCGCACACCGGCCGTGGAGGCGATCGTGATGAAACAGCCGCCTTTTTGCGCACGAAAGTACGGCACTGCATGCCGCGCCGTCAGGAACAGGCTCTTGACGTTGACCGCGTAGATGCGGTCGAACTCTTCTTCGCTGACTTCCAGCATGGGCCGGTTGCGGTGGGTCGTGCCGGCGTTGTTGACGACGATGTGCAAGCCGCCAAAGTGGGCGATGGCGCCGTCGATCAAGCGCTTGACCTCGGCATCCTTGGACACATCGGCCTGGATGAAGTGCGCCTGGCCGCCGGCGGCGCGAATGTCGGCCACCACGCGCTGTCCGCCTTCGGCCACGAGGTCGTTGACGATGACCTTGCAGCCTTCTTGCGCGAAGCGCTTGGCAATGCCCTCGCCGAAGCCGGAGCCGGCGCCGGTGACGATGGCGATCTTGTCTTGCAGTCTCATGGACACCTCAGTCGTGCTTGATGGCAATGGTTTTCACGCGCGTGAAGCTGATCAGGCCTTCGAGACCCTTCTCGCGACCATGACCGCTGGCCTTGACGCCGCCGAAGGGCAGCTCCACACCGCCGGCTGCGCCGTAGTTGTTGATGAAGACTTGGCCGCAGCGCAGGCGCTTGGCCAGGCGCAGCGCGCGCGAGCCGTCGCGGGTCCACACCCCGGCCACCAGGCCGAAGCGCGTGCCATTGGCCAGCTGCACGGCTTGGTCTTCGGTGTCGAAGGCCATGGCCGCCAGCACCGGGCCGAAGACTTCCTCCTGGGCCAAGCGATGGTGGTGCGGCACGTCACGAAAGAGCATGGGCGCAAAGTAGTAGCCGCCATGCGGCGCATCGGTGACGATGTGGCCATGGGCTGCGACGATCAAGCCGTCGTCACGGGCTTGGTGCACCATCTGTCGCACGCGCGCCAACTGGGAGGCGCGGATCAGCGGTCCGCAGGCCAGGTCGGCCGCAGCCGGCCCCACGCGCAGCGCCGAAAAGGCCGCCGTGAGCTCGTCCAGCAGCGGTTCGTAGACGCCACGCTGCACCAGCAGGCGGCTGCCGGCCGAGCAGGTTTGCCCGGCGTTTTGAACGATGGCATTGACGATGACCGGCACGGCGGCCTCGAGGTCGGCGTCGTCGAACACCACTTGCGGCGATTTGCCGCCGAGCTCCAGCGTCACCGGCACATGGTTCGCCGCGGCAGCTTGGGCCACCAAGGTGCCGGTGGGCGGCGAGCCGGTGAAGGAGATGTGGTCCAGCCCCGGATGCGAGGCCAGCGCCGCGCCGGCTTCGCTGCCGAGTCCGGTGACGATGTTCAAGGCGCCCTCGGGCAGCCCCGCTTGGGCCAACAACTCGGCCAGGCGCAGCAGCGACAGGCAGGCGTCTTCGGCCGGCTTGACCACGCAGGCGTTGCCGGCGGCCAGCGCCGCGCCCACCGAGCGGCCGAAGATCTGCAGCGGATAGTTCCAGGGGATGATGTGGCCGGTCACGCCATGGGGCTCGCGCTCGGCCAGCACGGTGTAGCCGGCGAGATAGGGCAAGACCTGCCCCCCGACTTTGTCGGCCGCGCCGGCATAGAACTCGAAGTAGCGCGCCACGGCGGCGACGTCGTTGCGGGCCTGCGTGAGCGGCTTGCCGCAGTCGCGCGATTCGAGTTGCATCAATTCGTCGGCATGCTGCTGGATCAGCGCGCCGGCACGCGCGAGGATGCGTCCGCGTTCGACGCCCGGCATTCGGCCCCAGGCGCCTTCGGCGGCGCGCCGGGCCGCGCTCACGGCCTGATCGATCTCGGCCGCGCCGCCGCGAGCGATCTCGGCGAAGACTTGGCCGTCGGAGGGATCGACCACCGGCAGGGTCTCGCCGCTGGCCGAGGGCACTGGGCGGTGGGCGATGAAGTGCAGGTAACGGGGCACGGTGCTCATGGCGGACTCCTTGTCGGCGCTCACTGCGGGCCGATCGCTGGGCCGAGGGCCGGTGCCGCGAACACCAGGTCGCGCAGGCCCAGGCTGATGACTGGAACATAGGTGATGATCATCAAGCAGCCCAGGATGACGAGCACGAACGGCAGCAGGTGCCGGATGATCTGGTCGAGCGAGATGCGCGCCACGGTACAGGCGGCAAAGAGATTGACCCCGAAGGGCGGCGTGATCATGCCCATGGCCAGATTGACCACCATGATGATGCCGAAATGGATCGGGTCGATGCCGAAGTGTGAGGCCACCGGCACGAGGATGGGAGCCAGCACGATGATGGCCGCCGACGTTTCAATGAACATGCCGATCACGAACAGCGCGGCATTGACGCCCAGCAAGAACCACCCTGGCGAGCGCAGCACTTCGGTGAGCCATTGGCCCAGTAAATCGGGGATGCCCGCGCGCGTGATGAGATACGCGAACAAGCCGGCGTTGGCGATGATGAACATGATCACCGCGCTGGAGATCACCGACTTGCGCAGCACCGGGACCAGATCGCGCAGGGCGAGTTCTCGGTGGATCAGGAAGCCCACGATCAGGGCGTAGAAGACCGCCACCACCGAGGCCTCGGTGGGCGTGAAGACGCCGCCATAGATGCCACCCAGGATGATGACGGGCATCAGCAGCGCCCAGCCAGCGCGGCCGGCGGCCTGCAGCACAGGCAGTCGGCCTTCGCCATCGCGTTGGCCCCAGCCCTTCCAGCGGCAATACAGGTAGACGAACAGCATCAACACGCCGCCGATCAGCACGCCGGGCCCGATACCGGCGATGAACAGCTCGCCGATCGACACCTCGGCCGACACGCCGAACAGAATCATCGGAATGGACGGCGGGATCACCACGCCCAATTCGGCCGAGGTGGCCTGCAGCGAGGCCGCGTAGCTCTTGGGGTAACCATGTTGAATCAGCGCGGGCACCAAGATGGCCCCAATGGCAAACGTGGTGGCCACCGAGGAGCCGGAGACGGCGGCGAAGATCATGCACGTCAGCACGCAGGTCATGGGCAGGCCCCCTTGCACGCCGCCGACGAGGGCCTTGGCAAAGTCCACCAGGCGGCGGGAGATGCCGCCGGCCTCCATCAGATTGCCCGCCAGGATGAAAAAGGGAATGGCCGCCAGCGGAAACTTGTCGATGGCGGTGAACATTTCCTTGGGCGCCAGGATGAGCTTGTCGGGCTCGTAGAAGGCCATGCCGAGCATGGCCGCAGCCCCGATGGAGACGGCAATCGAGACGCTGAAGGCAAAGCCCAGCAGCATCGTGACGAGCAGGGTGAATGACATCGGCAGGTCCTCTGTGGCCAGCGGGGGGTGCGCCTCATTGCGCGGTCTGAAGCTCTTGATGCTGCGGGTCGACGTGATGGGCCAGGACGGCCACCATGGCCAGCAAGGCCCCCACCGGCAGCGCCGCATAGGCCCAGCCCATGGAGATGTCCATGCTGGCGAAGGTTTGGAAGCGCACGCGCCAGGCCAGGTCGATCCCATACCACACCAGCACGGCCAGGAACGCCAGGCTGGTGGCGGTGATGAGGCCGCGCACGAACTGCCGCCATCGGCCACGGGACCAGCGCAGCATCAGGTCCACCGACACCAAGGCGCCTCGGCGGAAGGCGGCCACCACGCCCAGCATCACCATCCAGATCAACAGGCGGCGCATGGCCTCCTCGGTGAAGGTGGACGGTTGCGACAGCACGAAGCGTGAGAGCACCTGCCACAAGCCCAGGCAGGCAATCACCGCGAGCAAGGCACACGCTACATGCAGGGCCAAGGCTTCGACGGCGCGGTCGATCCCACGAAACACCGAGGTCAAGTACTTCATCGAGCACCTCTTTGCTCAGGAGGAGGCAGTTCGCAACAGGCGGCCTGCGCCGCGCCGCCGGTGTCGCGGCGGCGTGGGCTTGGGCCTCAGAGGCGCGCCGTGGCGCTTTGGCTTATTTCACGGCCTGGATCGCCGCGATCCGGTCGGCGCCGAACTCTTTGGCAAACTGCGCGTAGGCCGGGGCCACCGCTTTGCGGAAGCTGTCGCCATCGACTTTCTCGACGACTTGCATGCCTTCGGCCTTGAGTTGGGCAATGCCCTGGTTCTCGTCGTCATTGACCTTTTTGCGCTGGGCTGCCGCACCTTTCTTGGCGGCTTCGACGAAGACTTTCTTGTCCGCCTCGGACAGCTTGTTCCACACCGCTGGCGAGAGGATCAGCACGGCCGGTGAATACACATGGCCCGTGAGCGAGAGGTGCTTTTGGACCTGCGAGAACTTGGACGACAAGATCACCGGGATCGGGTTCTCTTGGCCATCGACCGTGCCTTGTTGCAGGGCAGTGAACAGCTCGGGAAACGGCATGGGCGTGGGCAGGATGCCAAAGGTCTTGTAGCCGTCCATGTGCACTTTGTTTTCCATCGTGCGCATCTTCAGCCCGGCGGCATCGGAGGCATGGACGATGGGACGCTTGTTGTTGGTCATGTGACGAAAGCCGTTTTCCGTCCAGGCCAGTCCAATCAAGCCCTTGGCCGCCATTTTCTTGAGCAAATCTTGTCCGATCGGGCCATCGAGGACCTTGCGCGCATGGTCGTAGTCGCGGAACAGGAAGGGGATGTCGACGATCTTGACTTCGGGCACGAAGTTGCCCAGCGGCCCGGTGGAGGTGTTGACCAGGTCTTGCGTGCCCAGTTGCACCGCCTCGATTTGCTCACGCTCGCCGCCCAGCGCCGAGTTGGGGAATTGCTGGCACTTGTAGCGGCCCTGCGTGCCCTTTTCGATCTCCTCGCAGAACACAGTAGAGCCCACCCCGTAGTGCGACTGCGGTGAGGTGGCATAGCCGATCTTGAGCACGGTTTGTGCCTGCGCTGCGGCCATGAGGCCAAGACCGGCGGTGGCAAGAGCGACGAGGGGTTTGAGTGTCATGGGTTTGTCTCCTGTGCTGTGGTGAACGAGGGGGGTGAAGTCAAAGCGTCGGTATCGTCGTGAGGATCGGCCCTCAGGGCATCGACAGTGCCTGCGCGTTGCGCACGGCCTGGCGATGGTCGCGCACGTATTGGCGCACGATGCTGTGGACATCACGGTCCGGGCTCAGCCCGAGCGCGCGCGCGCGAGCGCTGTCGAAACGGGAGGGCCAGCCGCCGACGATGCGCGCGATGGTGGCATCGGGCTGGAAACGCACGCACCGCAGCGCGTCTTGGCCGCCGATGTCGCGCAGGGCATCGAGCATTTGTTGCACGGTGACGGTCAGCGCCGGCAGGTTCAAGGCCGTGCGCCCTGCAAAGTCTTCGCGGGAGGCTTCGGCCACGGTGAGCAGCCCGGCGATGGTGCTGGCCGGCGAGGCCAGGGCCACTTCGGTGTCGGGGGCGACCGGGCAGATGGCTGGCAGACCGGCCAAAGGTTCACGCACGATGCTCGACAAAAAGGACGAGGCCGCCCGGTTGGGTGGCCCCGGACGCACCGCCACCGTCATCAGCCGGGCAGCGCGGCCATCGATGTAGCCCTTGCGGGTGTAATCGGCCACCAGCTGCTCGCAGATGAATTTGTGGATGCCATAGCTGGACTGCGGCGTGGGCAAGGTGCGGTCGTCCACCTCGGCCGGCAGCGGCAGCGCCGGGTCCGATCCATACACGGCCACCGAGCTGGAAAAGACGAACAATGGCACCGGCCCGCCGCGGGCGGATTGGGCCCGGCAAGCATCGAGCAGCGCCCGCGTGGTGTCGAGGTTGGCGCGCAGGCCCAGGTCGAAATCGGCTTCGCATTCGGCCGAGACGGCCGATGCCAGGTGGAACACCGCGTCGAAGTCTTCAGCCATCAATGCCGGCATCTGCGCCAACAGATCGCCCACCCGCATGTGCACGCGGGCATCGGCACTCAAGACGGGGTCATGCAACTCGGCCAGATCGGCCAAGACCAGGCGCTGGATGCGCTGGCCGCGCAGGCACTGGCGTTGCAACAATTCGCGTGCCAGGCGCGCGCCCAGAAAACCCGCGCCGCCGGTGATGAGGATCTTCATGCTTGAGCGTCTCTGTAAGGCGCAAACCAACCCAGCCCGGCCGAGGTGCCGGCCCGGGGGCGGTATTCGCAGCCGATGTAGCCGTCGTAGCCCAGCGCATCGATCTCGTCCAAGAGCCAACGGTAGTTGACCTCGCCCGTGTCGGGCTCGTGGCGTTGCGGCACCCCGGCGATCTGCAGATGCCCGATGGCGGCTCGATGGCGCTTCAAGCGCGTCAGCAGGTCGCCTTCCATGATCTGACAGTGGTAGAGATCCATCTGCACTTTCAGGTTGGCCGCGCCCACTTCGGCCACGATGTCATGGGCCTGTTGCTGATGGGTCAGGAAATAGCCCGGCATGTCGCGGGTGTTGATGGGCTCGATCAAGGCCGTGATGCCGTACGGGGCGAATTGCTCGGCGGCATGGCGCAAGTTGGCCACGTAGGTGCGTCGCATGGCGTCGAGGTCGGCCCCCGGGGGCGTCAAGCCGGCCATCACGTGCACACGGCGACAGCCAGTGGCCTGGGCGTACACCAAGGCCTGCTGCACGCTGGCGGCGAATTCGGCCTGACGGCCCGGTAGCGCGGCCAAGCCGCGTTCGCCGCGCTCCCAGTCTCCCGGCGGCAGATTGAACAAGGCTTGCGTGAGGCCCTGATCGCGCAGGCGACGGGCAATCTCGGCCGGCGCATAGGCATAGGGGAACAAAAACTCGACGGCTTTGAACCCATCGGCCGCCGCCGCCGCGAAGCGGTCCAGAAAGTCGTATTCGGTGTACATCATCGACAGATTGGCGGCGAAGCGGGGCATGGTCGGGTCTCACCAGCAGGCGCCGAAATGGCGGCGCAATTCATCGATCTGGGCCTGGCTCAAAGGCGCAGGCTCGCGGCGGCACATCAGCCACAGCTTGGCGGTTTCTTCCAGTTCCTCCAAGGTGGCCATGGCTTGCGTGGCGCTGGGGCCCCACACCACGGGGCCCAAGCGGTCGAGCATCACGGCGCGCAAGGGCGTGCCGCGTCGCGCAGCCGCCTCGATCGCTTGGGCCACCTGGTCGGCCACCTCGGGGGCGCCGGGGCGGCGGTACGCCATGAGCGGCACGTGGCCGACTTTCATCACGTAGTACGGTGTCAGTGGCGGCAGGATGTCGTCCACGCGCCAAACCCCTTGCAGCGTGAGCGCCACCAGATGGGTGGAATGGGTATGGATCACGCAACGCGCATCGGGCGCGGCCGCATAGATGCGCCGATGCAAGGCCAGCGTCTTGCTGGCACGCTCGCCGCTGCGCTGCTGGCCTTGCGCATCCACCCAGGCCAGTTGCTCGGGTGCGAGAAAGCCCAGGCAGGCATCGGTCGGCGTGATGAGAATGCCCCCACCGTCGGGCGCCTCCAAACGCAGGCTGATGTTGCCCGCCGTGGCATGCACATAGCCGCGCTCGAAGAGCGAGCGGCCGATGCGGCAGAGGTCCTGGCGCAAAAGGTCTTGGCCGTGCATCAGCTCACCTGCTCCAAGGCTTTGCTGAAGAAATCGGTGCTGCCGAAGTTGCCGGACTTCAAGGCCAGCAGCAGCGGCCGATGCTCGACCTGCGTCCAGGGCACGCCGGGGTCGATCGCCGCGCCGATGCGCAACTGCCGCACCCCCAGCGCTTGGACGACCGCACCGGAGGTTTCTCCGCCGGCCACCACCAAGCGGCGCACGCCGCTGGCGATCAAGCCTTGTGCGATCGCTGCCAAACAGGCTTCGACCAGCGCGCCGGCCCGCTCGGCCCCGAACTCGGCTTGGATGGCTTGCACCTCCTCGGGCCGGGCCGTGGCATAGATCAATACCGGCGCTTCGGGCAGGTGCGCGCGCGCCCAGGCCAGGGCCTCGGCCGCCAGCGGCCGGCCTTGCGCGAGCTCGCGGGCGTCCAGGCGCAGCGCCGGCCGGCCCGAAGCGATCCAGTGCTGCACCTGCGCGCGGGTGGCCGCCGAGCACGAGCCCGCGAGCACGGCCGCCGCCCCACCCACGGCTTGGAGCGCGGCGGCTTGCGCATCGGGCCGGATCCAGCCGCGCGCCTCGTACACGGCCGGCAAGCCCAAGGCCAGGCCCGAGCCGGCGGTGATCAAGGGCAGATCGGCGCAGGCCACCGCCAGGGTGCGCAAGTCGTCGTTGTCGATCGCATCGGCCACCGCCAAGCGCACGCCCTCGGCGCGCAAGCAGGCAAAGCGCGCCTGCACGGCCGGCACGCCTTGCTTGACCGTGTCATGGCGCACCAGGCCGACGCGGCCTCGCGATTGGGCTTGCAACACCCGCAAGAGGTTGGCATCGTTCATGGGCGTCAGCGGATGGTGGCGCATGCCCGAGTCGCTCAACAGCTCATCGCCCACGAACAAGTGCCCACGAAACACCGTGCGCCCATTCTCGGGAAAGGCGGGGCAGGCGATGGTGAAATCGGCACCGAGCGCCTCCAGCAGGGCTTCGGCCACCGGGCCGATGTTGCCCGCAGGCGTGGAATCGAAGGTGGAGCAGTACTTGAAATAGAACTGCCGCGCACCGGCTGCCTGCAGCCAGCGCAACGCCGCCAGCGATTCGGCCACCGCCTGGTGTGCCGGTGTGGTGCGCGATTTCAGCGCCACCACCACGGCATCGGCCTGCACAGGCGGCCCGTCTGGCACCCCGATCACCTGCACCGTGCGCATGCCGGCGCGCACCAGCATGCTGGCCACGTCGGTGGCGCCGGTGAAATCGTCGGCAATGACACCCAAGACCGTCATGCGTTCGGCCCTTGGGGCAGTTCGATGCCCGGGAAGATCTTGATGACTGCGCTGTCGTCTTCGCCACCATGGCCAGCGGCAGCCGCCTGCAAGAACATCTGATGCGCGGCCGCCGCCAGCGGCAGCGGCATCGTGAATTGACGTGCGGCATCGAGCACGATGCCCAGGTCTTTCACGAAGATGTTGACCGCCGACAGCGGCCGGTAGTCACCGGCCAAGATGTGCGGCACGCGGTTCTGGAACATCCAGCTCATGCCGGCCGAGTTGCAGATCACCTCGTAGAGCTGGGCCGGATCGGCACCGGCGCGCAGGCCCAAGGCCATGGCCTCGGCCGCCGCAGCGATGTGCACGCCGGCCAGATGCTGGTTGACCATCTTCACGGTGGAGCCGATGCCTGCCGCATCGCCCAGGCGATAGACCTTGCTGGCCAAGGCATCGAGCACGCCGCCTGCCGCCTCGAAGGCTTGCGGGCGGCCCGAGGCCATGATCGTCAGCTCGCCGCGCGCGGCCTTGGTCGGCCCGCCGGAGACCGGCGCATCGATCAACCACAGGCCGCGCTCGCGCAAGCGGGCCTCCCACCGGGGTGGCAGGGCCGGGTCCACCGTGGCCGAGGCCACCACCACCGAGCCCGGCTGCATGTGCTCGGCCACGGCCCCGCTGCCAAAGAGCACGTCTTCGGTTTGCGTGGCATTGACCACCAAGATGAGCACCACATCGCATCGTGCGGCAAGCTCTGCCGGTGTGGCCGCCACGCGACCACCTGCGTTGGCGAACGCCTCGCAGGCGTCGGCGCGCGGGTCGTAGCCCCAGGTGGGCACCCCCTTGCGATGGGCCGACACGGCCGCGCCCAGGCCCATGGAGCCCAGACCGATGACGCCCAGGGTCTTGTCACTCATGAATCGGATCCTTTGGTGGAGTGCCGACGCGGCACCAGGGCTGCACTGAGCGCTGCGCGCACCGATGCATCGGCTTCTTCGATGCGGCGGGCCGCCCGCAGCATGTGGGTGGTGGCGGCCTGCCGGGCCCGCTCGGGGTCGTGGGCGGCGATGGCCTGCGCGATCTCGCGGTGCTCGGCGCGCACTTGCTCCATGAAGTCTTCCCGCATGGCCTCGTTGGCCCGCGTGACGGTCATCGCATCGCGCTGGTATTGCTCCAGAAAACCCAGCAAGCGGGTGAACTGCGGGTTGCCCGTGGCGGCGGCCACGGTGCGATGGAAATGCAAATCTTCCTCGACGCCATCGCCTCCGGCGGCCACCGCCGTATCGATGGCGGCCAAGGCCGCGAGAATGCGCTGCACGGCGGCTTGGTCGGCGCGCTGGGCCGCCAAGGCCGCGACCTCGCCTTCGAGCGCGCGGCGCACTTCGACCACTTGGATCACCGCCTCCAGCGAATGCAGCACCGCCGGGTCGAAGGCCAGCGGCCTGGCCCGGGACACCGGCGCCACGAACACGCCGGAGCCCTGGCGCGACACGAGCAAGCCCATCGACTTGAGCCGACTCACGGCCTCGCGCACCACGGTGCGCGAGACACCGTGGCGCTCGGCCAGTTCCTGCTCGGTGGGCAGGCGGTCCTGGGGACGCAACTCGCCGCGCTCGATGCGCTGGCGCAGCAAGTCGGCCAACTGGTCCGACAAGCGATCCGGCGCTTGCAAAGGCTCGGCAGGGAGAAGCCGTCGTGTCATCAGGTCATCATACAAATTTGACGGGTTCGGGCACCACCAGGACTTACCCGAAGCGCACGCTTTCATTGGGGCTCGTGCCCTCCTCCCTCCTTGCCCTCCTCCCTCCTGGGTGGCAGGGCACCTGCAGCCAGGCCGAAGCCCAGGATCACCGTGGTGCCAGGGTGGGCACTCGGCGCAATGCGGGATCTATCGCCACGGCGCGAGCAGCCGCTGGGCAAACGCCTGGATGGGCGGAGGCACCGGCCGGGGAGCTTCGCCCCGCGCGGCATCGGCCACGGCTGCGCGCAGCAGCCGGCTCAGCGTGGCCGGCTGCGGAGTGACCGGGCCGGCAAAACGCACCGTGACCTGCGAGGCCTCGATGCTGGCCACGACCAGGGTGGGAAAGGTTTCGACATCGACATCGCCCACCAGGGCAGCGTCATCTTCGATATCGATCCAATGCAGGTGCAACGGCCGGCCTTCGGCTTGCAAGGCCGCAACGACCTCGTGCAACACCGCGGTGTAGCCTTCGCACAAGCGACACCAGGCCGCACAAAGGCAAGCCACATGCACCATCGGGGGTGAGTTGGAGGCTGGATGCACGGTTGCTCCCGTTCGGATCCGCAGCGACGCTGTCGCCGCAGGTCCGCTTGGGGCTCACACGGCCGAGTCGCTCGGCCCAGGACTGTACCGCGCGACTCGCAGGGTTGAGCCGCAGCGGCACGGTGCGCAGGACGGCACGCCACCGGCGAAGGTCCGCTGCGACGATCTCACCCGCAGGTCCCGGTATACCCACAGGCCGTGCAGAAATCGCAGCCGTCTTTGTGGATGACCGTCAGGTTGCCGCATTCGGGGCAGCGGCTGCCGGCCATGGGGGCCGCGGCCTTGGGCGCAACGCCCTCGGCCTGCGGCGCCTGCAGGATGCCCATCTCGCGCACCGGAAAGCCCTGTTCATCGAGCACGCCCAGCATCGCGTAGCGGTGGATGATGAGGCGGGCCATGTAGGCCACGGTGGACGGCCAGGTCTGCTGGCGCCGCTCGCCGTGGGGCAGGCCGGGCACGAAGGCCATGAAGTGCCCCAGGGGCTCGGCATAGTTGAGCAGCTTGCGCAGCTTCATGCCGATCCAGGCCGGGTCGATGACGCGCATGTCCAGCGACAGCACCCGGGCCAGGCCATCCAGGGCGCGCGGGTAGTTGCCCGACAGGCCCATGGCGCAAGGTCGGGTGACGGGTGCGCCGTCGGGGCCGGGCAAGGTCACTTCCTTGAGCGTGAGCGTGAAGGACTCGCCCGTGGCCGGGTTGTCGATGTCCACCGACCAGGCCAGCGTGCCCGAGGTGCCGGTGCGGGGCTCCTCCCGGCTGAACATGGCATCGAGCACCGGCGTGGCGCGCCGCAGGGCGCCGTCCTTCCACACGCCCAGCTGTTCGCAACGCCAACGGATGACCGCCGCCATGGCCGCGACCACGCCCGGGAAACGCCGTGGTTCGCCGTGCGGCGGGAAAGGCATGTCGAAGGCCCGTTCCTCGGCCACGGTGGCCAGGGCGTCGAGCTTGAGTTGCAGCCAGGCGCTGTCATTGGCGCGCAGGTCCATCGACAGGGTCTTGGCCATGGCGCCCAGGCCGCGCGGCTGCTCGGCGCCGTTGACCCACACTTCGAAGGGGCGAGTCCGGACCGCGGGAGTCCCTGCGGACTCGCCCGCGTCTGACGAGCGACCGCCGGCCTGCAAGCCGGCGGGCTGAGCGGCCGTCAGCGCTTCGGTGATCTCGCCCACGAAGAGAGCGAACTCGCCGAAGGGGTGGCGAATCATGTACGTCCAGGCCGGGTTGCCTGCGGGCAGCTCCGGCCGGCCGGGCCAGCGCAATGAAGCCAGCACGGGGGCGGGCAGGCGGTCGAGCGCCATGCGGCGGTTGGCGTCGTCAGGCAACAACGCCTGCGGCTGGGGCGCGGTGGGCGCCACGCTCAGCACCGAGCCGAGCACCGCATTGGGCCGGTAGGTGGACAGCCCTTTGAGGCCGGACTTCCAGGCGCGCCAGTAAAGGTCTTGGAAGTCGGCATAAGGATAGTCGGCCGGCACATTGACCGTCTTGGAGATCGAGGTGTCGATGAACGGTGCGACCGCGGCCACCATCTCCTGATGAGCCGCCGCACTCATTTGCAGCGCAGTGACGAAGGCTTCGGTGAGGGGGGCGTCCTCGCCTTTGAGATGGCGGTACAGACGCCAGGCATGGTCCTCGACCAGGTATTCCTTGAAGGTGCCATCGGGCATGCGCTTTTTGCGCGTGTAGGTCCAGCTGAAGGCCGGCTCGATGCCATTGCTGGCGTTGTCGGCAAAGGCCAGGCTGATGGTGCCGGTGGGCGCGATCGACAGCAGGTGGGAGTTGCGAATGCCGTGGGCGCGGATGCGGTCTTTCAGCGGCTGCGGCAAGCGCGAGGCGAAGGCCCCACGGGAGAGGTAGAGATCGGCATTGAACAGCGGAAAGGGGCCGCGCTCCTGGGCGAGGGCCACCGAGGCCTCGTAGGCCGCATCGCGCATCACCTCGCTGATGCGACGCGCGGTGGCGCGTGCCTCGGGCGTGTCGTAGCGAAGGCCCAGCATCACCAGGGCATCGCCCAGACCGGTGAAGCCCAGGCCCACGCGGCGCTTGCGGCGGGCCTCCTCCTGCTGCTGCGGCAGCGGCCAGTAGGTCACCTCCAGCACGTTGTCGAGCATGCGCACGGCCACCCGGCACAGCTGGGCAAAGGCCGCTTCGTCGAAGGAAGCCCCGGGCTCGAAGGGCTCGCGCACGAAGCGTGTGAGATCAATGGAACCCAGGCAGCAGCAGCCGTAGGGGGGCAGCGGTTGCTCGGCGCACGGGTTCGTGCTGACGATCGTCTCGCAATAACCCAGGTTGTTGTCCTGGTTGATGCGGTCGATGAACAGCACCCCAGGCTCGGCATGGTCGTAAGTGGAGCGCATGATCTGATCCCACAGCTCGCGCGCAGCCACTCGGCGATACACCCACAGGCCATCGGCGCGCTGGAAGGCGCCAGCGGCCTTTTGCGCCGGGCCGGGCTCGGCACGGTGGACCAACTCGATCTCGGCGTCCGCCTCGACGGCCTGCATGAAGGCATCGGTCACGGCCACCGAGAGGTTGAAGTTGCGCAGGTCGCCGCTGTCCTTGGCATGGATGAATTCCTCGACGTCGGGGTGGTCGCAGCGCAGCACGCCCATCTGCGCGCCACGCCGGGCGCCGGCCGATTCCACCGTCTCGCACGACCGATCGAACACGCGCATGTAGCTCACCGGCCCAGACGCGCTGGATTGGGTGCCGCCCACCCAGGCGCCGCGCGGGCGGATGCGCGAAAAGTCATAGCCCACGCCACCGCCCCGGCGCATGGTTTCGGCCGCTTCGGTCAGCGCCGTGTAAATACCGGGATGGCCTTCGTCCGGGTGCGAAATGGAATCCCCCACGGGCTGCACGAAGCAATTGATCAGCGTGGCGCGCAGCTCGGTGCCGGCGGCCGACAAGATGCGTCCGGCCGGGATGAAGCCTTGGCGCTGAGCCTCGAAGAAGCGCTGCTGCCATGCAGCGCGCTGCTCGGGCGCCTCGACCTCGGCCAGGGCCCGCGCCACCCGCGCCCGCACATCGTCCAGCGTGCGCTCCTGGCCCTTGGCGTATTTCTCGAGCAACACCTCCTCGCTGATGGCCTGGGCAGGCAGGTTGGAGACGACGGCATGGGTTCGGGACGAGGTGTCTTGCATGGGACCTCCTGGACGGACCTGGATGACATTGAATTCGGTTTGGCCGCGGCTGTCGAGGGGCGGCCGCTTCGGCGGCAGGGTCGGTGCAACGCAGCGCACGGTACGTCAAGGCAGACGGCGATCGGTTGATGTGAGTCACAAGTGCCCGTGTCGGGCGCGGGACGCTTCGGGGCTTGACGCAGTGCAATTCCATGCTGTCTTCGGGTTGTTAGATTCACAGTCCGTCCACCACGCGTGAAGGACCCCATGGACATGGCCCGCCCCAACGATGCGCTCACCCTCGTATATTTCTGCTCCGGCTGCTCCAGCGTGGCGCAGATGGCCAACCACCTCGCGCTGCGCCTGGACCACGAAGGCCTTGCGGAGATGTCATGCATCGCCGGCGTGGGCGGTGACGTGCCACCACTGGTGCGCAAATTGAAGGAAGCGGCGCAGATGAGACGCCCCATCCTAGCCATCGACGGTTGCGCACTGGCCTGCGTGCGCCACAGCCTGGCCCGCCACGGCATTGCCCCCACGGCGCACGTGCAGCTGGGCGAACAAGGGGTGCGCAAAACCTATCACGCGGACTTCGACGTCCGCCAGGCCGAGGTGGTCTATCTCGAGATACGCGAACGCGTGCAGGCCATGAACGCCCTGGCCGCGCCCGGCTCGTCAGGAGGTGGTGGCACTGGGGCCTGCCGCTGCGCGGGGGCTTGAATGCCGGCGGTGGCGAAGCGATGATGGGCACCTGATACCGATCCTGACATGACACCTGCTTCCAACCCGCCTGATGAAGCCGCGCTGCGCGCCGTGCTGCAGGAAGTGCGCGACCCCGAGATCGGCGAAAGCATCGTGGACCTGGGCCTTGTGGAATCGATCCGCAGCAGCCCCCAAGGTGTGCAGGTGACGCTCATCCCCACCAGCGCCACCTGTCCGATGGCCGATGTGATGATCGAAGACGTCACCGAGGCGCTGCGCCGGGCCTGCCCCGATGGCCTGCCCGTGGATGTGCAGATGGACTGGGACACGCCCTGGAGCCCGCAGCGGCTGAGCCCGGCGCTGAAGGCGCGCTTCGGCTGGTGAAACCCTCCGTGGCCTCGTCGTCGTCAGGTGTGACCCTGCGTCGCATGGCCGTGGCGTGGTGCGCGCTGCTGGCCGCGGCCAACCTGCTCCAAGGCCTGGGCGGCGGCCTGGCGCGCCTGGGCTGGGGCGGCGCGGCCCCTGGCGCTATGAGCCTGCATGGTGCAGTGATGGTCTGCGGGTTCTTCGGCGCGCTCATCTCGCTGGAGCGGGCCGTGGCCCTGCGCCACGCCTGGGGCTACGCCGTGCCACTGCTGGCGGGGCTGGGCGGCTTGGCCGCCTGGGCCATTGGCAGCGCATCCCTGGCCTTGGGGCTGTGGGGGCTGGCCAGTGGCGGTTTGGTGGGGCTCTACCTGTGGGCCGGTCACACGCGGGCCTGGTCGCTGCACCTGGCCGTCGAGGCCCTGGGCGCGGCCTGCTGGGGGCTGGGCGTGGCAGCCTGGGCCTTGAACGCCCCCGAAGCGGCCTTGCATGCGTGGATGGCCTTCCTGGTGCTGACGATTGCGGGTGAAAGGCGCGAGCTGATGCAGATGCGACGGCTGCCCCGGGGCGTTCGTGTGGGCTTTGTCGTGATGGTAGGAGCGGCCCTGACAGCGGTGCTGCTGGGGCTGGCCGATGCCCTGGCAGGCACCGGAGGCCGGGCCATGGCCACGGCGATGTGGTGGGGCGCGTGCGCGGCCCTGGCCGTGTGGCTGCTGCGCTGGGACTTCGCACCGCGCCAGTGGGCGGCGAAGCAGTGGCCTGGGCACACAGCCCAGTGCCTGTGCATCGGGTACGGCTGGCTGGGCATCGCAGCGCTGCTGGGGCTGGCCGGACTGGCCAATGTGCCCACCGCCACTCAGGCCGCTGGCCATGCACTGTGGCTGGGCTTCGTGTTTGCAATGGTGTTCGGTCACGCCCCCATCATCCTGCCGGCCCTGGCCAAAGTGCGGCCTGCCTACGTAGCCTGGGCGCGTGGGGCCATCGTGGTGCTCAGTGCCAGCCTGGTGTTGCGCATCGTCGGCTTGATGGCTGGTCATGCAAGCGCGCTGTCTTGGGCTGCTGCCGGGCATGCAGTGGCCATCGGCTGGTTTGCACTCGCCATGGTCGCCAGCATGTGGACAGGGACAAAGGCTTGAACGAGAGCGCCCGTCAGTTCATGATGGTCTTTGCTTCCAGGAGTGCACGATGGCCCTGCCCCATGCCCAAGCCCGCGACGTGATCGACCTGCAGCCCCTCGGCGCAGCCATCGCGCAGACACCCAGCACCAGCCTCATCAAGACGGCGCAGCTGCAACTGATGCGGGTGGTGCTGCGCGCCGGTCAGTCGCTGCCCGAGCACCAGGTGCCGGGCGAGATCACCATCCAAGGACTGGAAGGCGAAGCGCTGGTGACCACCACCGAGGGCGAGCGGGTGCTGAAGGCACAGCAGCTCCTCCTGCTGCCCGGCGGCGAGCCGCACGCCGTACACGCGCGCACCGATTGCTCGCTGCTGGTCACCGTGCGGCTGGGCGGCCTCTGATCAGCGCGGTGGCCACAGGGGTCCCAGCGCATCGAGCGTGTTCTTCAGGATGAGGCCGTACTCGGTGTCGCCTTCCATCACCAGGGCGCGCTCGAAAAAGAGGCGATCGGCATCCTCCTGCCCGCACATGAGGCGCAGGTAGCTGGCCGCATCGGCGGCGATGCGCAGCGTCACCTCGCCGCCGTCGCTCGCCGGGTGAAAGCCGCGTTCGTCCAGGCGCAGCCGGCAACGCAGGCCCAGATCGGACACGACAATCTCGACGACGCGGTGCGACAGCAAGGCGCGCTCAGCCTCACCCAGGCGGGGCCGCAGCAGCCGGTTGAGCGCCAGTGCCAGCACCTGCGACGGCGGGCGGATGGGCAGGCGCTGCACCAGTGCACGCAGGGCTTGGGGCGGTGCGGGCCAACGGACCGAAACGGAGGACGCACTCATGCAAACACCTGCTGCAATCCGGCCTGCCGGTGGGCAAAGCCGTTGACGAGTCCACCGGGCAGGCTCAGGGCGTCCAGGGCGATGCGGGCCTCATCGACCCGTGTGCCCTGGTGATAGACCCGGTCAAACCAGTGCAGCACCTCGATGAAGCGCTGGCTGCACGGCGACAGGCGCACTCGACGCACGCCTGCGGCGCGCAAGGCCTGGGCTTCGCCGATCAGACAGTGCTGGGCGGCCGACTGGGTCTGGATGCCGTTGAGCGCCAGGAAGGGCTCGCCTTCGGTGGTGGACAGCAGCAGGCCATCGGGATGCTCGATGCAGCGGAAGCCGCATTCGTCCTTGGGTAGGTGGTAGTGACGGGCTGTGAAGCATCGCGCCGAAAACGCCAGCGGCAGGCGCCCGAAGCCAAAGACCTCGGTGACCAACGGCTCGTTGCGCAAGGTGCACACCGGTTGCTCCGGCGGGTTGATGCGCGCGATGGCGTCAAGCGGCAGCTCCAGCGGCGCCACCCAGCGCACAGCGCCCAGGCGGGCATGCTCGGCCAGCGCGGGGCGGCTGTAGACGTTGACATGCGGTCCCAGCACGAAAGGCCGGCCGGCCAACAGGCGCAACGCCGAGGCATCGCCAGCTTCCACCAGGAAGTCGCCCTGCTCGGCCATACGGCGCAGGCTGCGCAGCTCGGCTTCCGATTCGATCAGTGCCTGGCTGGCCAGCACCACTTCCTTGCCTGCAGCTGCCAGATCGCGCGCGAGATCGCACCAGTCGTCGAGCTTCATCTCATGGCGGCGCGAGCACACCACCTCCCCCAGCACCACGGTGTCGGCGGGCGATTCGGCAATCCCGGCATAGAACTCGATGAGGGTCTTGCGCGGCCAGTAGTACAGCACCGGTCCGACGGTGAAGGCGATGCGATCGTTGCTCATTGCCAGGGCCTGTTGTACGCGCCGAGGGTGTGCTGCTGGCCTTCGGCCCAGCGGCCCAGGTCGGCCACCCACTGGGGCTGGACGGCGTAGCGCGCCGGCTGCGCGGCGCAGTGGTCGATGGCCTGACGCCACACGCGCGTGACCTGCTCGACGTAGGCGGGGCTGCGCTGGCGACCTTCGATCTTGATGGCGGCCACGCCCATCTCCATCAACTGGGGAAGCACGGCCAGGGTGTTGAGGCTGGTGGGTTCCTCCAGTGCATAGTCACGCACGCCCTCGACGTGGAAGCGGCCTTTGCACAGCGTGGGATAGCCACGCGGCTCATCCGGCGCGTACACGTCGATCAGCACGCCGTTCAGCCGCGCCTGCACGCCCTGAGGTGCATCGGACCATCTCACGGCCGACGGCGGCGAACATACACCCGCGGTGTTGGGCGACTGGCCGGTGACATACGACGACAGCGCACAGCGGCCCTCGACCATTACGCATAAGCTGCCGAAGCCAAAGACCTCGACCTCGGCCCGGGTGCGACGCGCCACATGGCCCACCTGCGACAAGGTAAGCACACGCGGGAGCACCGCTCGCTGGATGCCGTAGCGCTCCCGATAGAACTCGATGGCCTCGTAGGTGGTGGCCGAGGCCTGCACCGACAGGTGCAGGCGCAGCGAGGGCTGATGGTCTCGCGCGTAGGCCAGCACCGCCACGTCTGCGCAGATCAGCGCATCGACGCCCAGCTCGGCCGCCACGTCCACAGCCCGGTACCAACGCTCGGGCTCACGCGCATCGGCATAGGTGTTCAGCGCCATCAGCACCTGGGCGCCCCGCCGGTGGGCGTAGGCGATGCCCTCGCGCGCCTGGGCCAGGTCGAAGTTCAGTCCGGCGAAGTTGCGCGCATTGGTCGCGTCCTTCAGGCCCAGGTAGACGGCATCGGCGCCGGCATCGACGGCGAGCGTGAGGGCCCTCAACGAGCCGGCCGGGCAGACGAGCTGGGGTTTGGTGGCAGGAGCAGACATTGCGCGAAGCCAAACGGTTCAGAAGATGGACCGACTTTAAGCAGCCCAGAACCGTGGGGGTTTGTCGGCTGTCAAAGGCATGCGTCCAGGCGAGGCCGGGGCTTGCGGTCCAGCCCGAATCGGCGCAGTCCGTCCCCGCTTCGGGAGAACTTCCCTCCTGTCAGCCCGGCCGCCCGTCGGCCCGTGGACGGCCATACCAGCGGCCATAACGCAGGCTCCAACTCACAGCCACGACCTCCCACACGAACGCGGCCACACCCACCAGCTCGGTCGAACCGTTCCAGTGGGTGGCCCCGATCAGGCGCAGCACCACCGCAGCCTGCAGGCCCCAGAACAGGCCCCAGGCGATGTTGTCGGCCGCCAGCGTGCGTCCGCCATGCCCACAGGACACGCGTGTGGCCATGGCCAGGAGGATGGAGCCCAGGAAGCCGAGCGTCAGGGCATGCAGTGCCGCAAGGCTGAGATCCAGGCTGCGATCACTCACCCACCAAAGGGCTTGTGACAGGGCCTGTAGCACCAGGGCCACCCCCAGCCAGACGAAGCCCAAGTGCAGCATGGCCAGCAGTCGCACCTTCAGGCTTTGCACCAGACCCCAGCGCACGGCCAGCCACAAGGCGCCTGCCCCGGCGCACAGGTTGAAACCCACAGCAAACGCCGTGCCCAGGTCGGACGCACGCGCCCAGGGCCCGAGCAAGGGCTGGGCACCAAGCACGGCCAGCCAGACCCACAGTAGCCACATTGGCCGCCAGGCATCGAGCACCGGCAGGGCCGCCGCCGTGAAGAAGGGAATCATGCGGTGCAGCACGGCCGCGTACACCGGCGCGATGAACCACCACAAGCCCACCCCCAGGGCCGCCAGGCTCCAGCCAGGTTCGTCCATGGCCAATCCCGCCGCGGCGGCCCACAGGCTCGCCACGCCGATGATGCTGGCCCCCAGTACCACCTTCGCGTGCGCGCGGTCGGGCACGCGGCTTGCGCGCACCAGGCCCGCAAACTGCCAGGTGAACTCGGTCCAGCCCCAGGCCACGGCGCCCAGGCCAATCGCCGCCAAGGGTGCCAGTGTGTGCACCCCCATCAGGAAGACAGCCCAACCACTCAGGCTGGCCAACAGCGGCGACAGCATCCGCCGTGCCGCCACCGGCGGCAGGCCCAGCCACTTCGGTCCGGCGGTGAAGAGAAAACCCGTGAAGAAGAGTGGCATGAAGCCAAAGCCCATGAGCAGCGCATGGGCGAGGCTCGGCGACAGGGCCCACGGCAGCGCGGGCCCATGGCCCAAGCGCGCCGCCAGCACGAGCAGCCACCACACGGCGCTTACCGACAGCATCACCGCACCAGCAAAAAAGCCCAAACGGTGGGGGGAAGCCAGCAGCCAGGACCATTGCCAACGCGAACGCTGGCGTTCCAGCGGTGAAGGATGGGGACTTGCGATCAGAGACTGATTGGGAGTGAAACGCATGCCGGCTCCTCGTCTCAGGCCACAGCAGTTGACGGTGTCAGCAGACGCTCGACCAGATCCGCGCACGCTGCGGATCTGGTCACCAAAAGGCAGGGACCACACCTCGAAAGACGAGACCCATTTTCACGTCGTCGCGCAGGGCGGCCGCCAGCTCTGGTGGTCCTTGCAGAACCGGCCATCGCACGTGCCAGCAGGCCGGCCACGCTGCCGGCCAACGCGGGTCCGACGGAAGACGAGACTTCTGACATGGACGCACCTCTTGATGGAGGTGTGAAGGTACGCGGCCCCTGCCGGCAGGGTATTGACCCTGCTCAATGGAACATCGTCAATGCAGCACAAGCACGGGCAGTTTCGTGCGCGACATCAGGTTCTTGGTGTGCGAGCCCCACAGGAGCTCTCCGAAGACACCGCGGCCGTGCGTGACCATCACAATGAGATCGCACTGGTGTTGGACTGCAGCATCGACGATGGCATCCTCGACGTTGTTGGCCTGCACACTCACGCGCTGGAAGGGCACTCCCGCCTCGGCAGCAAGACGCTCGAAGCGACCGAGCACTTCGTCGGCATGTGCACGCACCGATTCGTCATGGGTCTTGGTGATGCGCTGGTAAGCATAACCTTCGCCAATGCTAGCGGGGGGTGGGGCAAAGGGCTCGACGATGAAGCCGGTCACACGGGCCCCCAGGCGCCTGGCCAGGGTCAGGCCGGCGTGCATGGCCTTGTCGCTGAGGTCGCCGCCATCGACGGGTACGAGCAAATGATCGAACATAGGAAACCTCCGTCCGAGCCCGCCTTGGGCCCTCGGAAACACTCTATGCCGGGCACCCCAGCCGCGGCTTGCTCCACGTCAAGCCCGCGGTCAACGGGACGGGTGCAGTCGGCTGTCGATCTCGTTAAAGCACACGTCCTGCTCGGCCGGTACGTACGGCCCGGTACCGCTGTGCTCGGACCGCGAGGCCGGCACGAAGCCACCAACCCGCACGTCGAACACATGCACCTCGCCGTCCTCGATCACGTAGTGCCATCCATGCAGCGTGATCTTTCCGGACTCGACCCGTGAACGCACCATCGGATAGTCCATCAGGCGCTCGAGTTGCAGCACCACGGCACGCTGCTCGGTGCGGCGCAGGGCTTCGGGGCTGGGCTGCACCGGCAGGGCCGCCTCACGGGCCAGGTCGAGCCAGCGGGCCAGGTTGGGGGCTTCGGGCGAGATCTCCTCGTACAAGGCCTTCATGGCGCCGCAATGGCTGTGGCCGCACACCACGATGCGCGACACATGCAGATTGAGCACGGCAAATTCGATGGCTGCGGTCGTGCCATGGTGTCCATGGCTGCCGTCGTACGGCGGTACCAGCGCGCCCACGTTGCGCACGATGAACAGCTCGCCCGGTCCTGCCCCGGTGAGCAAGTAAGGCACGAGCCGGGAGTCCGAGCAGCCGATGAACAGCGTGGTGGGATGCTGCCCCTGGTCCACCAAGTCGCGAAACCGCGCCTGATGCCGAGGGAAGTAGTCGTCGTGGAAACGACGCAGGCGGGCGATCAGCTCGTCGGGCATGGCCGCACTCCCCTGCTCCCTACTGCACCAGGGGCGTTTCGGCGGCGTCGAGCACCACCCCGACGAGTTCGGCCTGACCCGCCAGCAGACGCAGGTACTGGCGCAGCGCGGTCACGTAGGCCTGCTGCTGCAATGCCAGGCGCACGGCGCCGCGCACCCTCTCGAAAGGCTGGGGGCGGCCGACCTGGCGCTGCAGCACCTCCACCACATGCAGGCCGAAGCGGCTGTGCACCAGGCGGGGCAGCACACCCACCTCGGTGTGCCCGAAGATCTCGCGGGCGAACTCGGGGGCGCAGTCGGCCGCGCGCAGCCACCCCTCGTCGTCACCGATCACGCCGCCTTGCACACTGCTGGGGCAGTTCGACCATTCCTGCGCCGCCTGGGCAAAGCGCCGATCCCGATCGGCCTCGGTCTGACCTTCGTCATGGCAGCGCAGCTCCAGCAGCACGCTCTCGGCCTTTAGGCGCAGGGCCTTCACGTCCACGCCGGGCGTCACGGCGAACAGGATGTGGCGGGCGCGCACCCGCTCGCCTTCACGGTACTGGGCGGCGTGGGCCTCATAGTGGCGCCGCAGCGCTTCCTCCGAGGGTTCGGGCAGCGCCAGCTCGCGTTCGAGTAGGGCCTCGATCGCCGCGCTGGCCGCTTCGCTGATCACGCCGTCGGTGCCCGGTTCGTCAGCAGCGTCGAGCAAGCCGGCAGCCTGCGCGGCCTGCCGCAGCAGCTCGGTGCAGGCCCGTTGGCGCAGCACATCGGGCGGCAGCGCCTCGCCGGGGGCATGGAGCGGCCGGCCGTTGACGCGGGCCATGAGGCCCAAGGTGTCGGTGGTCATTGCATCGTCTCCTTCAGGCCAAGGGGCGGCGTGCCGGGGTATGGTGTTCGGCCGGCAGGTTCAGACGGCGCGAGCGCACTACCTGGTAAGGCCGCAGCAGGTAGGCGATGGCGCCGAAACCGCTCCACACATGCACCAGGCGGGTGAACGGGAAAATCAAGAACATCGTCATGCCCAGCAGCATGTGGGCCCGGAAGACCCAGGAGATGTCAGCCATCAGCTCGGCAGCGCCGGGACGGAAAGTGACGATGCGCTGGGCCCACTCGGCCAGCACCAGCATCACGCTGCCGTCCAGGTGCTGGGCCGACAGCGGCACGGTGGCCAGGCCGAGCACGAGCTGCACCCACAGCAGCCACAACAGCACGATGTCACTGATCTTGGACGTGGCGCGAATGCGCGGGTCCGACAGGCGGCGGTGCAGCAGCAGGCTCACGCCGATGAGGGCCAGCACGCCGGCGATGCCGCCCGCGGTCATCGCCAGCACCTGCTTGGTACCCGCACTCATGAAGGGCTCGTACAGGAAGTGCGGCGTGAGCATGCCCACGAAGTGGCCGAAGAAGAGGAAGAGCACCCCAGCGTGGAAAAGGTTACTGCCCCAGCGCAACTGGCCAGCGCGCAGCAGTTGTGAAGAATCGCTCTTCCAGGTGTACTGGTCGCGGTCGAATCGCAGCAAGCTGCCGACGAAGAACACTCCCAGGCAGATGTAAGGGTAAATGCCGAAGGCGAAGAAGTCGAGGGTGGCTTTCATGCACGTGCTCCTTGAGAAGGTGCCGGCTTGCGAACGATGTGAATGGGCTGGGGCTGGCCCGGACGGTTCTGGCCCTGGGTGGCGCAACCATCAAAGGCTGGGGGCTCGGCCCAGGCGTCGTCCAGGTCTTCTTCGGGCGGCAGGGCCACCTGCTGGACCGGCTCGCCCGCCATCTCCAACACCGCAGCAATCGCCGCCGCGTAGGGGCTTTTCCGCTGCACGAGTGCGCTGTGCAAGGCGTTCAGGATGTGCGCCATCTCGCCGAGGAAATCCCGCGCCACCGCCGCCTCCTGCATGGCGGCGAATTCCAGGATCACGGGCAGGTAATCGGGCAGTTCGCCAGGGACCAGGTAGAGGCCAGCCTGCTCGTAGGTCTGCAGCAAGTCCACCATCGCCGGGCCACGGTCTCGCGAGTCTCCGTGCACGTGCTCGAACAAGTGCAGCGAGGTCGCGCGGCCCCGGTCGAAGGTGTCCACGTACCGGGCCTCGACCTCGAAGGCGTCGCCGCAGCGCAATTGCCGGATCAGGGCCTGCAGGCCGGCACGGACTTCTTTGCTGAGTGCGGACTCCTCGGTGATCACTGCCTCGATCTCGTCGAGGCCAGTGCGCAGCGTGTGGTCCGGATAGCCCAGCAGACAGGCCACTGCACGGCAGCTTCGGGAAGGAAAGCGTTTCATCGTGGGTCTCCTGCGCTCAGAGGGTGGCCTTGATGGGGATGGTGCGCTTCTTCTTGCCGCCGAAAAGGCTGGCCTCGGTAACGCCATCGGAGCAACCGTTGCCAAAGGAGAAGCCGCAGCCGCCACGCAGGTCGAAGGCGTTTTCGGCGTACTCGCGGTGCGTGGTCGGAATGACGAAGCGGTCTTCGTAGTTGGCGATCGCCATCACGTGGTACATGTCTTCGGCCGTGGCCTGGTCGATGCCCACCTGCTGCAGCGCGGTCGTGTTGATGCGCCCTTGCACATGCTTCTCGCGCTGGTAGGCGCGCATGGCCAGCATGCGTTCCAGCGCACGCACCACGGGTGCTGTCTCACCGGCGGTCAGCAGGTTGGCGAGGTAGCGCACGGGAATGCGCAGCTGGTTGACGTCGGGGATCTCGCCGTTGATACCGATGTCGCCCGCGTTGGCCGCGGCCGCGATCGGTGACAAGGGCGGCACGTACCACACCATCGGCAGGGTGCGGTACTCGGGGTGCAGAGGCAGGGCCACCTTCCAGTCCACGGCCATCTTGTAGACGGGGCTGTTGCGTGCGGCCTCCAGCCAGGCCTCGGGAATGCCGTCGGCGCGGGCCTGCTCGATCACCTTGGGGTCGTTGGGATCGAGGAAGATGTCGAGCTGGGCCTGGTAGAGGTCGCGGTCGTGCTCGACGCTGGCGGCCTGCTCGATGCGATCGGCGTCATACAGCAGCACCCCCAGGTAGCGGATGCGGCCCACGCAGGTTTCGGAGCACACCGTGGGCTGGCCGGCCTCGATGCGGGGGTAGCAGAAGATGCACTTCTCGGCCTTGCCGGTCTGCCAGTTGTAGTAGATCTTCTTGTAGGGGCAGCCCGAGACGCACATGCGCCAGCCGCGACACTTGTCCTGGTCGATCAGGACGATGCCGTCCTCCTCGCGCTTGTAGATCGAGCCCGAGGGGCAGGAGGCCACGCACGCCGGGTTGAGACAATGCTCGCACAGGCGCGGCAGGTACATCATGAAGGTGTTCTCGAACTGGCCGTAGATGTCCTTCTGCACCTCGTCGAAGTTTTTGTCCTTCGAGCGCTTGGCGAATTCGCCGCCGAGGATCTCTTCCCAGTTCGGGCCCCATTCGATCTTCTCCATGCGTTGGCCCGTGATGAGGCTGCGCGGACGCGCCACGGGCGCCGCCTTCGATTCCGGCGCCGACTGCAGGTGGTCGTAGTCGAAGGTAAAGGGCTCGTAGTAGTCGTCGATCTCTGGCAGGTGGGGGTTGGCGAAGATGCGCATGAGCAGCTTCCACTTGCCACCCTGGCGCGGCTCGATGCTGCCGTTGCTCTTGCGGACCCAGCCGCCATGCCACTTGTCCTGGTTTTCCCACTCCTTGGGGTAGCCGATGCCGGGTTTGGTCTCGACGTTGTTGAACCAGGCGTACTCCATGCCCGGTCGGTTCGTCCAGACGTTCTTGCAGGTGACGGAACAGGTATGGCAACCGATGCACTTGTCCAGGTTGAGGACCATGCCGATCTGTGCGCGGACTTTCATCGCAGGTATCTCCTTCTTCTCAGTCGGCGGTCGCCGGGGTCTCGTCGTCGAGCCAGTCGATGCGCTTCATCTTGCGCACTACCACGAACTCGTCACGGTTGGTGCCAATCGTCCCGTAGTAGTTGAAACCGTAGCTCTGCTGTGCATACCCGCCGATCATGTGCGTGGGCTTGGTGACGATGCGTGTCACCGAGTTGTGGATGCCGCCCCGCTGGCCCGTGATCTCGCTGCCCGGGGTGTTGATGGTCTTTTCCTGGGCGTGATACATCATCACCATGCCCGGGTTGACGCGCTGGCTCACCACCGCGCGCGCCGCGATCGCACCGTTGGCGTTGAAGAGTTCGACCCAATCGTTGTCGACGATGCCGGCGCGCTTGGCGTCATCCTCGCTCAGCCAGATCACCGGTCCGCCCCGGTTGAGCGTGAGCATCATCAGGTTGTCGCTGTAGGTGGAGTGGATGCCCCACTTCTGGTGCGGCGTGATGAAGTTGAGCGTGATCTCCGGGTGGCCGTTGGGCTTGCGGTTCATCACCTCGTCCACCGTTTTCAGGTTCACCGGCGGTCGGTAGCTTGAAAAGCCTTCGCCAAAGGCGATCATCCAGGGGTGGTCCTGGTAGAACTGCTGCCGGCCGGTGAGCGTGCGCCAGGGAATCAGTTCGTGCACGTTGGTGTAGCCGGCGTTGTAGCTGACCTTCTCGCTCTCCAGGCCCGACCACGTGGGCGAGCTGATGATCTTGCGCGGCTGGGCCTGGATGTCGCGGAAGCGGATCTTCTCGTCCTCTCGGTGCAGCGCCAGGTGGGCATGTTCGCGGCCTGTGATCTTGGACAGGGCCTCCCAGGCCTTCACGGCGACATGGCCGTTGGTCTCGGGTGCGAGCATCATCACCACCTCGGTGGCATCGATGTCGGTCTCGATCTTCGGCATGCCTCGCGTCACACCTTCTTCATGCACCTTGCCGTTCAGTTCGGCCAGTTGCCGCACTTCCTCGGCCGTGTTCCAGGCGATGCCCTTGCCGCCGTTGCCCAACTTCTCCATCAGCGGCCCCAGGGCCGTGAAACGCTTGTAGGTGTTGGGGTAGTCGCGCTCGACGACCATGATCTGCGGCGCGGTCTTGCCCGGGATCAGATCACACTGACCCTTCTTCCATTCCTGCACATCGAAGGGTTGGGCCAGCTCGGCCGGCGTGTCATGCATCAGCGGTGTGAGCACCACTTCCTTCTCCACCCCCAGGTGGCCCACGCAGACCTCGCTGAACTTCTTTGCAATACCCTTGTAGATCTCCCAGTCGGAGCGGGCCTGCCAGGCCGGGTCCACCGCTGCAGACAGCGGGTGGATGAAGGGATGCATGTCGCTGGTGTTGAGGTCGTTCTTTTCGTACCAGGTGGCCGTGGGCAGCACGATGTCAGAGTAGAGGCAGGTCGTGCTCATGCGGAAGTCGAGCGTGACCAACAAGTCCAGCTTGCCTTCGGGTGCCTGCGCGTGCCAAGCCACTTCCTTCGGCTTGGCATCGTCGGGCCCCAGGTCCTTGCCCTGCACACCATGGGCGGTGCCCAAAAGGTGCTTGAGGAAGTATTCGTGGCCCTTGCCGGAGGAGCCCAGCAGGTTGGATCGCCACACGAAGAGGTTGCGCGGCCAGTTGTTGGGGTGATCCGGATCCTCGCAGCTCATCTTGAGCGCACCGCTCTTGAGCGAGTCCACCACATAGTCCTTGGTGTCCTGGCCCGCGGCCTGGGCATCCCGCACCACCTGCAATGGGTTGGTTTGCAGTTGCGGTGCGCTGGGCAGCCAGCCCATGCGCTCGGCACGCACGTTGAAGTCGATCAGGCTACCCTGGAACTGGGCTTTGTCGGCCAGTGGTGAAAGCACCTCTTCCACCCCCAGCTTCTCGTAGCGCCACTGGTCGGTATGCGCATAGAAGAAGCTGGTGGAGTTCTGCTGGCGTGGCGGGCGAATCCAGTCCAGCGCAAAGGCCAGGGCCGTCCAGCCGGTTTGCGGGCGCAGCTTCTCCTGACCGACGTAGTGCGCCCATCCGCCTCCGCTCTGGCCCACGCACCCGCACAGCATCAGCATGTTGATGATGCCGCGGTAGTTCATGTCACTGTGGTACCAGTGGTTCATCGCCGCGCCAATGATCACCATCGACTTGCCATGCGTCTTGTCGGCGTTGTCGGCAAACTGGCGCGCCACGGCGATCACCAAGTCACGCTTGACCCCGGTGATCTTCTCCTGCCAGGCCGGGGTGTAGGGCACGTTGTCGTCGTACGAACGCGCGGCCGGGGTGCAGCCGCCGGGCCGCCCCAAGGCTGCACCAGCCCCCTCGGGGGGCAGCGAGGCAGCGCCGAGCGTGGGGGCGCCATCCTCGCCCGGCAGGCCGCGCGAGACGCCGTAGTTCGCCGCCAGCAGGTCGAACACCGTGGCCACCAGGACCTCGCGCGGTTCTCCCGCCTTGCCCAGGGTGATGCGCACGGCCGGCACTTTGCGGCGCATCACGTCGCCCGCGGCTTTGTTGGCGGTGAAGTGCGGGGTATCGATACCCCCAAAGTAGGGAAACGCCACGTCCACCACTTCATGGGCCTGTGCGCCTTCTTCCAGCACCGACAGCTTGAGCTTCACTTCGCGGCCGTGGCGAGCCTCCTTGTTCTCGAGGTTCCATCGTCCGGCGTCCGGCCGGCCTTCAGGTCCCCAGCGGAAACCGATGGAGCCATGTGGCAGCACCACCTTGCCCATCTCGTCGAAGGCCACCGTCTTCCATTCGGGGTGGTTGGTCTGTCCGAGCTTGCCGTTGAAGTCGCTGGCACGCACATAGCGGTCGGGCACCAGCGTTTTGCTGCCGTCGGGCAGGGTGTGCTCCTTGAGCTGCACCAGCATCGGCAGGTCGGTATAGCGGCGCGCGTAGTCGTCGAAGTAGCTCGATCGCCTGTCGAAGTAGAACTCTTTCAGGATCACATGCCCCATGGCCATGGCCAGCGCGGCATCCGTGCCCTGCTTGGGGTGCAACCACAGGTCTGCCAGTTTGGAGACCTCGGCATAGTCCGGCGTGATGGCCACGACCTTGGCGCCCTTGTAGCGCACCTCGGTGAAGAAGTGCGCATCGGGGGTGCGCGTCTGGGGCACGTTGGAACCCCAGGCGATCAGGAAGCTGGAGTTGTACCAGTCGGCGCTCTCCGGCACATCGGTCTGCTCTCCCCAGGTCTGGGGACTGGACGGAGGCAGGTCGCAGTACCAGTCATAGAAGCTCATGCAAACGCCGCCGATCAGCGAGAGGTAGCGGCTGCCGGCGGCATACGAGATCATCGACATCGCCGGGATCGGGGAAAAGCCGATGACACGGTCCGGACCGTACTTCTTGATCGTGTAGACATTGGCTGCCGCGATGATCTCGTTGACCTCGTCCCAGGTAGAACGCACGAAGCCCCCAAGACCGCGCTGCTGTTGGTAGTCGCGGCGTTGGGCATCGTTCTCCATAAGACTGGCCCAGGCGTCCACGGGACTTTTGGCCACCGCCTTGGCCGCGCGCCAGTGCTTGAGCAATCGTCCCCTCACCATGGGGTACTTCACCCGGTTGGCGCTGTAGAGGTACCAGGAATAGCTGGCCCCCCGGGCACAGCCGCGCGGCTCGTGGTTGGGCAGATCGGGCCGCGTGCGCGGGTAGTCAGTCTGCTGGGTTTCCCAGGTGACGATGCCGCCCTTGACATAGATCTTCCACGAGCACGAGCCGGTGCAGTTGGTGCCGTGGGTAGAACGCACGATCTTGTCATGGGCCCAACGTCCGCGGTAGGCATCCTCCCAGGTACGGTCTTCACCGGTGGTCACGCCATGGCCGTCGGAGAATTTTTCCTTGGGCAGTTTGAAGTAGGTCAGTCGGTCCAGAAAGTGGCTCATCGGGGGCTCCTTGTTCTGTTCGGTCGATCAGCAGGGCATGGGCGCGTTCTTGCGGCTGTAGTACCACCAGGTGATGGCCACGCAGGTGACGTAGAAAGCGATGAAGACGTACAGCGCGGCTTCAGGTCCGCCCGTCAGAGCGATGGAGGTGCCGTACCCCTTGGGAATGAAGAATCCACCATAAGCCCCCACGGCCGAGCTAAAGCCCAGCACCGCAGCGGCCTCCTTGTTGGCGTCACGCTGCGCCTGTTCCTGGGCCGCGGCCCCTGAACCGGCCGCACGCAGGCGCTCGGTCAGGAAGATGATGGGGATCATCCGGAAGGTCGAGCCGTTACCCACGCCGGATGCCGCGAACAGCACGAGGAAGGCAATCAGGAAGGCGTTGAAGTTGCCAGCGCGCCCCTCCGCGGGCAGGAACTGCAGCACCGCGGCCACGCCCAGCCCCATCACGACAAATGTCCAGAACGTCACACGCGCGCCGCCGAGCTTGTCGGCCAACCAACCGCCGACCGGGCGGATGAGCGCACCCACCAGAGGACCCAGCCAGGCATAGGACAGGGCATTGACCTCGGGAAACTGGCTCTTGATGAGCAATGGGAAGCCTGCCGAGTAGCCGATGAAGCTGCCAAAAGTGCCCACATACAGCCAGCACATCAGCCAGTTGTGCTTGCGCTTGAAGATGACCGCCTGATCGGCGAAAGACGCCTTGGCGTCCTTGAGGTCGTTCATGCCGAACCAGGCCGCAAGCGCCGAAGCCACGATGAATGGCACCCAGATGAAGCCGGCGTTTTGCAACCACATCGGCACCTGCTGACCACCGCGCGTGACCATCGCCGGTTCGCCCCCCAAGGGGCCGAACACCCCGGCAGTGATCACCAGGGGCACGACGAACTGCACCAGCGACACTCCCAGGTTGCCCAGGCCGGCATTCATGCCCAGGGCGTAGCCCTTCTGCGACTTCGGGTAGAAGAAGCTGATGTTGCTCATGCTGGAGGCAAAGTTGCCGCCGCCCAGCCCGCACAGAAGAGCCAGCACCACGAACACCTCGTAAGGTGTGGTCGGGTTCTGCACCGCAAAGCCAATGCCCAGGGCCGGCAGCAGCAGGCTGGCGGTGGAAATCGCTGTCCAGCGCCGCCCGCCGAAGATGGGCACCGCAAACGAGTAGAAGATGCGCAGTGTGGCACCACACAGTGCAGGCAGCGCTGCCAGCCAGAAGAGTTGGTTGGTGCTGAACTTGAAGCCCACAGCGGGCAGGTTGACCACCACCACCGACCACACCATCCACACGGCAAATGCCAGGGTGAGGGCTGGGATGGAGATCCAAAGGTTGCGGCTCGCGATCGCGGCGCCTGTCTGGTTCCAGAACGTCTGGTCCTCTGGGTTCCAGTGTTCGATCACATGAGGAGAAGCCAATTCAGCCTCCATTGAGGGAGTCGGTCAATCAATCAGCTGCGGGGGGCCAGGCCACCGGTGTTGGCACCCAACACCTCGCGGCGACGCACCTCGGTGAAGTACATCCAGATGAGGGACACCCACACCACGCCATACAGCAGCATGAAGGCGCTGGAGCGGATGCCGGTGAGGTCGAGCAACGCGCCGAACATGATGGGCAGGATGAAGCCGCCCAGGCCCCCGGCCAAGCCCACGATGCCCGAGATCGTGCCGATGTTCTGTGGGTACTCGTCGCTGATGTACTTGAAGACGCTGGCCTTGCCAAAGGCCCAGACGATGCCCAGGATGAACATCAATACGGTGAAGGCGTACACATTCAGACCGATCTTGAAGCTGCGCGCACCGTCCACCGTGAGGACCGTGAACTCGGTCTGCGGATAGCTCAGCAGGAACAGGCAGATCCAGCTGACCCACATCACCCACCAGGTGACGCTGTGGGCGCCGTACTTGTCGCTCAGCCAGCCACCAATCGCACGCAGCACACCCCCGGGCAAAGAGAAGCAGGCTGCCAGCAGCGCCGCCACACGGATATCCAGACCATATTCACCCACGTAGTACTGCACCATCCACAGGCTCAGCGCCACGTAACCGCCGAACACGATGCTGTAGTACTGGCAGTACTTCAACACGCGAAGGTCTTTCAGCGCCTTGAGTTGGTCGGTGAACTTGACGTTGCTGGGCGCCAAGTGGCTGGGGTCGCTGTGGCTGAACATCCAGAACAGCACCACCGTGGCGAGCATGATGGCCGCGTACACCTGTGGCACCATGGTCCAGCCGAAAGCCACCAGGATCGCCGGCGCGACGAACTTGTTGACCGCCGCTCCGGAGTTGCCGGCGCCGTACACGCCCATCGCAAAGCCCTGGCGCTGCTTGGGGAACCAGCGCGCCACGTAGGGTGTGCCCACCGAGAACGAGCCGCCGGCCAGGCCGACGAACAAGCCGATGACGAGGAAGTGCCAGAACTGCGTGGCATGGGCCATCAGCCAGATGGCCGGCACGGTGGCGGCCATCAGCAGCGTCATCACGATGCGGCCACCGTAGCGGTCGGTCCAGATCCCCAGCGGCACGCGCACCAGCGAGCCGGTGAGCACCGGCGTGGCCATCAGCAAGCCGAACTGCGTGGCGTTGAGGTCCAGCGCCTTTTTCAGCGGGATGCCGATGACGCCGAACATCATCCACACCATGAAGCACACGGTGAAGGCCAGCGTGCTGACGATCAGCACCGACCAGGCCTTGGACGAGACGGGGGGAATCGTTGCCGATCCTGCTTGGGGGGCCGCCATGGGGATCACTCCTTGCTTTTCTCCATGGCAGGCACTGTAGAAAGCGGGCCGGGCCTTGCCTATCCTCCTGCAAGTCATCCTGGACCGTCCCGAAGAACGAGGGTTGTCAGGCCCCCATAGTTCTTCCGAACTATTGTCCGTGTATGTCAGCGCACGCAGCAGGAATGACCGTGCCAGCGTTTGCCGGATCCCATCGCTGAAATCGTTCCAGCCGCACCGCTTCAAGGTTGAACTGCAGCATGCGCTGTGTCCTTGTTGACTTCGTCACTTCCGTCGTCCTTGCGCGTATTCAACCCCTCAGCAAAGGATCCGGTATTCGGGGGCAAGGTCAGCTCCTGGCCGCCCACTGCGGCGGGCACGCGTTCGTCGCGGTCGGTCGACGGTGCTTGCATCGGCTCCATCGTCGCCGCTGTGCAGCGTTTCGGCCAGCGCCCGGGTTCACCCCCATCAAGCGCGCTGGCGCTCGCTGGCGTACACGGCTGCCTGAACGCGTGAGCTCAGGCCCAGCTTGCGCAGGATGTGCTGCACGTGGATCTTGACCGTGGTCTCGGCAATGCCCAGTTCCCGGGCGATCTCCTTGTTGCTGGCGCCTCGCGCGATGAGGCCGAGGATCTCTCGCTCGCGCGACGAAAGACTGTCCAGCGGCTCGGGCGGCACTTCGGCCGCGGTCGCGGCAGTCGCGGGCGCGGCATGCAGCGCCTGGAATGCGGCCACGAGCTTGGACGTGAGTTCGGGGCTGACCACCGACTCCCCGGCTACCGTACGCTCGATGGCGCGCACCAGGTCGGGCCCATCGATGGTCTTGAGCACGTAGCCCCGGGCCCCGGCTTTCAACGCAGCCGACAGGACCTGCTCGTCTTCGCTCACGGTGAGCATCAGCACCTGCGCCCTGGGAGCCACCTCCCGCAGTCCGGCCAGGGCATCCACACCCTTCACGCCAGGCAGGTGGTTGTCGAGCAAGATGACATCAGGCTGGAGTTCACGTGCTCGGCGCTGGGCCTCGCCGGCATCGCCGGCCTCGCCCACGACTTCTAAATGGTCTTCCTGAGCGAGCAATGCCACCAGCCCGCGACGAAACAGCACGTGGTCATCGACAACCAGCAGGCGGATGAGAGACGGGGTCTTGGACATGGGTCACGAGCGCATCAGGCCGCCAGGGGTTGTGGCGAGGACGGCGGCAGCGTCAGGGTCACGCAGGTACCCTTCCCAGGCTCAGCCTGCACCGTCACGGTGGCCCCGATGCGAGCGGCACGTTCGCGCATGATGCGCAGGCCGACATGGGTCTCGTCCGGTCGCTGCCCATCGGTGTCGAATCCCACCCCATCGTCACGCACCGTGAAGCGCCAGACCGGAGCCTGCTCCACGTCCACCCATACTTCACGGGCGTGCGCATGCTTGCGCACATTCGACAAGGCTTCCTGCACCACGTGCAGCACCTGGATCTGCACATCGGCATCTAGGGGCAAGCCATGGCCGTGCATCGCCAGGTGAGCGCGCAGGCCGCTTTGGTGTTCGAACTTCTGCAAGGTGGTACGCAAGGCGGGTTCGATGCTCTCGCCATTGGCCCGCGTGCGAAAGTGCAGCAGCAACTCACGCACGTCGTTATAGCTCTCACGCACACCGGCATCGAGCTCGCAGAGCACCCGCTCGACACCCGGCTCGTCACCGCGCCGCATGGCATCTCGCAGCAGCTGGACCTGAATCTTCAGAAACGCCAGCGACTGGGCGATGGAGTCATGCAGTTCCTGCGCGAGCAGGCTGCGCTCCTGAGCCACGGCTGCTTCCTTACCCAGCGCCTCGGCCCGCAGGCCCTCCATCGCACCGGCCAGATGGGCTGCGAGGGCTTCCAGCAAGGATCGTTCATCGTCACCCAGGGTCGTCTCCTCCCGGAAGAAGATGTCCACTTCGCCCAGCAGGCGGTGCTGCAGGCGCACGGGCACCGACACCAGGGTCTGGTACCCGGCCTGGGCGCAGTGTTCAAGCACAGGCTGCGCCACGTTGGCCGGGCGTACCTTGATGGGAATGATGCGCGTGGCCGCGCCTTCTAGGGCCTGGCCACAATGGCAGCTCCCGGTCTGAACGCACTGCTCCTGTTCCGTCATGAAATGAGGCAGGCAGTCACCTGCCAACAGCAGGTAGCGCTGGTTGGCCTCGTCAGACCAGCGCACAGCCACCGCATCGGCCCGCGCGATGCGTCGCACCTGTTGGGCAAACTGCCGCGCGAGTTCATCCAAGCTGGTGGCCTCGGCCATCATGGCGCTGGTTTCGTACAGCGCAGCCAGACGCTCACGCTGCTGCTGTAGCCGCGCGGTCTTTTCGGCCACCTTGTTCTCGAGATTGGCATACAAGGCCTGCAGCGTCTCGGCCATGCGGTTGAAGCCCTGCGCCAGTTGGTCGAACTCGGCACTGGATCGCTCCTCCACACGCACGGCGAAATCCTGGGCCTGCACCCGCTTCAGGCCCTGCTGCAGGCGGTTCACGGGATTGAGCACCAGGAGGTATCCCGCATACATCATCGCAATACCCACCATCAGCGCCAGCGCCAGAATGCCCAGCTGCACGGCATGCAAGATGGCGGTCCACAGCGAGAGCTGGTATTCGATACCCGCCACGAAGCCATCGATGGCAGCCACGAAGCGATCCACGTCCGTGGTGCGGCCAGGGAGCTGCCCTCCGGTTCGCCAGTACTCCCGCAGGAGCGTCCACTGGCTCTGCACGGATTCGAAACTCTCGCGCGTGGCCTGGCTCCAGGGTACAAACAGCGGGCGGGAAGGATCGCCGGCGCGCAGCAGCGCCAGTCCCTCGTCGAAGCGCTGCAGCCGATCCTCGATCTGGGCGGCCGGCACCCGGCGCTCGACCTCCAGCGCCAGCTGGTAGCTCTTCATGCGCAGCCGCCCCGCCTCGTTGACGGCCGCGGCCCCTCCTTCGATCTGCCAGGTGATCCACAGCGTCAGGCCAATGGACGTGAGCGCAGCCAGCAGGAAGCCCGTGCACAACAGCACGAGCTTGGTGGCCAAGGTCCAGGGGCGGTGTCTCATGACGCCACTCTAGGCAAGGTGGTGCCAGCACGGCTTGACTCAGGTCAAGTCGCCAAATCCCCGTCAGGCGGAAGCCGATTTTGCGCCCATGTGCGGGCCAGGCGGCCCACAAGCCGGGCCTGCTAGCGGGCCCGCAGGGGCAACCACGGCCAACAAAATCGTGCAGTTGATGCCCACACGACCTGCGTCGCTGTCGTGCGGAAACTTGACCAGCGCTTCCCTCGCCAACCCCAAGGCTGGGGGGGGGGTGTCAGGGGTCCCATCCTGGGGTCCTGTGCGGGTGGGGGCTTGCGCGGCCACGGCCACGCGAGACAATGGACCGGCGGGCGACCCTTTCGGCCGCCCCCCTCGCTCATGCAGGAGGTGGATATGGATCGCAAACTGCATCTGCTGGACAGCTTCACGGCCCAGGGGACCGATGGGCGCCTCTACAAGGTCAAGGCCTTCGAGCAACTGGTGCGCGACCCCTCGCTGGCCGATGGCTTGGACCACTGGGAGCCCACGGGAGTGGCCGAACTGCATTTGGACAGTGGCGAGCTCGTGGACATGCGCGCCGATGGGCGCATGCGGGTGGTGGCCACTGGCATGGAACTGGTGCGGCCTTGAACCACCGCCCTCGGCCTCGTCGATAGCCTCAGGGCGCGGCAAATTCACGATCGCCGGCGATCGGTGGTCCGTGCCCCACGCCGCAGCCGAGGGGTGACTGTTACCATGGCGCCTGCTCGAGCCCAGCCACGGGCTCGCAACGGCCGGCGGACCTGGAGGCGACACGGCCTCTTGGATCGGCCCGGCATTGTCTGGCCAGCGAGTAGGCACCATGAAGGACGGCCGTCATTCGTCCGCGATCACGCGGGCGCCATCTCCTTTTGCGCCGGCGCAGGGCATGCGCCGGCGGCTGTTGTGTGGCATGGCGGCAGCGCCAGTGGCGCTGGCCCTGCCGGCGTGGGCCCATGTCAGTGCCGCACGGCCGCCCGAAGGAACTGACCACCCCCTCGGGGGGACACGAGCAAAGCAAGTCTGGGGGTCATTCCATCCTGGCCAGGGGCCCGACACTGCAGACGTTCGCAGGCTGGAGTTTGTGCATCTTCACACCGGCGAGCGCTTGAAGGTCGCGTACTTCGACGCGGGGCAGTACGTGCCCGAGGCGCTGCAAGCCCTCAACCACCTGCTGCGCGACTTTCGCACCGATGAGGTGGCCCCGATCGACCCGGCCTTGTTCGATGTGCTGCATCGGCTGCACGAAGCCACCGGCAGCCGCCGGCCCTTCGAGGTCATCTCCGCCTATCGATCTCCCAAGACGAACGACATGCTGCGCAGCCGCAGTCCTCACAGCGGCGTGGCCCGCACCAGCCTGCACCTGCGAGGGCAGGCGATCGACATCCGCTTGGGCGACGTGGCGCTGCCGCATTTGCGCGAGGCGGCCCTGTCCCTGCGGGCCGGCGGCGTCGGCTATTACGAGCGCTCGAATTTCGTGCACATCGACACCGGCCCCGTGCGCCATTGGTGAGCCAGTGCGCCGCGCGGTCTGGCCCGCCGGGCCTGTGCCCATCGCGGCGACGGGTTCAGCGCAGGCTCACAGCGGCAGCTCGGTGAAATAGCGTCCGCCGTGAAAGATCAGCGGTGCGGCTTCGGGGCGGCGCTGGCAGCGCTCGACCTCGCCGACGAAGATGACATGGTCGCCCTCCTCGTAGCGGCTGCGGTTGAAACACTCGAACAACGCAGCCACGCCTTCGAGCAAAGGGGCGCCGCCGGCGCCTTCCCGCCAGGACAATCCGGCGAAACGATCGATGCCCTTGGTGGCGAAGCGCTCGGCCAGGGCCCTCTGGTCGGCCGCCAGGATGTGGATGGCGTAGTGAGAGCCACGCTCGAAAGCCGGCATCGATCCGGCCAGGCGCGACAGACTCCACAGCACCAGCGGCGGATCGAGCGAGACCGAATTGAAAGAGTTGGCGGTCAGGCCGATCAGCCGTCCCTCGGGCGATCGGGCCGTGACGATGGTCACCCCCGTGGCAAAGCTGCCGAGCGCTTGGCGGAACTCGGCCGCGGAGAAACTGGGAGCAGCGGCTCGGCGGGGAAGATTCACGACATCCATGGCGGCAAGACGCCCATTATTCCCCACCGACGCCCCGACGGGAGCGCGCCAGCCCCCCCTCATTGCGTGGATGATGCACCGATGGTGCGCTCAGAAGCGGTAGTTGACCCCGACACTCAATTGCGGAATGGCGCGCACCTTGCCCACGCCGTCGCGCAGCTCTTGGAGCTCGCGGTCGATGTCGTCCTGCGTCACACCCGCGATATTGGTCGAGGCGCTGACTTTGGCCTTGCCGATCGAGGCGCCCAGGTCGAAGACGAAGCCCCAACCCGCTGCAGCGGGCTGATGGCCGTAGCCGATGCCCAAATAGGGCGTGACGCGCGGGAACTTGATGCGCACATCGAAGCGGTCGCCCGGCGCCGTGACATAGGTGGTGTTGCCGATCTCGATGGTGCCACCATTGCCGCGACCGGTCAGATCGATGCGCATGTCGTTGAAGGTGATGCCGCCGGTCAGCCGAAACCCTCCGCCGAAGACGAACCAGTCCCCGAACACGCCAACACGATGGGCGCGGGCTTTGCCCTCGTAGTCGATGCCTTCTTCGGTGCCGTCGGCATCGATCGTGCCCAGGCTGGCCACGTCGGCACGCAAGCCAAAGTGGGCATTGAGCGGCTGGGCGTAGCCGATCATCACGCCTGGCAGACCGATGTTCCCGTAGAGTTCGCCGGCGTGGGCGCCGGCCACGAGGCAGGCCGCGCTCACACCTGCGATCAGATGCTTGTTCATGCGAGCAGACTCCATGAGGGATCACACAGATGACGATCATCGGCCGGTGTCGCCCGATCTGAAGGGCCACACACCGTCGACCCGGCTCAGATCGTGAAGTCGTACTCGATGGTCAGCGGCGCATGGTCGGAAAAGCGTTGCGCCTTGTAAACACTGGCGGCGCGAGCGGTCTCAGCCACCGCCGCAGTGGCCACGTGGTAGTCGATACGCCAGCCCACGTTCTTGGCCCAGGCCTGCCCCCGATTGCTCCACCAAGTGTAGGCCTCGCCGGTGGCCTCGGGATGGAGGCGGCGGTACACATCGACCAGGCCAATCTCGCCCAGCATGCGCGTGAACCAGGCCCGCTCCTCGGGCAGGAAACCGCTGTTCTTCTGGTTGCTTTTCCAATTCTTGAGGTCGATTTCTTGATGGGCGATGTTCACATCGCCGCACAGCACGAACTCCCGCTCGGCCCGCAAGCGCTGCAGATGGGGAAAGAACTCGTCGAGGAACCGGTACTTGGCCTGCTGGCGCTCGTCCGAGCTGGAGCCGCTGGGAAAGTAGCAACTGATGACGGAGAACTTGCGCGAGGGCGTGTCGAAGCGGGCCTCGACGTAGCGGCCTTCGGGGTCGAACTCGGCCGAACCGAAGCCGATGATCACATCGCTGGGCACGTGGCGGCTGTACAGGCCCACGCCGGAATAGCCCTTCTTCTGGGCACAATGGAACCAGCCCTGCATCCCATGCGGGGCTCGCATCACTGCGGTGAGGTCGCCCTCGTGGGCCTTGATTTCTTGCAGGCAGACGATATCGGCCTGCTGCTGACCCAGCCAGTCGAAGTAGCCCTTGTTCGCCGCCGAGCGGATGCCATTGAGATTGGTGGTGATGATGCGCAACATGGGGCGGGAGCTTACCTTCCCGGCCCGCAGCTTGCTCAGGCGAAGACTTCGGCCTGACTCAGCCAGGCGCCCTGCGCGTCTTTGGCCGACACCTGAGGCGGCACGCCAGCATCGGGCCAATCGATGCCCAGGGTCGGATCGTCCCAGCGGATGCAGCGCTCGGCCTGCGGTGCGTAATAGGCCGTGGTCTTGTAGAGAAAGTCGGCGCTGTCGCTGAGCACCAGGAATCCATGGGCAAAGCCCGGAGGAATCCACAACTGCCGGTGATTGTCCCCGCTGAGCTCCACCCCCACCCACTGGCCAAAGCGTGGACTGGATCGGCGCAGGTCCACCGCCACGTCGAACACCCGGCCGTGCGTGACGCGCACGAGTTTGCCTTGGGCATTGGGGTGGAGCTGGTAGTGCAGTCCGCGCAGCACGCCGCGGCGCGAGCGCGAATGGTTGTCCTGCACGAAATCGACATGGGTGCCGACGGCTTCGTCGAAGACGGACTGCCGAAAGCTTTCGAGGAAGAAGCCGCGTTCATCGCCGAAAACACGCGGCTCGAAGACGAGCACCTCGGGCAAGCGGGTGGCCGTGACGTTCATCAGAACACCTTTTCCGTGAGGAGCTGCAGCAGGTACCGCCCGTAGCCGCTCTTGGCCAAGGGTTCGGCCAGTCGGGCCAGCTGCTCGGCATCGATCCAGCCTTGGCGCCAGGCGATTTCCTCGGGACAGCAGATCTTCAGGCCCTGGCGCTTTTCCAGAGTCTGGATGAACTGGCTGGCCTCGATGAGCGAGTCGTGCGTGCCGGTGTCGAGCCAGGCATCCCCTCGGCCCAACACTTGCACGTCGAGCTCGCCGGCTTGCAGATACAGCCGATTGAGGTCGGTGATCTCGAGTTCACCACGTGCGCTGGGCTGCAGCGTTTTGGCGCGTTCGACCACCTGGGCGTCGTAAAAATACAGGCCCGTCACGGCATACCGGCTCTTGGGCTGCCGCGGCTTTTCTTCCAGACTGATGGCCCGGCCAGCCGCATCGAACTCCACCACCCCGTAGCGCTCGGGGTCGTGCACCGGGTAGGCAAAGACCGTGGCCCCGCGCTGGCGGGCTTGCGCGACCTTCAGGCGTGCAGCCAGATCGTGGCCGTAGAAGATGTTGTCGCCCAGCACCAGTGCGCTGGGCGCACCGGCCAGGAAGCGCTCGCCGATCAGAAACGCCTGGGCCAGGCCATCGGGGCTGGGTTGCACGGCGTACTGCAGGGACACGCCCCAGGCGCTGCCATCGCCCAGCAGTTGCTGAAAGCGCGGCGTGTCCTGCGGCGTGGAAATCACGAGGATCTCGCGAATGCCCGCCAGCATCAGGGCCGACAGCGGGTAGTAGATCATCGGCTTGTCATAGACCGGCAGCAATTGCTTGCTGATCGCCAAGGTGGCCGGATGCAGCCGGGTGCCGGAGCCGCCGGCGAGGATGAGGCCTTTGCGGGTCATGACCACCCCCCGACGGCCGTACCGGCCGCCACCCCCCCAAGGGGGGCCGGGCCTGGCTTGGGACGGCCCGGCGCGGCGGCCCGGGACCACCCCCCAACGGCCACACCGGCCGCCACCCCCCCAAGGGGGGCCGGGCCTGGCTTGGGGCGGCCCGGCGCGGCGGGCCGGGGCGATGCGATGACGTGAGCGTGTGTCATGTGTCGTCGAGCGTTTAGGGCAGGATTTCAGCGAGCATGCGGTCCACCCCTTGCTGCCAGGGCGGCAGGTGCAGGCCGAAGGCTTCGCGCAGGCGGGTGGTGTCGAGACGGGAGTTCAAGGGCCGGCGCGCCGGTGTGGGATACGCATCGGTGGGCACGGGCTCGATGGCCTGCGGCAGCACGCGGATGGGCTGTCCGTGGGCGCGGGCCCGTTCGATGACATGGCGTGCATAGTCGAACCAGTTCGTCTGGCCCGCGGCCACCAGGTGGTACAACCCCGCCAGCTCCGGCCGGGCCTGCACGGTGCGCAAGGCATGCGCTGTCACGTCGGCGATCAAGTCGGCCCCAGTCGGGGCGCCGACCTGGTCGCTCACCACGGTGAGGCGGTCGCGCTGGCTGGCCAGGCGCAGCATGGTCTTGGCAAAGTTGCTTCCCCGGGACGCATAGACCCAGCTGGTGCGGAAAATCAGGCACCGACAACCGCTTTGCATGATGAGCCGCTCGCCTTCGAGCTTGCTGCGGCCGTAGACATTGAGCGGCGCGGTGGGCTCGTCCTCGCGGCGAGGGTGCTCGCCACTGCCGTCGAAGACATAGTCGGTGCTGTAGTGCACCAGCCAGGCGCCCATGGCCTTGGCCTCGCGGGCCAGCACGGCAGGGGCGGTGGCATTGAGCAAGGTGGCCTGCGCGGGTTCGCTCTCGGCACGGTCCACCGCGGTGTAGGCCGCGGCATTGACGATCACGTCCGGGCGTAGCGTGCGCACCGTGCAGGCCAAGCCGTCGAGCTGCGCCAAATCCCCACACAAGCCGTCCAGGCCCTGGCGATCGAGCGCCACCAGCTGGCCCAGCGGGGCCAGCGCGCGCTGCAGCTCCCAGCCGAGCTGACCGTTTTTTCCCAAGAGCAGCAGCTTCATGCGACCTTGGCGTGGGCCGACGGGTACTGCGTGGCCATCCATTCGCGGTAGGCGCCGCTTTGCACCTGAGCCACCCACTGGGGGTGATCGAGATACCACTGCACGGTCTTGCGGATGCCGGTGGCGAAGGTTTCGGCCGGTCGCCAGCCGAGCTCGCGCTCGATCTTGCGCGCATCGATGGCGTAGCGTCGGTCATGGCCGGGGCGGTCCTTCACGAAGGTGATGAGCCGGCTGTAAGGCCCGGCCGGATCGGGCCGCAGTTCGTCGAGCAAGGCGCACACGGTGCGCACGATCTCGAGGTTGGTCATTTCATTGCAGCCGCCAACGTTGTAGGTCTCGCCCACACGGCCACGCGCCAGCACGGTACGAATGGCGCTGCAATGGTCTTTGACATAGAGCCAATCGCGCACGTTCGAGCCATCGCCATAAACCGGCAGTGGCTTGCCGGCCAGGGCATTGACGATCATCAGCGGGATGAGTTTTTCGGGGAAGTGATAGGGGCCGTAGTTGTTCGAGCAGTTCGTGGTGAGCACCGGCAGGCCATAGGTGTGAAACCAGGCCCGCACGAGATGGTCGCTGGCGGCCTTGCTGGCCGAATAGGGGCTGTTGGGCTGGTAAGGATGGCTTTCGGTGAAGGCCGGGTCTTGCGGCCCCAGGGACCCATAGACCTCGTCGGTGGAGACATGGAGAAAGCGGAAGGCCGCCTGCTCGTCGGCCGGCAAGGCCTGCCAATGGGTGCGGGCCGCCTCCAGCAGCGTGAAGGTGCCTTGCACATTGGTGCGGATGAAGGCAGCCGGGCCATGGATGGAGCGGTCCACATGGCTTTCGGCCGCGAAGTGCACGATGGCGCGCGGCCGGTGCACAGCCAGCAGCCGATCGAGCAAGGCACGGTCGCAAATGTCGCCATGGACGAAGACATGGCGGGGGTCGCCGCGCAGGCTGTCGAGGTTGTGCAAATTGCCCGCGTAGGTGAGGGCGTCCAGGTTGAGCACGGGCTCGTCACTGTGTGCGAGCCAATCCAGCACGAAGTTGCTGCCGATGAAGCCGGCGCCGCCGGTGACGAGGATCATGGGTGAAAGCCTGCCTGATGAAATGAGTGCTCGGCACGCCGTGCCGTGCCATGACCCCGTATTGTGCGAGGCCGGCGTGCGTCGGCCAACCGTCGACCACCCCCATGTCGGGGATGCAGGCTGCGCCGGCCCCCAGCTGTGGGGCCCCAGCCCGGCGCCCATGGCCCGGCCTGGGAGCCAAGGGGATAATCCGCGCCATGGTGCCCACCGCAGCCTGGGCACCCCCCTACGTTTGCGGAGATTGCATTGAAAATCGCTATCATCGGATCGGGTTATGTCGGCCTGGTCACGGGGGCTTGCTTTGCCGACTTGGGCATCCATGTCACCTGCATCGACATCGACGAGGACAAGGTGCGTCGCCTGCAGCAAGGCGAAGTGCCCATCTACGAGCCGGGACTGGAAGCACTGATCCGCCCGGCCTTGGCCAACGGTCGGCTGCATTTCACCAGCGATGTGCGCGCAGGCGTGGCCGGGCGCGAAGTGGTGTTCATTGCCGTAGGCACCCCTTCGGACGAAGACGGCTCGGCCGATTTGCGCCACGTGCTGGCAGCGGCCCGCTCGCTGGCCGAAGCCATCGACGGCTTCACGGTGGTGGTGGACAAAAGCACGGTGCCGGTGGGCACGGCCGACCGGGTGCGCGAGGAGATCGCCGCGGTGCTGCGCCGCCGGGGCGTGACGCATGAATTCGCGGTCGTCTCCAACCCGGAGTTCCTGAAGGAAGGCGCGGCCGTGGCCGACTTCATGCGGCCCGACCGCATCGTGCTGGGCCTGCCCGGTGGTGAGCTGGGCCGCCGCGCGCGCGAAGTGATGGACCGGCTGTACGAGCCGCTGCAACGCAACCATCCGCGCACGATCTACATGGATGTGCGTTCGGCCGAACTCACCAAATACGCCGCCAACGCGATGCTGGCCACACGCATCAGCTTCATGAACGAGCTGGCCAATCTGGCCGATGCCGTGGGCGCCGACATCGAAGCCGTGCGTGTGGGCATTGGCTCGGACTCGCGCATCGGTTACGACTTCTTGTACGCTGGCACGGGCTATGGCGGCTCGTGCTTCCCGAAGGACACGCGCGCGATTTTGCACACCGCGCGCGAGCATGGCGTGCAGTTGCAAGTGATTGGCGCCGTCGAACAAGTCAACGAGCGTCAAAAGCGGGTGCTGGTGCGCAAGATCACCGCGCGCCTGGGCGAGAACCTGAACGGCCGCCGCTTCGCGCTATGGGGCCTGGCCTTCAAACCCAACACGGACGACATGCGGGATGCCCCCAGTCGGGTGATCATCCGCGAGCTGCTGGTGCGCGGGGCGGAGGTGACCGCCTACGACCCGGTGGCCACGAAGGAGGCGCAACGCGTGCTGCGGCAAGATCTGGCCGACCTGCCCGGCGGGTTCGAGCGGGTGCGCTTCGTCGAGACGCCCGATGCGGCCTTGCCTGGCGCCGATGCCCTGGTGATTGCCACCGAATGGAAAATTTTCCGCAGCCCCGACTTCGGCGCGCTGCGCTCGCAGCTCAAGCAGCCGCTGGTGTTCGATGGGCGGAACCTGTATGCGCCCCAACGCATGCTTGAAGAAGGCATCGAATACCACGCCATCGGCCGGCCCATGCCGCAACGCTAAGACGGTGGCTCTTCGGCGTCCAGCCAGTGGGCGCAGCCATGTTGCAGGATGCGCCGGCGCAGCGCGGGCGTGGCCCCACGCACGCGCAAGGGCTGCCCGCTGAGCAGTTGATGGGCCTGCACGAGCAACAACAAGCCCATGGCTTGGGGGTCGAGATCGCGCAGGCCAGACAGCTCGATCTCCAGCGGCTGCGGCCTGTGCAAAGCCTGCTTGAATGCCTGGCGCAGCGGCTCGATGGTCAGCCCACAGGCCACACCGGCCAGCCGCACACGCTGGCCCCCCTCCTCCGCCATGGGCTCGACTCGCACGTCCAGCGCGGGGCAACCGCGCCAACGCCTGCGCGCCCACCACAGCGGCAGCAAGCAGCCCGTCAGCAGTGGCAGCGCGGCCGCGGCATCGCGCGCATAGCGCTTCCACAGCGCAGGCTCTTGCAGGATCCGCCACAGCCATTCCAAGCCCAGATGTCGCCAGGCCGCCGGCGCGCGGCGCACCGTGCCGGCCTGGAAGTTGACCACCGCCCCGAGATGACTGATGAGCGGGGCGTGCAGCTGCGGGTGGTTGTGCGCGATCCAGGCCTGCCCTTTCTGGGCACCCAGGGCCACGACGATGAAATCCGCCCCGCTCGCATTGATGCGCGCCCAGGTCTGCGGCGTGCTCATCGACTCGAGCGACCCAAAGCCCGGGGACTCGAAGCCCACGCAGCGCAAGCCCCCTGCGCGCGCATTGAGGCGCTCGCAAGCCGCCTGAGCCGCCCCCTCGGGGCCGCCGAAGAAATAGACCTTGAGCGGCGCGGCCGCGTCCTCACGGCTCAAGGCCTCGAACAGATCCGAGCCGGCCACCCGCTGGCGCAGCGGCAGCCCCAGCAGCCGCGCCGCCCACACCAGGGGCATGCCATCGGCCAGGCTGAGCTGGCTCATCAACACCGAACGTCGGAACGCGGCATCCTTGCGCGCGGCGATCACGAAGTTCAGGTTCGGCGTGGACACCCAGCAGCGTCGCCCGCTGCGTGCGGCCTCGCGCAGCGCCTGCACGGCGCCGGGCAGGTCGATGACGTCGAAGGGCAGGCCCCACAGGCAGACCACCCGGCGGTCCAGGTCGATGACCGGCGCACGAGCCGGTGTGGACAGCGCGCTGACCTCGCCCGGCATCAGTCCACACGCCCGTAGTGGTCCTCGAAGCGCACGATGTCGTCCTCGCCGAGATAGGCGCCGGACTGCACCTCGATGATCTCCAGCGGCAGCTTGCCTGGATTGGCCAGGCGGTGGCGCTGGCCCAAAGGAATGTAGGTGGACTGGTTTTCGGTGAGCAAGAAGGTGCGGTCTTCGCAGGTGACCTCGGCCGTGCCGCGCACGACGATCCAATGCTCGGCGCGGTGGTGGTGCATTTGCAGGCTCAGCCGCGCCCCCGGGTTGACGACGATGCGCTTGACTTGGAAGCGCTCGCCAGCGTCGATGGCGTCGTACCAGCCCCAGGGCCGGTAGACCTTGCGATGCTGCAACGCCTGTTGGTCGCCGTTGCGGCGCAAACGCTCGACGATCTTCTTGACCGACTGGGTGTGGGCCTTGTTGGCCACCAAGACCGCATCGGGCGTCTCGACGACGACGGCATCCTCCATCCCCACGGTGGCCACCAGCCGTGAGTGGGCCATCACCAAGCTGTTGCGGGTGTCTTCAAGCAGTGCCGGGCCGCGCACCGCATTGCCGTGCTCGTCCTTGTCGGCCACGGCCCACAGGGCATCCCAGGCGCCCACATCGGACCAGCCCACGCTCATGGGCACCACCACGCCGGCACCGAGATCCGGGTGCGCGGCCAGCTTTTCCATCACGGCGTAATCGATGGAGTCCGTCGGGCAGGCTTCGAAGGCGGCACGATCCACCCGCAGGAAGTCGAGGTCCCGGCGCGCACCGGCCACCGCCTGCTCGCAAGCGGCCAGGATCGCCGGCGCGAGCCGCTGAACCGCACGGCGCCAGGTCGAGGCCCGCAACAAGAAGATGCCGGCGTTCCAAAAGTACTCGCCACTGGCCACGTAGGCGGCCGCCTGTGGCGCATCGGGCTTCTCGACGAAGGCGTCGATGCGGCAAGCCCGCCCCGTCTGACTCAAGCGCTGGCCAGCCCGGATGTAACCGTAGCCCGTCTCAGGCCGGTCGGGCACGACGCCGAAGGTGACCAAAGCGCCCTGCCCGGCCGGCGGCACGCCCTCCATGACGGCTCGTCCAAACGCGCTCACATCGCGCACGACATGGTCCGACGGCATGACCAGCAGCAAGGGATCGTCGCCGTCGGCCAAGGCGGTCAATGCAGCCAGCGTGAGCGCCGGTGCAGTGTTGCGTCCGGTGGGCTCCAGCAGGATGCGCGAGGGCACCCCCACTTGGCGCAGTTGCTCGGCGATGACGAAGCGGTATTCCTCGTTGGCCACCACCAGCGCAGGCCCCACGTGCAATGCGTCCAGCCCCTGCAGCCGCTGCGCCGTGGCCTGCAGCAAGGAGTCGTCGCCCAGCAAGGCCAGCAGCTGCTTCGGGTAATGCTCTCGGGAAGCCGGCCACAGGCGGGTGCCTGAGCCGCCACACAGGATGACGGGTTGAATCTGCATGCGCGCAAGATAGCAGGAACGGTCCGCATTGGACCGCCTGGCCTGCGCGCTGTCACCCCCGCCATTGCGGGATGCGCCCCTTCAAGGGGTGGCCTCGCCCAGCAAGCGGCGCGTGTGCTCGCGGTATTCGCTCGGGGGCATGCCGTAGCGCGACTTGAACACGCGGCTGAAATGCGCCAAATTGGCAAAGCCATGGGCCAGCGCGATCTCGGTGACCGAGCGGCGCGTCGGGCGCAGCAGTTCGCGCCGACAAGCCTCCAGGCGCTCGCGCAAGATGTAGCCGGCCACGCCCTCGGCTTCGTCCGAGAAGGCGTTGTACAGATGGCGCCGACTGCAGTTCAAAGCCGCCGCAATGGCCTCCACGTTCAGTCCCGGATCACCCAGGCGGGCGGCCACCAGCTGCTTGATGCGCTCTCTCAAGGCCTCTCGCTGGGACATCGCCGTGGCCCGCCCGGCCAGCTCCAGCAGCGACAAATGCACAAACTGCGTGATCGCCTCGCCCGCAGCGCGCGCGGCCTCGTCATGCATGCCGGGCAGCTCCCGATAGACGCTGCGCATGGTTTCCAGTGCCAAGCGGGCCACCCCTCCATGGCCGCCGAGTCGCCGCGCCATCAGCTCGTCCAAGGCCAGCCCACGCTCCAGCAGGTGCGCCTTGGGCACCATCACGATGAGATGCTCCACGCGCACCGGGTTGGCCACCGCGTAGGTCTCGGTGGTGTCGTAAATGCTCCATTGCCCCGGCGTGACCCAGGCCAGCCGGCCCTGTTGCTCGACACCGGCGCAGCCGCTGTACGGCGCCACGATCTTGAGGTAGCCGTGGTCGCTGCTGCGCGCTTTGTCGCGCGAGCGCATGACACGGTGGCGATTGGCCTCCAATCGCGTGAGAATGACCGCACCGGCATGGGCGCTGACCATGCGTCCGTCGAAGTCGGTGTCGCCGTAGACGTCGGACTCCAGGCCGCAGAAGAGCCGGCTGATCCACTCCGACCAAAAGGGCACCCGCTCGCGCGGCGCCACTTCATCGGTGTTCATCATCACGGTGGGCATGGGCTGAGCTCCTGAGTCGCAGCTGCTCATTATTCGAGGGCCGCTGGGCCCTGCAAAGGCTATCGAGCCCATAGCGCGGGTAAATCCCCAGCCGGTGTGCACGGATCGTCAAACCGCTTTGCATGCTCGGCAAAGCAGCCTGGCGGCCGTCTTCCTACCATCGCAGCTGGCTGTCGTTGGTGCAGCGCCACGACCAGACCCCCACAAGGAAAAGGAGACTGCCATGTCCTCGTCGAACGACCGTCCCTGCCGCCGCCACCCGGCTGCTGCCGTGAGCCGACGCACCGCCGTGCAAGCCTTGGCCGCTGGCGCCGCCACCGTGGCCCTCCCGGCCTTGGCGCAGGCCTCCGCCGGCGCCGTGCGCATCGGCTACGCCATCGCCCGCACCGGCCCTTGGGCGCCCGGCGCCCAGGTCAGCCAGGAGCCGAACTACCTGCTGTGGGCCGAGCAGGTCAATGCCGCCGGGGGTCTGGACGTGCAAGGCCGCAAACGCCCCATCGAATTGGTCAGCTCCGACGACCGCAGCGATATCGAAACCTGCGTGCGCTCTTACCAAAAACTCATGGGCAGCGACAAGGTCGACCTCATCTTGCCGCCCTGGGGCAGCAATGCCAATTTCGCCGTGGCCCCGCTGGCCAACCGCTTCGGCTACCCGATGCTCGCGCCCACGGCCTTGTCGCGCAAGCTCATCGACATGAACTTGCCCTACTTCTTCTCCTTGCTGCAACAGCCCGACCGCATGATGTCGGCCTTGGTGGACATGTTGCAGGCCCAAGGCGCCAAAACGGTGGCCATTCTGTACATGGATGACCTGTTCGGGCTGGAGAACTTCGCGGCCCTGAACAACGCCTTGAAGACCAGCAGCCTGCAAGTGGTCGAGCGCAAGAGCTATCCGCTCGGCGTCAAAGACCTCGCCCCGGTGCTGCGTGGCATCAAAGACCTCAACCCCGACGCTTTCATCGGCATCACCTACCCCCCCGACACGCTGTTGGCCAGCCGGCAGAGCAAGGAGATCGGCTTCAACCCGCGCTTCTTCTACTGTTCGGTGGGAACGGCCTTCCAGCTCTACCGCAATGTGATGGGCGCCAGTGCCGAAGGCGTGCTGGGCATGGGCTCATGGAACGCCAAGACCAGCCCCGCGGCCAAAGCCTATTTCGAGGCCCACGTGGCCAAATTCGGCGCACAAAAAGAGCCCGACCGTTGGGCCAGCGGTCATTGCTGGGCCGGGTTGCAAATCCTGCAAGCGGCCGTGGCCAAGGTGGGGCTGGACCGCAAGGCCATCCGCGATTACGTGGCACGCACCGAACACGACACCCTCATCGGCAAGATCCGGTTCACCGGCAGCGAGAACACCGCCACGCCCGGCACGGTGGGCCAATGGCAAAAGGGTGAGTTCGAGGTGGTGTGGCCGCGCAGCATGGCCACCGCGCCTTTGCTGGCGCACAAGCCGGCCTGGGTGTGAGTCGGGCCCATGTCTTTGAGTGCCTGGCTTGAGTTGATGGCCTCCGGTCTCATCACCGGGGGCATCTACGCCTTGGTGGCGCTTGGCCTGAACCTTCAGTACGGCTTGATGCGCATCCTCAACATCGCGCACGGCGAGTTCCTGATGGTGGGCGCTTTTCTCACCTGGCTGATGCACACGCAGTTCGGCCTCTCGCCGCTGCTGATGCTGCCGGTGAGCTTCGCGCTGCTGATGGGCGTGGGGCTCATCGTGCACCGGCTGTGGTTCCGACCGCTTGCGGCCACCTCCCCCAACCTCGATGTCTTCGAAGCGCGTGGCCTGATGGTGTGCTTCGGCCTGCTGTTCCTGGTGCAGAACTTTGCCTCGCTGATCTGGGGCGGCGACCTGCGCGGCTACGACTACCTCACCCAGCCCGTGGCCGTGGGCGGCGCGCAGTTCGCCGCCAACAAACTGGTGGTCTTTGGCCTGGCCCTGTCGTTGAGTGGCGTGCTCATCGTGCTGCTGCGCACCACCTTGCTCGGCAAAGCCGTGCGTGCGCTGATGCAATCGCCCGTCGGGGCTCAGTTGGTGGGCATCGACACGCAGCGACTGCACCCACTGATGTTCGGCATCGGCCTGGGCCTGTCGGGCGTGGCCGGCTGCCTGCTGTCGATGACTTATGCGATCACGCCCTCGATGGGAGAGCCGTATACCGTCACCGCCCTCATCGTCATCACGCTGGGCGGCTTCGGCAGCATGAGCGGCGCGTTGGCCGGTGGATTGCTGCTGGGCGTGATCGAGGCGCTGGGCATGCATTTCACCAATCCGTCTTTGAAATCTTTGCTGAGCTACGCCGTGTTCATCACCGTGCTGCTACTGCGGCCCAACGGGCTGTTCAAGAAATGAAGGATCGAAGCTATCTCAGGCGCGATGCCCTCACGCTGCTGGCCCTGCTCGGCGTGGCCCTGGTCGTGGCTCGGTGGGGCAGCGAGTTCGTGCTGTCGCTCACGCTCACCTGCCTGATGTACATCGCGCTGTCGTCGAGCTGGGCGCTGTTTTGCGGCACCACCCGTTATCTGTCGCTGGCCACCGCGGCCTTCTTCGGCATCGGCGCCTACACCAGCGCCATCGTGCTGGCCCAGGTCTCGTGGCTGTCGGCCGTGGCCTTGGGAGCGTTGTTCGCCGCCGCCGTCGCAGTGGTGATGGGCGCTGCCGTGCTGCATCTGAGGGGCACCTACTTTGCAGTGCTCACCTTCGGCATGACCGAGCTGATCCGGCATGCCATCACCTACTTCGAAAAGCAAGTCACGGGCACGGTGGGCCGCGTGTTGGTCGTGGTGCCCGAGGATGACACGGTTTACTTCACGGTGCTGGGGCTGGCCGTGTTGGCACTGATCACGGCCATCGTCGTGCGGCGCAGCCGCTTCGGTTTGGCCCTGGTGGGCATCGGGGCCGACGAGCAGCGCGCTCAGACCCTGGGCGTGAACACCCGGCTGGTGAAGATCGGCGGCTTTGCGCTGACGGCGGCCTTCGCCGGCGCCGTGGGCGCGGCCATGTCGGTGCGCTGGACTTACATCGACCCGACCACCGTCTTCAACCCCTTCATCGGCTTTCAGACCGTGCTGATCGCGCTCATCGGCGGCGCGGCCACGCTGTGGGGACCGCTGATCGCCGCCATCGTGTTCAGCCTGCTGGCTGAGACCCTGCGCCTGCAGCTGCCGCAGCTGTACATGATGTCACTGGGCCTGCTGCTCATCCTGTGTGTGCTCTACCTGCCTGGCGGCCTGGCCTCGGTGCGCTGGCACACCGTCGGGACGTGGTGGCGCCACAGTCGCTGGTGGTCGAAGGAGCCGCACCATGGCTGAAGTCTTGCTCGAAGCCCGCGGTGTGACGGTGCGCTTTGGCGGCCTGACCGCCGTGGACCAGGTCGATGCGCACTTCCACGCCGGTGAGCTGGTGGGCATCATCGGGCCCAATGGGGCGGGCAAGACCACCTTCTTCAATGCCATCTCCGGTGTGATCGCACCCACCCGTGGGCAGCTCGTGGCGCAGGGACATGATCTGACCGGCGCCAAGCCGCATGCCTATGCCCACCACGGCATCGCACGCACCTTTCAGACGCCACGCGTCTTTGCCGAACTGCCGGTGGCAGCCAACATCGACTTCGGACTGCAATTCGCCGGCCGCCGCCGCGACGCCTCGCCGCTGTTGCGGGATACGGGCAGCATCCTCGAGGTGATCGGACTGTCGGCCCAGGCCGCCCAGCCGGCGGCCACCCTCACGCCTTCGCAGCAGCGCCTGCTGGAAATCGGCATGGCCTTGGCCACGCGACCGCGCATGCTGCTGCTGGACGAGGTGGCCGCCGGCCTCACCGAGGCGGAAGTCGAGCACATGGCCCGCCTGATCCGGCGGCTGCGTGACGAATTGAATCTGACGGTGGTGTGGATCGAGCACGCGGTGACGACCTTGCTGCGTCATGTCGAGCGCGTGCTGGTGCTGCACCAAGGACGCAAGATCGCCGATGGCCCGCCGCGCGAGGTGGTGCGCCACCCCGAGGTGATCGAAGCCTACCTGGGAGACGAAATGGCCGAGGTTGTGGCATGAGGAACGACTTGGCTCAGGCCCCAAGCGCGGGCCGCAAGCTCGCCCACCTCAAAGTCGAGGGGCTGAGCGCCGGCTATGGCGGCTTCTTGGTGCTGCGCGATCTGACGCTCGAAGCTCGACCCGGCCTGACCGTGATCCTGGGCCCCAACGGCGCGGGCAAGACCACGCTGCTGAAGGCCATCGCCGGACTGATCCCACGCACTGGCACCGTCTTGCTCGATGACGAGGCCCTGCCCGTGGGCCGCCCCGACGAGATCGTGCGCCGCGGGCTGAGCCTGGTGCCCGAGGGCCGCCAGCTCTTTGCCCAGATGACCGTGAGAGAAAACCTCGAGCTCGGCGGCTGGCTGGTGGACAAGGCCGAGCGCGCGAGGCGTCTGGCTCAAGCCTTCAAAGACTTTCCCAGACTTGCCGAACGCGCGCAGCAACTGGCCGGCACGATGAGCGGCGGCGAGCAGCAGATGGTGGCCGTGGCGCGCGCCATGATGAGCGCACCGCGCCTGCTGATGCTCGATGAGCCCTCGCTCGGTCTGGCGCCGCGCATGGTCGATGAATTGCTGGCCATCGCACGGCGCATCGCCGACGCCGGCACCACCGTGTTGATGGTCGAGCAAAACGTCCGCAAAGCCCTGGCAGTGGCCGATTGGGGCTATGTGCTCGAACGTGGCGTCCTCGTGGCCAGCGCGACCGCCTCGTTGCTGTCGCGCTCCACGGTGATCCGCCAGGCCTACCTGGGAGGCCCGTCGGGGGCCTCCTGCTCGTCTTCGTCCTCTGCCTCCGACACGAAGGAGAAGTCCATGTCCGACCTGTCCATGCTCATCAACGGCCTGGCCGTTTCCGCCGAGAAGGGTGCCACCTTCGAACGTCGCAACCCGCTCGATGGCAGCGTGGCCACGCGCGCGCCTGCGGCCAGCACTGCCGATGCCATCGCAGCCGTGGAAGCCGCCGCGCAAGCCTTCAAGACCTGGAGCCAGACCGGCCCTGGCGAACGTCGCACGCTCCTGCTGAAAGCCGCTGACGCGCTGGAGGCCAAGACCCCCGAATTCATGGAAGCCGTGCCCGCCGAAACCGGCGCCACCGGCATGTGGGCTCACTTCAATGTCTTCCTGGCCGCCAGCATGTTGCGCGAAGCCGCCGCCCTGACCACGCAAATCACCGGCGAGTTGATCCCCTCGGACGTGCCGGGGTCCTTGGCCATGGGCGTGCGCCAGCCCGCCGGCGTGGTGCTGGGCATCGCCCCATGGAACGCCCCGATCATCTTGGGCGTGCGCGCCATCGCCACACCACTGGCCTGCGGGAACACCGTCATCCTCAAGGGATCGGAGAACTGCCCGCGCACCCACCAACTCATCATCCAGGCGCTGCAAGACGCAGGCTTCCCGCCCGGCGTGGTGAACTACATCACCAACGCCCCTGCCGATGCCGGCGCCGTGGTCGAAGCCATGGTGGCGCATCCGGCGGTCAAGCGGGTGAACTTCACCGGCTCCACCAGGGTCGGCAAGATCATTGCGATGACCTGCGCCAAGTACCTCAAGCCGGTGGTGTTGGAGTTGGGCGGCAAGGCCCCCATCGTGGTGCTCGACGATGCCGATCTGGACGATGCGGTCAATGCCACGGCCTTCGGCGCCTTTGCAAACTCTGGCCAGATCTGCATGAGCACCGAGCGCATCATCGTGGATGAGAAGATCGCCGAGGACTTCATCACCAAGCTGGTGGCCAAGGCCCGCGGGCTCCCCCTGGGCGACCCGCGTCAAAGCGACCCAGTGGTGCTGGGCTCGGTCATCGGCATGGGCACCGTGGAGCACTGCAATGCCCTGATCGACGACGCGCTGGCCAAGGGGGCCCGCCTGCTGTGCGGCGGCAAAGCAGACAACACCCTGATGCCGGCCACGCTGCTGGACCACGTGACGCCGGACATGAGGATCTACCGCGAGGAGACCTTCGGTCCGGTCAAGTGCATCGTGCGGGTCAAGGGTGTGGAAGAGGCCATCGCCTGCGCGAACGACAATGAATACGGATTGTCGGCTGCGGTCTTCGGGCGTGACATTGCACGCGCCATGCAGGTGGCGCGGCGCATCGAGTCCGGCATCTGCCACATCAACGGCCCCACCGTGCACGACGAAGCGCAAATGCCCTTTGGCGGGGTCAAAGCCAGCGGCTATGGCCGCTTCGGCGGCAAGGCCGGTGTGGCCGAGTTCACCGAACTGCGCTGGATCACCGTGCAAACGGCTCCACGCCACTATCCTTTCTGATCGCACGAGACCCACCGCAAGGCGCGGGCCGCACCGCACGCGCCGATCGAACGGCAGACGGCCTGCGGCAGCCCCGCCCCCGGCGGGCTGCCTTCCAAGGAGCTATCGGCCCGCGCGGCGCGGCTGCAGCGCCCGCGCCAGCGGCGCATCACGTCGATAGACATCGTCGGCAAAGCGCACGGGCGCCCCGGCGGCCTCGGCCCAGGCCGTGAGGTATACCAAGGCCACCGACACCGGCGATTCGAGCCGCACGTATTGCGACGCCGCGGCATCGTCTCGCATCGCCGCGGCCACCCGCTGCGCATTCCACGGGGGTTGATCACGCAGCAGCCAAGTCGCCAGGGCGGCGGGCTCTTGCACGCGCACGCAGCCGTGGCTGAAGTCGCGACGCTCGCGCAGGAAAAGGCCGCGCGAGGGCGTGTCGTGCAGGTAGATGGCCTCGTCATTGGGCATCATGAATTTCACGGCGCCCAGGGCATTGGCTGGCCCGGGTTTTTGGCGCAAGCGCAGGCTGCCCGCGCGCAGCCCCGCCAGCGCCTCGGCCCCGAAAGGCACCACCGGCGAGTGGTCCGACGCTGCGGCCACCACTTCTTTGTCGTGGCGCTGCAGATAGCCCGGGTCCGCTTCGAGGCGCGGCAGTTCTTCTTCGCGCAGGATGCTGGGAGGCACGTTCCAGTAGGGACGGAACACCAGGTAGCGCAGCTCCTCCATCATGGAGGGCGTGGGGTGTTTGCCGCTGCGGCCCACGATCACCCTCGACTCCAGCACCGGCGCCTCGGTGGCATCGGCATAGGCCCACAAACGGAACATCGGCACATTGACCACGATGAGCGGCCGGCCCGGCACGAAGGGCATCCAGCGCAGCCGCTCCAGGCTCAATTCGACCTGGCGCACACGCTGCCACAGCGGAACGTTGAGCGCCGCCACGGTCGACGGTCCGATGACGCCATCGTCGTTCAGTCCATGACGAGCCTGAAAGCGCCGCACGGCCGGCTCCCAGGCCGGGTCATACATGTCCGGGTCGCCAGAGGCGGGCGCATCGCCTGGCAGCTCGCCCAAAAAGCGCAGCCGCTCGAAGACCTGCCGGGCCTGGGGATGCGACTGGCCAGGGCGCAAGCCGGGGCGAAACACCGGCAATGCGACTTGCCTTTCCCGCGCTGCCTGGGCCCGCAGTGCGGGCAAGGTCACACGCAGGGCCTCGTAGGCCGGCCAGGCGGGGCGCAGGGCCTGCAAGGCGCTGGCCAGCCGGCCGCCCTCCAGGGCGTGATGCAACACGGCGGCGAAGTCGGGCACCACGGTCGCAGGCCGACGCTTCCAGCCATCTCGGCGCGGATCGACCCGGCCCAAGTGCAGATCGCGCAGCAAGCGCAGCACGGCCAGACTCAAACGCACATCGAGCGCCGACACGTCGGCAGCCTCGGCGTTGGGGGCTGCATCGAGTGCGGCACCAACGGCCCGGGCGAGTTCATGCGCCTGGTAGTCGGCGGGGTGCAATCCATCGTCCTCGGCGGCGGCCAGCACCGACAGCGCCTCGGCCAACCCAGGACGCGCCCGGCCCTGGGCATCGAACCACCGCCAGCCGCGAGGGCCCAATGCGTAGAAGCGCCGCAGGGCCTCGGCCTCGGCCGGCGCCACGGGCGCAGCCCAGACCGACTCGGGATGCTCAAGCCATGGGGTCGGCAGCGGTGCTGCCACGGTGCGAGGCACCGTGACGATGCCGGCACAGACGGCCACACAAATCGCAAGACACAAAGCAGATCGACGCATGGGGTGCCAAGGGTAACGCCGATGCCGGCTTTGACGGCATCCCCCGAATCGGCGAGCCTGAGCCTTGGCCGCGGTGGCACGATGCGGCCGGCCGCGCCGCTTCGCCACGGATGCGCAAGATGCGCATGCAAGGCCCTCAAGCGGCCGCCGCTGGCGTGAGCAGCCGCTCGATGAGCTCACGCACGCTGCGAATTTGATCCCCAAAGGGCAACGCACCCACGCCGCGGAAAAACAGGCCCTTCTTCACATCGCCTCGCAAGGCCGCGGCCAGTTGATGGTCGATGCAAAACTGGCCCCAGCCCGGCCGTCCATCGCGCAGCCCACATTGGGCCAGGCAATCGAAGGCCTTGGTGCAGCGACGCTTGGCGCGTGCGGCGGCTTGCAGTTTGGCCTCGATGCCCAAATAAGCTTTGAGCCAAGGGGTGAGCACCGCGCGCGCGGGCAGACCAGCCACGCTGGTGAACTCGACCATGTCCTCCTCGCGGGCTTGTGCCAGCACCCGTTTGAACTCCGGGTGTGCATCGCCTTCTTCGGTCACGGCAAACGGGGTGCCCAGCTGCACGGCGCTGGCCCCCAGCGACTGCACGCGGGCGATGTCGGCATGCGTGCGAATGCCCCCGGCGGCAATGAGCGGGATCTCCCGCTCGATGCCGGCCTTGTGCAGGAACTCGCGGGTTTCGGGCAAGACCCGCTCGAAATCGAATCGGGGGTCGTTCAGATCGGCGACCTTGGCAGCGCCCAGATGGCCCCCGGCCAGACGCGGATGCTCGATCACGATCGCATCGGGCAGACGCTTTTTGCGCTCCCACTTCTTCACCAGGAGCTGCACGCCGCGGCTGTCCGACAAGATGGGGATGAGCAGAGCCTTCGGATGGTCTTGCGCCAAATCGGGCAGGTCCAGCGGCAAGCCAGCACCCACCACGATGGCGTCGATACCCGCTTCCAATGCACGCTTGACGCTAGCGGCATATTGGCTGACCGCGCGCATGACGTTCATCGCCAACAAACCTCGGCCAGCACTGCGCTTGCGAGCCGCGGCCACCTCGCGGTCGATGGCTTCGAGGTTGGCCGCATCGATGGCCTGCTTGGCCGCTTCGCCGCTGCCCAAGCCACGGGTGCGCTCCATCAGGTCGGGATGGTGACGGCGCAGGTCCACGCTGCTGAGCGTGCCCACACCGCCCAGCGCAGCCACGCTGCCGGCCAAACGATGGGCGGACACCCCCACCCCCATGCCGCCCTGGACGATGGGCAACAGACGCCGCCCCCGCAGGCGTAGCGCCGACAGGCCGCTGCGCTCGAGCAGCCCGGCCAATGCAGGTTCGACACAAGACGCGACTTCAGACATGAACACACCGCTCGATGGAGAGGGTGAGAAGGTAAGCGCATCTCGTCAGTCGTGACTTGAGCCTGCTCAATGAACGATCGTCGATGCAGCACGAGCACCGGCGGCTTGGCGCGTGAGACGACGTTGCCGGTGGACCAGGCCGGCACAACGCCACCGGCGGGCACATCGACCCCATGCACCTCACCGACTTCGATCACCTGGGGCTGCCCATGCAATGCCCCATGACCTTGACGGCCACCTGACAACCCCATCCGGGCGTGCGACTTGAACGACCACACGCGCCCGCATCCCTCAGGACAAACCCGCGCAATAAGGTGGACGTAAGCCGGGCCGGTCACATTGCATTGCGTCGATGCAGCGTCGCGTGCTGCCACACGTTGGGACGGGCGGCGCCATCCACGCCCGCAATGCAATTTCTCGTTTCGAGAGGAGACACTCGATGGACAACAACAACGCGCAGGCTTACTGGTCGGCCACTCTGAGGTTGCTGACCAAGGTGCTGCTGATCTGGGCCCTGGTGTCCTATGGGGCCGGCATCTTGTTCGCCCCGGCCCTCAATGCCATTCATCTCGGGGGCTATCCCCTGGGTTTCTGGTTCGCCCAACAAGGGTCGATCTACATCTTCATCGCGCTGATCTTCTGGTACGCCAAGAAGATGAAGCAGATCGACCGCCAATTCGGCATGCAGGAAGACTGATCGGGGGCGCACCATGGATCTTCAATGGATGACTTACCTGATCGTGGGGCTGAGCTTCGCGATCTATATCGGCATTGCCATCTGGGCCCGCGCCGGCAGCACCAAGGACTTTTATGTGGCCGGCGGTGGCGTGCACCCCGTCACCAATGGCATGGCCACGGCGGCCGATTGGATGAGCGCAGCCTCCTTCATCTCGATGGCCGGCCTGATCTCCAACATGGGCTACGGCGGCGCGGTGTTCCTGATGGGCTGGACCGGCGGCTATGTGCTGTTGGCTTGCCTGCTGGCGCCTTACCTGCGCAAGTTCGGCAAGTTCACGGTGCCCGAGTTCATCGGCGACCGCTACTACTCGCAGTTTGCCCGCAATGTGGCCGTGGTCTGTCTGTTGGTGGCTTCCATCACCTACATCATCGGTCAGATGACCGGCGTGGGCGTGACCTTCGCACGCTTTCTGGGCGTCACCAGCGACCAAGGCATCTACATCGGCATGGCCATCGTGTTCGCCTATGCGGTGTTCGGCGGGATGAAGGGCATCACCTACACCCAAGTGGCACAGTACATCGTGCTCATCCTGGCCTACCTGGTGCCGGCATTCTTCATTTCGCTGAATCTGACCGGACACTTCCTGCCGCAGCTGGGCCTGGGCGCGAACTTGGCAGGCACCGACGTGTCGCTGCTGTCCAAGCTCGATCAAGTGATCACCGATCTCGGCTTCGCACAGTACACGAGCAACACGGCCGGCAGCACGATCAACATGCTGTTCTACACCATCTCGCTGATGATCGGCACGGCCGGCCTGCCGCACGTGATCGTGCGCTTCTTCACCGTGCCCAAGGTGGCCGACGCCCGGTCGTCGGCCGGCTGGGCCTTGGTGTTCATCGCGCTGCTGTACACCACCGCCCCGGCCGTGGGGGCCATGGCCCGTCTGAACCTGTTTGGCACCACCAACACGGCCGTGGGCATCACACAGAACGAGGCCGGACAGCTGGTCGTCGACCCCGAAGTGATCAAGGCCAAGCCTGACCTCTTCTCCCCCGAAGCCAGCCTGCCGTATGACAAGCGCCCCGAGTGGATGAAGCGCTGGGAAGCCACGGGGCTGCTGAAGTGGGAAGACAAGAATGGCGATGGCCGCATCCAGTTCTACAACAGTGCCACCAAGGACCCGGAGGTGCAGGCCAAGGCCGCGGCCGCAGGCTGGAAAGGCAATGAGCTGACGGTGAACGCCGACATCATCGTGCTGGCCAACCCCGAGATCGCGCGACTGCCCAACTGGGTGATCGCCTTGGTGGCCGCCGGCGGCCTGGCCGCAGCGCTGTCTACCGCAGCAGGCTTGTTGCTGGCGATTTCCTCGGCCATCTCGCACGACCTGATCAAAGGTGCGATCAAGCCCGATATCAGCGAAAAAGGCGAACTGGTGGCCGGCAAGATCGCCATGGCCGGCGCCATCTTCGTGGCCGGCTATCTGGGCTTGAACCCGCCGGGATTTGCCGCCGGAACCGTGGCCCTGGCCTTCGGCATCGCTGCTTCGACGATCTTCCCGGCCCTGATGATGGGGATCTTCAGCAAGACCGTGACCGACAAAGGCGCCAGCGCCGGCATGATCGCGGGTCTGGCCGTGACGCTGTTCTATGTGTTCGCACACAAGGGCATCTTCTTCATCAAGGGCACCGAGTATGTCCACCTCATCGGCGGAGCCAACAGCTTCTTCACCATCACCCCCGAAGCCTTCGGCACCGTGGGCGCGCTGGTGAACTTCGCCGTGGCTTTTGTGGTCAGTAAGATGACGGCCCCCGTGCCCTCGCACATTGCCGCGATGGTGGACGCCGTGCGCACTCCCAAGGGCGCCGGCGCCGCCACGGCGCACTGAGCGGCACGCAGCCGCCGCGGGTCGTCTGTCTGCACGGCCCGCCCCGACCCCGCCGGTGCGCGGGGTCTTTTCTTGGCCAACAATCGACGCTGCGACGGTCCACGGTCATGAGCATCTATCTCCTCAATTGGTTCTTTCTGCTGGCGCTCGTTCCAGTGGCGTTTTTCTGGCTGCGACGCGCCTGGCGCATTGGGGTACGCCGCGACTTCTCGGAGGTGGCGCTCAAGAAGGGGCTGCCGCCGCCCGATGCCGAGCGCTACGCCCCCTATGAGCTGGCCATCAACCTGTTGGGGGGCCTCGTGTTGGTGGCGGTGTTGGTGGCGGTGCTGGGCTTCCAGGCGCTCAGCCGCGATGAATGGATTGCCATTGCCGGCTCGACGCTGTGGATCAAGATCTTCGCCTCCCTCGCCCTGAGCCGGCAGGCCCATGGGTTTGCGGTAGCGGGCCGCCGGCGGCCTGGGAGTTCACCGTAAGGCCGCCGTCGAAGGCACAGGCACAATTCGTGTTGCAAGGAGAGCCTTGCCGCCATGAACGGCGCGCCCAGAATGAGGAGACACCGATGTTCAGGAGTCTGGGGGCGCAGCGGCTGGTGTTTGTGTTCTTCGCCGGCTGGCTGTTGCTGAACTTTCCGCTGATGGCGCTGTGGGACCGCGAGGCCACGGTGCTGGGGGTGCCGCTGTTCCCCGCAGCGCTTTTCCTCGTGTGGGCGGTGCTGATCGGCATGACCGCCTGGCTCGTGGAACGCCTGGACGACTGACATGGTGCTCAGCGCGCCGCTGGTCATCGTCACCGCCTTCGCTTACTTGCTGCTGTTGTTCGCCGTGGCCCACCATGGCGACCGTCGCGCGGCCGAGGGTCGATCGATCATCGGCAATGCCTGGATTTACACCTTGTCGCTGGCGGTGTACTGCACCGCCTGGACCTACTTCGGCAGCGTGGGTCGCGCCGCCACCGCAGGCGTGTGGTTCCTGCCGATCTACCTGGGCCCGACGCTGGCCATGGTGCTGGCATGGATGGTGGTGCGCAAGATGATCCGCATCGCCAAGACGTACCGCATCACTTCCATCGCCGACTTCATCGCCAGCCGCTATGGCAAGAGCCCCGCCCTGGCCGGGCTGGTGACGCTGATCACGGTGGTAGGCATCGTGCCCTACATCGCGCTGCAGCTCAAAGCCATCTCCGTGGGCTACGGCCTGCTGACGCAGCCGCCGGCGCCCCCCGGGGGGGTTTCCGGCTCGGCCTGGTGGCAGGATACCGCGTTGTATGTCGCGCTGGTGCTGGCCGGCTTCACGATCGTCTTCGGGGTGCGCCACCTGGACAGCACCGAACGCCACGAAGGCATGGTCGCAGCCATTGCTTTTGAGTCGCTGGTCAAGCTGCTGGCCTTCCTGGCCGTCGGCGTCTTCGTCACCTGGGGGCTGTACGACGGCCTGGGCGATCTGTTCGGCCGGGCCCTGGCCGACCCGGAACTGGCTGCCCTGCTCAGCCCCTCCCAAGGCGCGGGGCAGGGCCATGGATTTGCTTACGGCTCGTGGTTCGCGCTGACGCTGCTGTCGATGCTGTCGGTCATCTTCTTGCCGCGGCAGTTCCAAGTGATGGTGGTGGAAAACGTCGATGAGAACCACCTCAAACGCGCCGCCTGGGCCTTCCCGGCCTACATGCTGCTCATCAATCTCTTCGTGCTGCCCATCGCGCTGGGCGGATTGATGCACTTCGACAAAGGCAGCCACGACCCCGAGGGCTTCCTGATCTCGCTGCCGCTGTCGGCCGACCAACAGGCCTTGGCCTTGTTGGCCTTCATCGGTGGCTTGTCGGCCGCCACGGGCATGGTCATCGTCGAGTCGATCGCCGTCTCGACCATGGTATGCAACGATCTGATCATGCCCTGGCTGCTGCGCACCCGGCGCGTGCAAGCCCGCTCGGGCGGCGATCTGACCGGGGTGCTGTTGGGCATCCGGCGCGCGGCCATCGTGGGCATCTTGCTGCTGGGCTACTTGTACTTCCACCTCGCCGGTGAAGCCTACGCGCTGGTGAGCATCGGTCTGATCAGTTTTGCCGCGGTGGCCCAGTTCGCGCCGGCGATGCTGGGGGGCATGTATTGGAAAGGCGGCACCCGCGAAGGCGCGATGGCCGGCCTGTTGGCCGGTTTTACCCTGTGGATGTACACGCTGTTGTTGCCTTCACTGGTCAAGTCGGGCTGGCTGGAGACCTCGCTGCTGGAGCAAGGCCCCTTCGGCTGGGAACTGCTCAAGCCCGAAGCGTTGCTGGGCCTCAGCGGGCTGGACCCGCTCACGCACTCCTTGTTCTGGAGCCTGTTGGCCAACATCGGCGCCTATGTGGGCCTGTCCTTGTGGCGCGGCCCCTCGGCCCATGAAACCAGCCAGGCCATGCTGTTCGTCGACGTGTTCGATCGCACCCAGGCCACCCGTCCGGTGTTCTGGCGCGGCCGCGCGCACGTGGCCGATTTGTTGCCGCTGGTCTCACGCTTTCTCGGTCCGGCACATGCCCAGCGGCTGTTCGAGGACTATGCCCGCCAGGTCGGTGCGCCCAGCATCGAGCGCATCCCGGCCGACGCCCGCCTGGTGCACTACGTGGAAACCCAGCTCGCCGGCGCCATCGGCAGCGCCTCGGCGCGCGTGATGGTGTCCTCGGTGGTCGAAGAAGAAGCCCTGGATCTGGACGACGTGATGCGCATGCTGGAGGAAACCTCGCAACTGCGAGCCCACTCGCGCGAGCTGGAGGAAAAATCGCGTGCGCTGGAGCAGCTCACGGCCGAGCTGCGCCAAGCCAATGAGCAGCTCAAAAGCCTCGACCGCTTGAAGGATGATTTCATGTCCTCGGTCACGCATGAGTTACGCACACCGCTGACCTCCATCCGGGCGCTGTCCGAACTGATGCTCGACGACGCGGACATGGATCGCGCCCAGCGCCAGCAATTCCTGGGTCTCATCGTCAGCGAAACCGAACGCCTGAGCCGACTGGTCAACCAGGTGCTGGACATGGCCAAGATCGAGTCGGGCCACGCCGAATGGCACCCCACCGACGTGGACTTGGCTGCGTTGTTGGAGCAAGCCGTCAACACCACGCGAGAGCTCTTCCACGAGCGCGGCGCCGAAGTCCACCTGCATCTGCCACCGGGCTTGCGCACGCTGCGCACCGACCGCGACCGGCTGATGCAGGTGATGTTCAACCTGCTGACCAATGCCGCCAAGTTCGTGCCGCAGGGCCGCGGCCGCGTGGACGTTCGGGTCCTGCCCGACGAGCGCGGCGTTCGCATCGAGGTGCAAGACAATGGCCCCGGCGTCCCCGAGTCGCTGCGGTCCACGGTGTTCGAAAAATTCCGTCAGGGCGGGGACGAGAGCATCCGCCGTCAAGGCACCGGGCTGGGCTTGCCCATCAGCCGGCAGATCGTGGAGCATTTCGGCGGACGCATGTGGTTGAGCGAGGAAGACGGCCCCGGCGCCTGCTTCTGCCTGTGGCTGCCCTGGACGCCCACGAACGAATCGATGCATCAAGAACGCCCCACCGGAGACGAGCATGCCTGCCAAGATCCTCATCGCGGACGATGAGCCCAACATCTTGCTGTCGCTGGAATACCTGATGAAGCGCGAGGGCTATGAGGTGAGCTTGGCGCGTGATGGTCAGGAGGCCCTGGAGGCCATCCGTGCCGACCCGCCGGCCCTGGTGCTGCTCGATGTGATGATGCCGCGCCGCAACGGCTTCGAAGTGTGCCAGGAAGTGCGCAGCGACGAGCGCCTGCGCGGCGTGCGCATCTTGATGCTCACTGCCAAAGGGCGCGACACCGACATCGCCAAAGGGTTGGCGTTGGGTGCCGACGCCTATGTGACCAAGCCCTTCTCCACCAAGGACCTGGTGGGCAAGGTGCGCGAGATGCTGGAGGCACAGGGCTCGTGAGGATCGATCGCCGCTTCGTGCTGGCCTTGCTGGCCTTCGCGCTGGCGCTGCTGTCGTGGGGCGCGCTGAGCGTGGCGCTGGTGTGGTCCACCGTCGATGAGCCCCAGCGCCACATGCTGCGCACGGTGTTGACCGAGCGAGCCCCCTTGATCGCCATGGCCTTCGTCGTCACGTTGGGCCTGGTCGTGTTGCTGTTGCGCCCGGTTTATCGGCGCTGGATCACCGCGGCGGCCCGACTGGCCGAGGACACCCAAACCGTGCTGGGCACCGGCGTCGTGCGCGAAATCACCCCGCGCGGCAGCGCCGAGCTGCGTGCACTCACCGGGGTGATCAACGAACTCGTGCGCCAACGCGCGCGGCTGCGCGAGGACATGGCCCAGCAAGTGCGCCTGGCCAGCCAACGCATCGAACAGGAACGCTCGCGCCTGGCCGCGCTGATGGCCGAGCTCCGGCAAGCCGTGGTGGTGTGCAACCTCGACGGACGCATGCTGCTGTACAACGCCCGTGCGCGCAGCCAGTTCCGTGCCCTGTCCAGCACGCCGGCCCTGGCCGACGGAGCGGAATTGATCGGTCTGGGCCGCTCGATCTACACCGTGATCGACCGCCGTCTGGTGGCCCATGCGCTAGACCACCTACGCCGTCAAATGGCACGTGGTCAGCCCGACCCCTCGGCCCAGTTCGTCACCAGCACGCCCACGGGCCAGCTGTTGCGCGTGCAGATGACGCCGGTGCGCGATCCATCGGAGTCGGGCCTGGGCGGCTTTTTGCTGATGCTGGAGAACATCACCGAGGCCTTCGAGGCCGAAAGCGAGCGCGACCGCGTCTTGCACGACCTCATCCAAGGCACGCGCGCCTCGCTGGCGTCGCTGCGGGCGGCCGTCGAAGTGCTGGATGATCCTGCACTGGACGCATCGATGCGTGAGCGCTTGCAGCACGTGGTGCGCGAGGAAACGGCCACGATGAGCCGCCGGCTCAACGACCTGGCCCAGCGCAGCACCGAAGCGCGGCGCACCCGCTGGCCGCTGGAGGACATGCTCGGCGCCGACTTCGTCGCCGCCGCCGCCCAGCGTCTGCAAGCCATCCACGGCGCTCGTGTGAACGTCGGCGAGGTCGATGCCACCGTGTGGCTGCGCGTGGACAGCTTCTCGTTGCTGCAGGCCCTGGCCTACCTGGCCGGCCGGCTGGTGGACGAGTACCAGGTGCGCTATTTGCAGTTGCGCCTGGCCCCGGCCGGCGCACATGCCCACCTGGACCTGGTCTGGCCCGGCCAGGCGATGAGCACCGAGACCGTGATGAGCTGGGAGCTCGACCCCATGCAGGGCGGCGCGGGCGCCTCCCCGCTGAGCGTGCGCGAAGTGCTCGACCGCCACGGCGGCGAATTCTGGTTCGAACGCGAGCGCACGCGCAATCAGGCCTTCTTCCGTTTCCTGCTCCCGCAGGCCACTGCCCCGGAAGCCCCCGCGGCAACAGCCCTGCTCCCTCAGGACCGCCGGCCGGAGTTCTACGATTTCGATCTGTTCCAGACCAGCGATTCCAACCAAGACCTGGCCGAGCGCCGGCTCGTGGACCTGGTCTACACCGTGTTCGACACCGAAACCACGGGCTTGGAGCCCACCGGCGGGGACGAAATCATCCAAATCGGTGCCACGCGCATCGTCAATGGCAAGTTGCTGCGCCAAGAATGCTTCGAGCAACTGGTCGATCCGCAACGCCCGATCCCGCCGGCCTCCACGGCCATCCACGGCATCACGCCGGAGATGCTTTTGGGCCAACCCACCATCGACAAAGTCCTGCCCGCCTTTCACGCATATGCCCGCGACACCGTGCTGGTGGCGCACAACGCGGCCTTCGACATGCGCTTTTTGCAGCTGAAGGAAGCCCGCACCGGGGTGCGCTTCGACCAGCCGGTGTTGGACACCCTGCTGCTGTCGGCCGTGGTGCACCCGCACCAAGACTCCCATCAGCTGGAGGCCATCGCCGAACGTCTGGGCGTGACGGTGTTCGGCCGCCACACCGCGCTGGGCGACGCCATCGTCACGGCCGAGATCTTCCTCAAACTCCTCCCCCTGCTGGCCGCCCAAGGCATCCACACCCTCGCGCAGGCGCGGGAAGCGTCGAAAAAGACCTATTACGCCCGTATTCACTACTGACCGCCATGCTAGGCTGCCGGTATGTCAAAGGTCGAGCACCAGACGTGAGCAGCGCGCTCGGGAACAGCAGGACATCATGCGCCGATGCGCCTCGCGCTCGGCGCGGCTGAGTACGCTGTCGCGGTGATCGACCTCACCATCGACCACGCCCACCTCGCAGCTACCACACAGGCCTTCTTCGCAATCGCTTTGCACGTCCACGTTTGCCCCGCGCAACACCTCCAAGAGCGTTTTGTCGGCCGGTACCTGCAGGCGCAGCCCTGAGTTGCGCAGTTCTACCTCGAACGGCCGCTCCTGCGCCGGATCGAGCCGCTTTGCACCACCGGAAAAGTGTTCGATATGCAAGGCCCCTTCGGGCCACACGGCAGCCAACTGTTCCAATTCGTCGAGCATACGCCGAGGTCCGCAGGCGTAGATGCGCGTAACCGCATCGGGCGTGCCGAGCAGGCGGCCGAGGTCATTGCGCTGGCCCGCCGAACTCACATACAGATGCAGGCGTTCACCATGGAGGGCACGCAACTCCCGACCGAAAGCCAGCACAGCCTGCGAGCGGACGCTGTAGTGGATCTCGTAGTCGATGCCCAGCGCCTTGGCGCGAGCGGCCATCGCCATGATGGGCGTGATGCCGATACCGCCAGCAATGAATAGCAGCCGGCCGGCCGTCTCGTCCAGGCGGAAGTGGTTGCGCGGACCGCGCACGCGCAGGACCTGTCCCGGGTGGACCTCGTCGTGGATCCAGGCCGAGCCCCCTCGGCTCGCAGGGTCGCGCTGCACCGCCACGACCCATTCCTGCTCGTCCTGCACATCGCCGCACAGCGAGTACTGCCGCGATAAGCCCGTCTCTCCGCACTCGATGTCAATGTGCGCCCCGGGGCTCCAGCGCGGCAGGCTGCGCCCATCGGGCGAGGCCAGCCGCAGGCGCACGATGCCCTCGGCCACCGCATCGACGGCGCGCACGACCAACGGACGGACCATGTCGCGTGCCAGCGGGGCCCCGATACGCACCGGATGCCTGCTGCCCAGCACCGATGGGTCGCGCCGCTCGGGGTTGCGGGCCGGATCCCATTCCACCCACAGGTGCTGTGGCCCGCGGAACGACACGTTGTGCACGTATTCGTAGCGCTGCGATGCGAGCCGCATGTGGGGAAGCCTTCGACTCAGCTCCTCGATCATGATCTGCATCTCCATGCGGCCGATGTTCTTGCCCAGGCACTGGTGAGCTCCGAAACCGAATGTGAGATGTTCCGCCGAGTTCTCGCGACGGATGTCGAAGAGGTCCGGGTCGACGAAATGGTCGCCGTCGTGGTTGGCCGAGGCCACCACGAGCAACAACTTCGACTCGGCGGGAATGGACACGCCGTCGAGCACCACGTCGCGCGTGGCGCGGCGACGCCAAGAGGCCACCGAGCCGCTGAAGCGTAAGCACTCCTCAAGGGCAGGCGAGATCAACGCCGGGTCCTCGCACAGCTCGCGCCAGGCGGTGGGGTGCTGCAGCAGCAGCTTGATCGCGTTGGCCGAGGCGAAGGCGGTCGTTTCGTGCGCGGCCACGATGATGGCCATCATCATCGAGTGCAGGTACGAGTCGGTGATGACGTCGGGGTGGAGCTTTTGCTGACGGATGGAGTAGCGCATCCACCCGGGCCCATCTGGCGTGCGGCGCATCTTTTCGAGCACCTCGCCAGCGAATTGCCAGAACTGCCCCACCGTGTGCGCCACCGACAGCTGCTCCTCGGGTGAAGGTCGACCGAAGGCGTTGACCGTGTGCGCGATGGAGAAGCGACGCATCTTCTCCCGGTCCTCCGCATCGACACCGAGGAAGTGCAGCGCCACTGTGAATGGCACCTCCCAGAGCAACTGGTCGACCAAGTCCGCGCGGCCGTCGTTGACGAAGCGGTTTACCGCCTTGCGCACCAACTCGCGCACCATGGGCTCGTGCTCGGCCAGGTGCTCCGGGGTGAAGGGGGCCATCAGCACACGGCGGCGTGCCATGTGCATCGGCTCGTCCTCGTTGACGAGCGTGCGGCTCATTGCGTAGCCGTACTGCTGGAGCACCCGCAGCGCTTCGTCAGACGTGGGCGAGATGCGCTCGAGCACGATGGACGGGCTGAAGGTGATGGGGTCACGGAAGATGTCCTTGATCGTCTGGTAGCGCGTCACCACCCAGTAGCCCAGCTTGGGTGCGTAGAACACCGGCTCCTGTTCGCGCGCCCAGCGCACGAACTCGGCCGGGTCCTCCATGTAGGCGTCCTGGAAGGGGTCGAACTCGGCCGCCCGAGCGCTGACGGGGCAACCGTTGGGCGCCGAGTGACCGGCGTGCGCGACCGGGCACCGCGAAGCGGCGGCCGCGGTGGAGGAACTCATGGATTCCATCGAAGGCTCCTGCGGGAAGGCACTGCAAGCAGACAGCCGGCGCGATGAAGGCAGGCACGCCCCGCCCACCGGCGACAAGGCAGCGCGCCATGCGCCGCCGGAATCGAGAGACGGTCCACGGGCTCAGTCCAGCGTGATCTTGAGATCGTGGATCAACTTGTGCCAACGGGCGGTTTCCTTGCGCAGCAGTTCGGCGTACTGCGCAGGCGTGTTCCCCACCGGTTCGACGCCGAAGTCGACGAGGCGCTTGTTCACCTCGGGGTCCCTGATCGCCTCGACCACGCGCTTGTTGAGCGCCACGACAATGTCGGCCGGCGTGGCCGAGGGCACCACCATCCCCACGAGTGCGGCGGCCTCGACGTTCTTGTATCCCAGCTCCGCGAAGGTTGGAACGTCTGGCAACTGGGCCAAACGTGTGGAATGCGCCACCGCCAGCGGCTTGAGCTTGCCGCTCTTGATGAAGGCCGCGCCAGCAGCGTAATCGACCATCATCACCGGCACCTGCCCACCCACCACGTCGGCCAGAGCGGGGGCAGCCCCACGGTAGGGTACGTGCACCATGAACAGGCCGGCCTCGACCTTGAGCAGCTCCATGGCCAAGTGGTGCGGGCTGCCCGCGCCGGCCGACGCGTAATTGAACGCGCCAGGCTTGGCCTTGGCTTTGACGATGAAGTCCTTGGCCGAGGCAAACCCCTGCTCGGGGTTGGCCACCAGGATCATCGGGAAACGCCCCATCAAGGTGACAGGCGTGAAATCGCGCGCGGGGTTGTAGGTAAGCGACTTGTACAGCGCCGGATTGAACACCAGCGTGCCGTTGTCGGCCGACAGCACGGTGTGCCCGTCAGCCGGCGCACGCGCCACATCCACCGCAGCGATCGACGTATTGCCCCCTGGCTTGTTCTCGATCAACACGGGCTGCCCAAGCCCGGCCGACAGCGCGTGGCCGATCGTGCGCGCCAGAAAGTCAGAACCGCCGCCCGCGGGATAAGGCACGACCCAACGCAGCGGCTTGGACGGGAAACTCTGCGCCATCGCGCCCCCCGGCAGCACCAGAGGCAGGGCCAGCAACAGGGCAGACAGGCACTTCTTCATAGGGGGCTCCTTTCCAACAGCGACCAATTACGCTCTGCGAAATTTTTATACGCATTGCGTAATTTATTGATCCTGGATAACCCGCATACCTGTTGTTGGCTGCATGGCAACCCCCTCGCTAACATTCACGCCACCGCGCTGCCGCCCAAGCCCATGCCCCGCCCCCCAGTCACCCAGGACGCCTCCGCTCTGACCCGCCAACGCCGCCAGCGCGTGCAGGCGGCGGCCACTGGCGTGGCGGTGCTCAAGGGGCTGTCCCGGCTGGGCGGGCGGGCGAGCCTGACGGCACTGGCGGCGCATGTGGGCGAAAGCCCGGCCAAGGTGCACCGCTACTTGCAAAGCCTGATGGAAGAAGGCCTGGTGGAACAGGACACCGGCTCGCAGCATTACTACCTTGGCACCGAGGCAATCCAGATCGGCATTGCCGCCATGCGCCAGGCCGACCCACTGCGCGTGGCCGAGCCCGCGCTAACCCGCCTGCGCGAGCGGTTGGAAGTGACCTGCTTCATCGCCGTAATGGGCAACAAAGGGCCTACCATCGTGCGGTTTGAGGAACCCGGTCTGCCGGTGACCGTGAACGTGCGGGTAGGCTCGGTGTTGTCGATGTTGTGGTCGGCCACTGGGCGCGTGTTTCTCGCGCTGACCGAAGACTCACGGGTGCAGGCCATGGCCCATGAGGAGTTGGCCGCAGCCAGCCTCGAGCAGCGGCGGCTCCTGGATGCTCGCGACCCGATCGGCCGGCTGCGCGAGGAAGTGCGCAGCCTGGGCCTGGCCTGTATTCGCGACGTCTACCTGCAGGGCATCAGCGCCGTGGCTGCACCGCTATACGACCACAGCGGGCAGGTGCGCGCCGTGCTCACCGCGCTGGGGGCCACCGGCGGGTTCGATGCCTCGCCGCAGGGCCCGATCGCCCAGGCCCTGGCTGCCGAAGCCCGTGCGGCCAGCGCAGCGCTCGGACACCGGGCCTGACCGCTGCGCAACGCCACCCATCCTGGTCAGCCCAGCTGCACCGCTTGCTCCGCCTGCCCGTGGCAGCAGGCAACGCCGTGCACCCCATCACGGATTCCGTCCCGCAGCGCGATCTTCGCACTCTGGTCCGCCCCTCCCCCTCAAGCGGCAGCCCACACGGGCCGATAACCGTTGCATCCAAGCCCCCCTCGTCAGCACGGAGGGGGTCGTACGGCCATCGACGGGATTCTTGACCATGAAATTCATCCAACACTGGCGCGTGGGCACCCAGCTCATCGGCGGGTTCATCGCGGTATGCACCATCGGCGCGATGATCGGCGCCGTGGGCTTGTGGCGCACGTCCCAGATGAACGAGTACGCCCAAGCCATGTACCAACGGCAAGTCATTGGGCTCAATGCAGCGGCCGACACCGCCTTGATGCTGCAAGCCACCAACCGAGCGGCCATGGATGCCGTGTTTGCCGACACCTTGACCACCCGCAAAGAGCGCGTGGACACCGCGCAGCAGCGCATGCGCCAAACGCTGGAACTGCTGGATCAGACCGACAACTATTTCACCACCGCCGAAGGCAAGCAAATGGTGCAAGCCGCGCGCGAGCAGCTGGGCAAGGTGCAGCAGGCCTTGAGCGAACTGATCACCCGACTGGACAGCGAGCCGCCCGGCGAAGCCTGGACGGCGGTCCACATGCTCAGCGAAGACTTGCGGCCCGTGATCAGTGAAGCCGAAACCCGGCTGACCGCACTCAAGCAACGCAAGCAGGCCGACGCCCAGAAATTGGCCGAAGCCACCTCGGCCGCCTTTGCCAGCGGGCGCATCGCAACGATCGGGCTGATCTTGGCCGGCGTGGCCACGGGCCTGGGGCTGGGCGTGTGGCTGACTCGTCGGCTGACGCGCCAGCTCGGCGGCGAGCCGGCCGAGGTGGCGGCCGTGGCCAACGCAATCGCTCAAGGCGATTTGACCACGTCGATCGACCTCTCACGCGCCAAGCCGGGCAGCGTGGTGATGGCCATGCATGCGATGCAAGAGTCTTTGCGCCGCGTGGTGGGCAGTGTGCGCGCCAGCAGCGACCACATTGCCACGGGCTCCAACCAGATTGCCGCGGGCAATGCCGATTTGTCCCAGCGCACCGAGGAGCAGGCGAGCAATCTGCAGCAAACGGCCGCCTCGATCGAGCAGTTGGTGAGCACCGTGCAGCACAATGCCGAGACCGCCCGCCAAGCGGCCCAGTTGGCCGGCGTGGCCAGCGACGTAGCCAGCAAAGGCGGTCAAGTGGTGGGCGAGGTGGTGCACACCATGGGCGAGATCAATGCCAGCTCCAAGAAAATCGCCGACATCATCGGCGTGATCGATGGCATTGCCTTCCAAACCAACATTTTGGCGCTCAATGCCGCGGTGGAAGCCGCGCGCGCCGGCGAACAAGGCCGCGGCTTCGCGGTGGTGGCCGGCGAGGTGCGCAACCTTGCCCAGCGCAGTGCCCAGGCCGCCAAGGAAATCAAGAGCCTGATCCAGGCCAGCGTGGAAAAGGTGGAAGCCGGCAGCGGCCTGGTGGATCAGGCCGGGCAGACGATGAGCGACATCGTGGCCCAGGTCAAGCGCGTGACCGATCTGATCCAGGAAATCAGCGCGGCCACCATCGAGCAGACCTCCGGCCTGAACCAGATCAACGACGCCGTGGGCCAGCTGGACCAAGTGACGCAGCAAAACGCCGCGCTGGTGGAGCAATCGGCCGCTGCCGCCGACAGCCTGGCCCAGCAGGCACGCCGTTTGGTGGAGGCCGTCGCGCAGTTCAAGCTCAGCGAGCAGCAAGCCGCCGCACTGATCGAGCGGGCCCAGGCGTCCAGCCGGAATGCCGTGGCGGCTTCCTCCGAGCCACCGCCGATGCAAGCCACCGACGGCGGTTGGCGCGAGCACTGAGCATCGCGCGCCCAGGCTAGAACCACCCCGACTGGAAACGCTGCTCCAGCACGCTTTGCAAGGTGTGAACGATGTCGAAGGCTTCCTTGAGCTGACTGCGCTCGAAGTGCGACAGTCTTTCGACGACGAGGAAGTTGTCCGGCGCCCGTCCTTGCGCGATCTGGCCGGCCTGGTGGCGAATGCGCAACGCCGCTAGAAATTCCAGCGCTTGGCGCAGGTCGCGCGCGCCGTCGGCGCTGATCTCGCCGCTGTCGGCCGCGCGCTGCAAGCGCTCTTGCGTGTTGACCTCCTTCAAGGCCGCCGCCAGAGCGTAGATGCGCGCCAGATCGACGATGGGCACGATGCCCGTGTGCTTCAGATCGATGGCGCCGCGATGCTCGCCGCTGCGAATGGGTGCAATGCCCCCAAACAGCCCTCGCGGCGGCCGATGGGCCAGCGCGTTGCCCACCATATGCGCCAAAAAGATGCCGTTGCCACGCGTGCGATCGAGCATGTGGCCGCGCAGCGAATCGAGCCAATCGGCGCGTCCATGCACCGCACGCAGATCGAAAAACACGCAGGTCAGCATCAGCGCCTTGGGTTCGGGCTCGTCGATCCAGGTGCGGAAATACTGACGCCAGCGGCGCAAGGGCTGACGCCAAGCCGGCGTCATGGCCATCATCTCGCCCGGACAATGCACATAACCGCAGGCGGCCAAACCATCGCAGACCCAGCGCGCGAAAGCCTCGAAGTAGGCCCCGTGGCGCGCTTCGTCGTAGCCATCGTCCAAGATCAGGCAGTTGTCCTGGTCGGTCTTGGCCGTCTGTTCGCAGCGGGCCTGCGAGCCGGCAGCCACCCAGACATAGTCCACCGGCGGCGGACCCAGCCGATTTTCTGCGAGCTGGATCAGCCGGATGGTGAAGGCATCGGTGACGGCGGTGATCAAGTGCCCCGTGGCATGGGCTGAGGCGTCGGCCGCCGCGAGGTGGCGCTGCAGCTCGGGCAAGCGCCGGCTCAGGCGCACCAGGCCGTCCAGATCGGCCTGCTTGTAGATCTCGCCAACGAGGAACACCGCGGTCGTGCCGTGCCGCTCGGTGAGGTCGCGCGCCGTGACCAGGCCGGTGACACGCGACCCGTTCATCAGCGGCAGATGATGGATGTTGTGTTGCGCCATCAGCATCAGCGCCTCGATCGCCGGGCGGCTCTCATCCAAGGTCAGGGGGGCCAGCGTCGCGATGTCCAACACCGGACGGGACGGATCCAGCCCGGCAGCCACGACCCGGTTGCGCAAGTCGCGGTCGGTCACCAGCCCAAACAGCCGGCCTTGTTCGACCACCAGCACCGACGACACGCCCTGCTGCTGCATGAGCTGCGCCGCCTCTCGCACACTGGCCGTGGGCGGCACCGTGACCGGCGCGCGCCAGCGCAAGCTCGACAACGGCTCGTTCAGCAGATGCAGGTGCTGCTCGCGGCGGCCGGTCGCCCGATGGGGCTCGGACGGTGGCGCCGACGGTTCCAGACCCGACAGGGGAGCATCCATGGCCCCATCATCGCCGGCCAGCCCCGACCTGACCAGAGGGGAAACCGAGAAGCCTCGAGCGCTTGGCGGCCCGCTGGATCCGCGCCACCGCACCCAGGTCTTGATGGGCGTCATACCGCCCGCCCTGCCGGCAAGAACTCACCAGGCGTCGAGATAGCGCCCTGCCGGCTCGCCCACACGGGCCGAGGCCAGCGCGCGCGCCAGCCAGGAGCGTGTGTCGGCCGGGTCGATCACCGCATCGATCTCCAAGGTCTGCGCAATGTGCAGCGCCGCACCGCGGGCCCGCTGCTCGGCCAGCAAACGCTCGAACAAGGCCTGCCGCGCGGGGCCCTCGGGCTGGGCTTCAAGCTCTTTGCGATACCCCAGGCGCACCGCGCCTTCCAAGCCCATGGCGCCAAATTCACCGGTGGGCCAGGCGGCCGTGGCCATGGGCGCATGCAGGCTGCCGCCGGCCAAGGCCATCGCGCCCAGACCGTAAGCCTTGCGCAGCACCACGGCCAGCCAGGGCACGCGCTTGCGTGCTGCAGCCAGGAACAAGCGGCTCACGTGGCGCACCTGCGCCTGCGCCTCGGCCTGCGGCCCCACCAAGAATCCGGGCGTGTCGATGAGCGAGACGATGGGCAGGCCATGCACATCACACAACTGCACGAAGCGCGCCGCTTTGTCCGCCGCCTCCGCATCGACGGCGCCGCCCAAATGCGCCGGATTGCTAGCCAACAAACCCACCGGTCGGCCCTCGATGCGGGCCAGGGCCGTCAACACGCTGCGCCCGAATCCCTCACGCAATTCCAGCACGGAGCCCGCATCGGCCACGGCCCGCATCACCGCCCGCATGTCGTAGGCGCGCAAGCGGTTTTCTGGGACGGCCTCGCGCAAGACCGCGGGGTCGCTCCAGTCCCATTCACTCACCCGGCCCTGAAAATACGACAGATACTGGCGCGCCACACGCACCGCGGCGGCCTCGTCGTCCACCAGCACATCGATCACCCCGTTGCGGGCTTGCACTTCGCTGGGCCCGATGTCCTCGGCACGGTAAACGCCCAAACCCGCGCCTTCGATCATGGCCGGTCCGCCCATGCCGATGCAACTGTCGCGCGTGGCGATGATGACATCGCAACACCCCAACAACGCGGCATTGCCGGCAAAACAACGCCCGGCGGCGATACCCACCACCGGGACCAGGCCCGACAGCCTGGCGTGACTCGCAAACGTGGGCAGGTGCAATCCGGCCACCACCGGCCAATCCGTATCGCCCGGGCGGCCACCGCCCCCCTCGGCAAACAACACCACCGGCAGCCGCTGCTCGAGGGCGATCGCCAACATCCGGTCGGTCTTTTGGTGGCTGCGCGCGCCCTGGGTGCCGGCCAACACCGTGGCGTCATAGGCCATGACGACACAGCGTGAAGCCTCTTCGCCGAACCAGGCACTGTTGACCGAGCCGATACCGGTGACGATGCCATCGGCCGGGGTGTGGCGCTGCAAGTCCTCCAGGCTACGCCGACGGCTCTGCGCAGCGATGGCCAGTGCGCCATACTCGATGAAGCTGCCCGGATCACACAGGTCGGCGATGTTTTCGCGTGCCGTGCGCAAGCCCTGGGCGTGACGACGCGCCACTGCCTCGGGCCGGGCGGCATCCTGCGTCAGCGCCAAGCGCTCGCGCAGCCGCTGCAGGTCGGCGCGCTCGCGGCAAGCCGGCGGCATCGCCGCCGTGGCCTCGCAGGCGCTTGGCAAGGCCGGCTCCGCAGGGCCCAGCCGCAGCAAGGCGGCGCCTTCTTGCACCAACTCCCCCACGGCGGCCAGCCACTCGCGCACCACACCATCGGACGGCGCGCAGATTTCGTGCTCCATCTTCATGGCTTCGAGCACCAGCAGTGGTTGTCCGGCGCGCACGGTCTGGCCAGGCCGAACGAGGAATTCAACCACCGTCGCGCTGGTGGGAGCGTGCACGAGATCGGTCGGCATGGTGGTCCTCGAGACGAAAGCAACACAAGCGGCTTTATCCCTCCAAGGCGCGGTCCATGTCCGTCACCTGGGTGACGCCTTCGAGGGCGACTGAACGCCCGCGCACTGCTGCAAATGGTCCACCAACAGCCGAGCAGCTGCGGTCAAGGTCTGTGGCGATCGCATGCAGATCACGAAGCGACGGCAAGCCCAAGCATCCGTCAACGGAATGAGTCGCAAGCCCAGGCTGCGCGCCTGCGGCTCGCACACTTCCCGAGGCAGGATCGCCAAACCCAAACCGGCGGCCACGATGCGACAAGCCGCATCCAGTGTCGAGACTTGAATGCGGTGAACCCAGGTGCGGCCGGCCATGGCCGCATAGCGCCGCAGCATCGTCTCCATGATGCTGCCGGGCATGACACCGACGGCCTCGTGATCCAGCGTCTCGACGAATTTCAAGCGGCGGCGCCGCGCCAGCGGATGCGAGGCATGCACCAAGACGGCCAGGTGATCGCATCGGTACGGCAGCGTGTGCAGCCCCTGAAGCTCGCCGGCGTCCCAAAGCACACCCAGATCGGCCGTTCCCTCGCGCACGCTGCGCACGATCTCCGGGCTCAAGCGCTCCTCGAAACTCACCTTCACGGCTTGGTAACGCGCCAAGAATTCCGCCACGTCATCGGGCAAGCGTTCCGACAGCACCGAGATGCTGGCCAGCACCCGCACGCTGCCATGCACCCCGCTGGCAAAGCCACTGAGCTCGGCTTGCAAACGCGCCAATGCGCCCAGCACTTCACGCGCTTGGCGCAACAAGGCTTCGCCGGCGGCCGTCGGCCGAATGCCGCGCCGAGCACGCACCAACAAGCGCACGCCGGCGTCTTCCTCGATGGCCGCAATGCGCTTGCTGATGGCCGAAGGCACGATGGCCTCGCGCTCGGCCGCTCGGGCGATGTTGCCCTCTTCGCAGACGGCAACGAAAAGCTTCAGGCTCACAGGATCGATCGGACGCATCGGGTCAGGTGCGGCATCAGCGTTTCCAAACAGGAACGGTATTGGTTCCCAAATATCGCTACAAGTCCATGCCGGAAACCCTAAAGTCCTGCGCAAGCCATCTTGTTCCACCCGCTGAAGTGCACCCCATGCAAACACTGCCTCTGTGCGCCACCGTTCGCGAAGTCGGTCTGCGCGATGGCCTGCAAAGCATCGGCACCATCGTGCCCACCGAGCACAAATGTGCGTGGGTGCGTGCCGCGCATGCTGCGGGCCTGCGCGAGATCGAAGTCGGCTCGTTCGTGCCGGCGCGCAGGCTGCCCCAGTTGGCCGACACGGCCGAGGTCTTGCGCGAGGCCAAAACCTTGCCGGGGCTGAGCGTCTCCGTGTTGATCCCCAACCTCCAAGGTGCCGAGCGCGCGCTCGAACTCGAGGCGGACCTGATGATCCTGCCCTTGTCGGCCAGTGCTGCGCACAGCCTGGCCAACCTGCGCAAAACGCCGGACGAGGTGGTGGCCGAGATGGCTCGCATCCGCGCCGCGCGTGACGCCAGCGGCCGGCGCACCCTGATCGAAGGCGGGGTGGGCACGGCCTTTGGCTGCACGATCCAAGGCGAGGTGCGGCCTGCCGAGGTGCTGCGCCTGCTGCAAGCCCTGCTCGATGCCGGCGCCGACCGGGTGAGCCTGGCCGACACCGTCGGCTACGCCGACCCCGCGTCGGTCAGTCGCCTGTTCGAGCAGGCGCTCAAAATCGCCGGCGATCGTTTGTGCGGCGCCCACTTCCACGACACCCGCGGCCTGGCCCTGGCCAATGTGGTGGCCGCGCTGCAACTGGGCATCACGCGCTTCGATGCGTCGCTGGGCGGCATCGGCGGCTGCCCTCATGCCCCGGGCGCCAGCGGCAATGCAGCCACCGAGGACTTGGTGTTCCTGCTGGAATCCATGGGGGTGGACACGGGCATCGACATCCACGCCTTGCTGGCGCTGCGTGCGCAGCTGGTGCGCTGGATCGAGGGCGAACCAACCCACGGCACACTGTGGCGAGCCGGACTGCCCAAGACCTTCCGGCCGGCCCGCGCCTGCACGTGAGGCCCCCTCTGTTCATGGCATCGATGGAGCTCGCTTCTATGACTGCTGCGTTACCACTGGATGGCCTTCGCGTCATCGAATTCACCCACATGGTCATGGGGCCGACCTGCGGGATGATCCTGGCCGACCTCGGGGCCGAGGTGATCAAGATCGAACCCCCCGGCGGAGACAAGACCCGCCGCTTGCCGGGGCTGGGCATCGGCTTTTTCCGCAGCTTCAACCGCAACAAAAAGAGCGTGGTGCTCGATCTGCACACCCCCGCAGGCCGTGCGACGGCTTTGGAGCTCATCGGTCAATCCGACGTGCTCATCGAAAACTTCCGCCCCGGCCTGATGGCCGAGCTCGGTCTCGATTACGACACCCTGTCCGCCCGGTTTCCTCGGTTGATCTACGCCTCTCACAAAGGCTTTCTGCCTGGGCCCTACGAGCATCGCACGGCACTGGACGAAGTGGTGCAGATGATGGGCGGCCTGTCGTACATGACCGGCCCGCCAGGCCAGCCGCTGCGAGCCGGCGCGTCGGTCAACGACATCATGGGCGGCATGTTCGGCGCCATTGGCGTGCTGGCAGCCTTGCGCGAACGCGAGCGAACCGGACGCGGGCAGGAAGTGCAAAGCGCCCTGTTCGAAAACTGCGTCTTCCTCGTGGCGCAACACATCCAGCAATACCTGATGACCGGTGAGCCGCCGCCGCCCATGCCCGCGCGGGTCTCGGCCTGGAGCGTCTACGACGTTTTTTCACTGGCCGATGACGAGCGATTGTTCATCGGTGCCGTCAGCGACCGGCAGTTTCGCACGCTGTGCGAAGTGATCGAACGCCCGGACCTGGCCGATGACCCTGCCTTGGCCACCAATACCCAACGCGTGGCCGAGCGGCCCCGCCTCATGCAGGAACTCCGCCAAACCTTGCGCGGCTGGCGCCTGGACGAGCTGTGCGCTCGCTTGGAAGCCGCCGGGGTGCCGTTTGCGCCCTTGCGCCGCCCCGACCAGCTGGTGGACGACCCGCATTTGCGCGCCAGCGGGGGCCTGATGCCGATGGACACCGATGACGGCCAGACCACCCAGGTCGTGGCGCTGCCCTTGCGGATGGGACACCGCCGCCTGGGCGTGCGCCAGCCGCTGGCCCGAGTGGGCGAACACACCGAAGACGTGTTGTCGCGCCTGTCGTCCCACTGATGTTCGCGTGAACCTTCCACCCCCGAGGAGACCCCGATGAAACCAACCCTTCGTCGCCGCCACCTGATGATGCTGGCTGCCTTGGCCCTGGCGCCTGCCGCCTTCGCTCAAAGCAGCAACACCCCGCTGCGCGTGATCCTGCCGGTGAGCGCCGGCTCGGGCGTCGATGCCATCGTGCGTGCCGCACAAAATGCCTTGTCCCAAGCCACGGGCCAGCCCGTGGTGATCGAAAACCTGCCTGGGGCTGGCGGCATCACCGGCACCCAGGCCATCGTGAAGGCTGCTCCAGATGGCAACACCATCGGCTTCGTCTCCAACAACCATGCCGTCAATCCCAGCGTGTTCAAGAACATGCCCTATGACGGCCTGCGCGACCTCACGCCGATCTCGGTGGTCGGAGAAACACCGTTCGTGCTCGTGGTCCATCCCACCCATGTGCCGGCGCGCACGGCCAAGGAGCTGCAAGCCTTTTTGCAATCCCGGCCGGGCAAAACCAACTATGCCTCCTCGGGCAACGGCACCATCATCCACCTGGCCGCCGCCATGTTCGCCGAAGCCGCCAAGGTGGACAGCCGCCACATCCCCTACAAGGGCACCGGGCCGATGATCACCGACTTGATCGGCGGCCAAGTCGACTGGGGCGTGGTGGCCGTGCCGGCCGTGCTCGGTCATCTGCAAAGCGGCGCCTTGCGAGCCATCGGTGTGATGGGCCGTCAGCGCATTGCCGCACTGCCCGATCTGCCCACCATCGCCGAACAAGGATTTCCCGAAGTGGAAGTGGCCGGCTGGTTCGCCGCCGTGGCGCCGGCCAAGCTGCCGCAAGACCAGTTGCAGCGCCTGCACTCAGCCATCGTGACCGCCTTCAACGACCCGGCCGTGCAAGCCGCCATGGCCCGGCAGAACAACCTGATCCAGCCCACGTCGCCGCAGGCCGCACGGGCTTTCATGGAAGCCGAACAAGCTCGCTATGCCCGCTTGGTGAAACAAGCCCACATCACGCTGGACTGAGGAAGCCATCGCGGCGCGGCAGGGCCGCGGGGGCTTTTCCGTCATGCTCGCTTCATGCGAGCATGGCAAACTGACCCTGCGACCGCCTGCCCTGCAAGTCCATGCCGCCCCACCGTCAGACCGGCCCCTTTCCACCCCACCACCCGCTCGACCCCACACGCCGTCTTTGGCTTGGGCGCACCATCTTGGCCTGCGCCACCGTGGCCGGCTGTGCCCGGCCCCCAACAACGCCCTTGGGGGCCGGCCTGGCCCCAACGAGCATCGCTCCCTTTTCCGCCTCGGCGCCCGACGGGCGCGTGCCTCGCGGCTGGGAGCCTTATGTCCTGCGGCGCGACAAGCGCCCCACCCACTACGCCACCGCGTCGGTCGATGGTCGTACCGTGCTGCGGGCTCACTCCGACGGCGCGGCCACCGGCCTGCGCTGCCTGGTGGACATCGACCCATGGCAAGCCGGCCGCCTGCGCTTTTCCTGGATGGTCCAGCATGTGGACCCCCGACTGACCGTCAGCGACCCACGCATCGACGATGCGCCCGCGCGCGTGATCCTGGCCTTCGACGGCGATCTGCGGCGGCTGTCGCTGCGGGATCTGATGTTCTACGAGCAAGTGGAGCTCTTCACCGGACAGCGCCTGCCCTATGCCAGCCTGATGTACGTCTGGGACGCTCAAACCCCGCGCGACACCGTGGTCCACTATGCCCGCAGCAGCCGCATCCGCTACCTCGTCATCGACGGCGGCCCCGGAGCCCTCGGGCACTGGCGCTTCCACGAGCGCGACGTGGTAGAGGACTACCGACGCACCTTCGGCGAAGACCCTGGCCCGATCCGCAGTGTGGGCGTGCTCACCGACAGCGACGACCTGGGCGTGCCCGTGACCGCCTGGTATGGCGACATCACACTGAGCCGGCGCTGAATCGTCAAGGCCCAAGACGCCCGCGGCACCACCGCACGCCCAACGCCTCAAGCCGCTTGCGGTCGTGGCGCCTCGGACACCAAGCAACCTTGCTCGAAATAGCCTCGCAGGTTGTCCAGCACCCGTTGGGCCATGGCCCAACGGGTCTGCACCGTCGCGCTGGCCATGTGCGGGGCCAAGACCACATGGTCCAGGCTCCGCAAGGCTTCGGGCACTTCGGGCTCTCTTTCGAACACATCCAAACCGGCCCCAGCGATGCGCCGCTGTTGCAGTGCGCGCACCAGCGCTTGCTCATCGACCACCGTGCCGCGAGCGATGTTGATCAGATAGGCGTGCGGTCCCAAGGCCTCCAACACCGCCTCATCGATCAAATGGCGCGTGCCCTCGCCGCCGGAGGTGGCCACCACCAGCACATCGGCCCAGCGCGCCAGTTCGATCAAGCACGGCTCGTACGTCCAGGGCACCCCATCCACCGGACGACGGGCGTGATAGCGCACCGGCATGGCAAATCCGCTGGCACGACGTGCGATGGCCTGCCCGATACGACCCAGCCCCACCACGCCCAGGCGGGAACCGCTGACCTTGCAGCCCAGCGGCCGGAAGTGGCCTTGCGCCCAGGCACCGCTGCGCACGAAGCGGTCCGCGGCACTGAGACCGCGCATCACATCCAGCAGCAAGGCCCAGGCCATGTCGGCCACGCAATCGTCCAGCACCCCCGGCGTGTACCCCACCGCCACCCCACGACGGGCTGCCATCTGCAAGTCGATCCGATCCAATCCCACACCGAGACTGGAAATCAGCTTCAAGGCCGGCAAAGCCTCGATCAAGGACGCATCCGCCCCCACCGCCGCCGACGTGATCACCGCCTCGATGCGAGGCCCGTGTTCCGCGATCACCTCCTCCAAAGACCGCTGCGTGGGGGCCTCATGCAGCTCGCAGTATGTGGCCAATTCCCGCTGCAACTCGGGCGCAAAGCGGTCAGGCACTCGCTGCAAGACAACCGGCCGGCGTGATGCGCTCATCATTCGAGGCGAGCTGTGCCATTGGCAAGCCGTGCCCTGCCACGGCATCGGCCCTGGGTCTCAGGCCTGCGTGTAGGCCGTCTTGACCGTGGTGTAGAACTCGGCCGCATAAGCGCCTTGCTCGCGCGGCCCATAGCTCGAACCCTTACGCCCTCCAAACGGCACGTGGTAGTCCACGCCTGCCGTGGGCAGGTTGACCATCACCATCCCGGCCTGCGCATGGCGTTTGAAATGCGTGGCGTACTTCAGGCTGGTGGTGGCAATGCCGGCGGACAAACCGAACGGCGTATCGTTGGCGCAGTGCAGCGCCTCCTCGTAATCCTTCACCCTCAGCACACTGACCACCGGGCCGAAGATTTCTTCGCGGTTGATGCGCATCTGCGGCGTCGTCTCGGTGAACAACGCCGGGCTGAGGTAGTAGCCAGGTGCACCATCGGAGCTGAGCTCGATGTGCTGCCCACCGGCGGCCAAGCGAGCCCCTTCTTGCTGCCCGATGGCCAAGTATTCCAAGTCTTGCGCCAGCTGCCGCTCGTCCACCACGGGGCCGATGTCGGTGCCCGCTTTGCGCGCATCATCCACCTTGAGCGCACGCATGCGCTCGATCATCGCGGCCACGAAGCGGTCATGGATGCCCTCGGTGACGATCACCCGCGAAGACGCCGTGCAGCGCTGACCGGTCGAGAAGAAGCCACTGTTGATCGCGCAACTGACGGCGACGTTCAAGTCGGCATCGTCCAACACCACGAAAGGATTCTTGCCGCCCATCTCGAGCTGGAATTTGGCGCCCCGGGCCACACAAGCCTGCGCCACTTGGCGCCCGGTGGCCACCGAACCGGTGAAGCTGATGGCCGCCACGCGCGGGTCGTCCAGCAGCACCTGACCCACGTCGCGGCCGCGGCCCATGACCAGGTTGAACACCCCGGCAGGCACACCGGCACGGTGCAAGATGTCGGCCAAGGCCCAGGCCGAACCGGGCACCAGCTCGGCCGGCTTCAGCACCACGGTATTGCCATAGGCCAGTGCCGGAGCCACTTTCCAAGCGGGAATGGCGATCGGGAAATTCCACGGCGTGATCAGGCCCACCACCCCCAGCGGCTCGCGGGTGACTTCCACGCCCACCCCTGGGCGCACCGAAGGCAGCACATCACCGGCACCGCGCAGCGCCTCACCGGCAAAGTACTTGAAGATGTTGCCGGCACGCACCACTTCACCGATGGCCTCAGGCAGGGTCTTGCCCTCCTCACGGGCCAGCAAATCACCCAACTCGTTGCGCCGCGCCAGGATTTCGCTGCCGACCGCATCCAGGATGTCGAAGCGCTGCTGCGGCGTGGTCTGCGACCAGCTCGGGAAGGCCGCCTCGGCCGCGGCCACCGCCTCGCGGGCCTGCGCCGCATCGGCTTGGGCATATTCGCCGATCACATCCCGTGTGTCCGACGGGTTGATGTTGCGGGTGACACTCGGGCCTTCCACCCACTGGCCGTTGATGAGGTTCTTGAACATGGCGTTGTGCGTTCAGCGGACCAGACAAGGCCGCTTGGGATCGAAAGTCCAGTTGGGAATCAGGTATTGCATGGCGATGGCGTCGTCACGCGCGCCCAGACCGTGCTCAAGGTAGAGCCGATGGGCTTTCTCCACCTCGGCCATGTCCAGCTCGACGCCCAGGCCCGGCTTGTTTGGCACCTCGACGAAGCCGCCACGGATCTGCAACGGCTCTTTCGTGAGGCGTTGGCCGTCCTGCCAGATCCAGTGCGTGTCGATGGCCGTGACGCGACCCGGCGCCGCCGCGGCCACATGCGTGAACATCGCCAGCGACACATCGAAGTGGTTGTTCGAGTGCGAGCCCCAAGTCAGGCCCCAGTCTCGGCAGGTCTGCGCCACGCGCACCGAGCCCGATAGGGTCCAGAAGTGCGGGTCGGCCAACGGAATGTCCACCGCTTGCACGGCCAGCGCATGCACCATTTGTCGCCAATCGGTGGCGATCATGTTGGTGGCCGTCGGCAGCCCCGTGGCACGGCGGAACTCGGCCATCACCTCGCGGCCGGAAAACCCGTTTTCCGCACCGCAGGGGTCCTCGGCATAGGCCAGCACGCCGTGCAAATCTCGCATCAAACGGATGGCGTCTTTCAGCCACCATCCTCCGTTGGGGTCCAGCGTCACACGGGCCGTTGGGAAGCGCTCGTGCAAAGCCCGCACCGCCTCCACCTCCTCCTCGCCGCGCAACACGCCGCCCTTGAGCTTGAAGTCATTGAAGCCATAGCGTGCATGCGCCGCTTCGGCTTGGCGCACAATGGCCTGCGGCGTCAATGCACACTCATTGCGCACCCCGAACCAGGGATCGTCTTGCGGTTCGTCCTTGGGGCTGCGGTAGGGCAAGTCCGTGCGGGTGCGGTCGCCCACGAAGAAGAGATAGCCCAGCATCTCCACCTTGTCGCGCTGCTGGCCTTCACCCAGCAAAGCGGCCACCGGCACCCCCAAGTGCTGGCCCAGCAGATCGAGCAGCGCCGACTCCAAGGCCGCCACCGCGTGAATCGTGGTCCGCAGGTCAAACGTTTGCAGGCCCCGCCCCTCGCTGTCGCGGTCGGCGAAGGTCTGCTGCACCCGTTGCAACACCTGCTTGTACGCGCCCACCGGCTGGCCGACCACCAAGGGGCGAGCCTCCTCCAGGGTCTGCCGGATCTTTTCGCCGCCAGGCACTTCGCCGACCCCAGTGCGCCCGGCGCTGTCGGTCAACACCACCAGATTGCGAGTGAAAAACGGGCCGTGCGCACCGCTCAGATTCAGCAGCATGCTGTCGCGTCCGGCCACGGGGATGGCGCGCAGGTCCGTGATGCGGGGGGTATCGTTCAAAGACATGGAAACTCCATCGATCCAAGGCGGTTGCGCAGCCGCCTCCGCGGCGGCCACGCTTCCTGCCGCCTGGGTTCAGTCGGCCGTGATGTTGCGCGCCTTGATCAGCGTGCGCCAACGCTCATACTCGGCGCGCTGGAAGCTGGCGAACTGCTCGGGCGTGTTGGCCACCAGCTCGAAACCGACCGAGACGAACTGGTCACGCACCTGCGGATCGTTGATCGCGTTGACCAACGCCGCATGCAACTTGCTCTTGACCTCTGCCGGCAACCCTCTGGGGGCTGCGATGCCCTGCCAAGAGAACACATTGGCGCCTTTGATGCCGGATTCCTCCAGCGTGGGCACCTCCGGCAACAGCTTGGAGCGCTGTGCGGACGTGATCGCCAAAGCACGCAGCTTGCCCGAGCGCACGTGCTGAATGATCGCGTTGATGTTTTGGAACGAGGCATCGACCTGTGCGCCCAACAGATCCGAGATCGCCGGGGCGCCGCCGCGGTAGGGCACATGAATGCCCGTGGTGCCCGTCTGCTGCCAGAACAGTTCGGCCGTCAGATGGTCCGACGAGCCGTTGCCCGAAGACGCAAACGTCATCTTGCCCGGGTGGGCCTTCAAATGGGCCAGCACGTCGCTCAACGACTTGAACGGTGAGGCCGCTGGCACCACCAGCACGTTGGGGGCCTGCACGGCCACGGTCAGCAGATCGAAATCCTTGGTCGCGTCATACGGTACGCTCTTGAGCAAGTGCGGCGCGATCACGTAGGGCCCGAGCGAGGCCACCAGCAGCGTGTGGCCATCGGGCTCCGATCGAGCCACCAAGCCCGCACCAATGGTGCCTGTGGCTCCAGGCTTGTTGTCCACGATGACCGTCTGCCCCAGCTGCTGCTGCAGCTTGGGGCCGATGGCGCGCGCCAAGGTGTCGGTCGAGCCTCCCGGCGGGAAAGGCACGACCAACGTGATCGTCTTGGTGGGCCAGGCCAAGGCATTGGCAGCAAGCCCCACACCCAGGGCCACGGCGGCCAGCCACTTCATGGTTCGGTTCATCGACGTCTCCTCTGAGGTTTGCAAAACAACATCACTGAGGCCCGAGCTTGTCGATCAGCGCTCGCAGCTGCTCGACTTCCGCAGGTTGAAGGTCTGACAGCGGCGGCCTCACCGGCCCGGCACTGCGGCCCACCACGGCCGCACCGGCTTTGACGATGCTCACCGCATAGCCTTGCCCCTTGTTGCGCAGCTCGACATAGGGGAGGAAGAACTCGCGCATCAGCCGCTCGGTCGTGGCGGTATCGCCTGCGGCATGGGCGTTGTAGAACTCGATCGCGGTGCGCGGGATGAAGTTGAACACCGCCGACGAGTACACCGGACAACCCATGGCCTTGTAGGCCGCGGCGAACACTTCCGCCGTGGGCAATCCGCCCAAGTAGGCGAAACGGTCGCCCAGACGCTGACGAATGGTGACGAACGCCTCGATGTCACCGATGCCGTCTTTGAAGCCGATCAGGTTCGGGCAGCGCTCGGCCAAGCGCAGCAGTGAATCGGACGTCAAGCGGCAGGCGCCGCGGTTGTAGACGATGACGCCAAGCTTCACGCTCTTGCACACCGCCTCGACATGGGCCACCAGCCCGTCCTGCGTGGCCTCGGTCAGGTAGTGCGGCAGCAGCAGCACGCCCTGCGCGCCCAGCCGCTCGGCCTCCTGGGCATACTGAATGGCCAGCGTCGTGCCGCCGCCAGCCCCCGCAATGATGGGCATGCGGCCCTTGCAGGTCTGCACCGCCACACGGATCACCTCTGCATACTCGCGCGGCGCCAGCGAGAAGAACTCGCCCGTGCCACCGGCTGCAAACAAGGCGCTGGCGCCATAGGGCATGAGCCACTCCAGGCGCTCGGCATAGGGCTTGGGCGCAAAGTGCAGGTCGGCATCGAAGTCCGTCAGCGGGAACGACAGCAGACCAGAAGAAATGGTGCGTTGCAGGTCTTGAGGGCTCATGGACAGGCTCACAGGGCTGGAAGAAAGACGCTCCGATCTGCAGTGACCGAGCGGATATGTTGTACGTCATCGTACAACTAACCCGGGCCGACGGCAAGTCTTGCGTGATCCGCGGTTCTACGTAGGCCGCCCCGCCGGCGGCCTCACCGGCTGGCGCCTTCGGCGGCCTCCTGGGCGCGACGCAGACGTTCGCGACTGTTGGACAGATGGGTGCGCATGGCCGCCCGAGCGGCCTCCGGGTCGCGGTTGGCAATGGCCACGACCACGCTCTCGTGCTCGGCCAACACTCGCAGCAAATACTCTCGACGCCCCTGCCCCGCCAACCGAGCGGAATTCACCCGCGCACGCGGAATCAGCATGTCGCCCAAGTGCTGCATCAAATCGACGAAATGCGGATTCTCGCTGGCGCGGGCGATCTCCATGTGCAGCGCCCGATCGGCAGCCACCGCATCCGTGCCTTCCTCGATGGCGCGAGCAAACGCGGCCTGCGCCTCGTGCATGGCCCGCAAATGAGCCTCGCTGCGTCGCACCGCCGCCAGCGCCGCGGCCTCGGCTTCCACCCCGATGCGCAGCTCCAGCACCGCGATCACATCGCGCAAGGTGGCCACCTGCTCCGGCGCGATACGGAAGCTCCCCCCGTCGCCCGTGCTGGCCACAAAGGTGCCGATGCCGTGGCGGGTTTGCACCAGCCCACTGGCCTGAAGCTTGGAAATCGCCTCGCGCACCACGGTACGACTCACGCCGAACTCTTCCATGATGGCCGCCTCGGTGGGCAACTTGTCACCGACGGCCCACTGCCCGGCACGGATGCGGGCACTCAAGGCATCGACGAGATCGAGCGCCAACGTGCGGGATTTGCGACGAACAGGGGGGGCAAGCGTGGACATGAAGCTCCGTGTAAACCCCAGGTCTTGCCATCTTGACAGCACCCAGGGGCTGAACGACGATTGTTGTACGACGACTGATGACGTATGTCAGCGTCTTCACGACTCTAGCAATCCAACCCTGGTTCCGCAAGCCGCCCATGCCTGCTTTGCATTGCACATCTCTACGCATCCCCCGTCTGCTGCTCACTGGCGCGGCCGGCGGCCTGGGTCGTGAACTGCGCTCTCGCTTGAAAGCCTACTGCGACGTTTTGCGAATCAGCGATATCGCCGAGCTGGGTGCAGCCGCCCCAGGCGAAGAATTGCGTCCAGTGGCACTGCAAGACAAAGCCGGGATGATCGACTTGCTGCACGGCGTGGATGCCGTGGTGCACCTTGGAGGCATCTCCACCGAGCAACCATGGGAACCCATCTTGCAGGCCAACATCGTTGGCGTCTATCACTTGTACGAGGCAGCGCGTCTCCAGGGAGTGCGGCGCATCGTCTTTGCCAGTTCCAACCATGTGACCGGGTTTTATCGGCAACACGAAGTGATCGACACCGAGGCCCCCGTGCGCCCCGACTCTCTGTACGGCGTGAGCAAGGCATTCGGCGAAAACTTGGCACGCTACTACTTCGACCGCTTCGGCATTGAAACGGTGGCGTTGCGCATAGGCTCGTCATTTCCCGAGCCGAAAGATCGCCGCATGCTCGCCACCTGGCTCAGCTATGACGATCTAGAACGACTCGTGGTCGCCAGCCTCACCGCCCCAGTGGTGGGCTTCACCGTGATCTATGGCATGTCGGACAACCGTACGAGTTGGTGGGACAACACCAAAGCGCGCCACATCGGTTACCGGCCGCAAGACAGCGCGGACACCTTCCGAGCCGCTGTCGAGGCCAGGCAGCCACAAATCGACCCCAACGACCCTGCAGCCGTTTTCCAAGGGGGCGTTTTCGTTCGCACCGGTCCATTCGAGTAGAGGAGACATCAGACATGAAAGCCATCCACCGCTCATTGCTTGCTGCCACCGTTGTGGCCGTGTCCACGCTGACCAGCGCCCAGACCTTGACGTTGAAAGCCGCTGACGTGCACCCGGCTGGCTATCCCACGGTTGTTGCCGTCGAAAACATGGGCAAGAAGCTTGAGACGGCCACCAACGGACGCATCAAGGTTCAGATGTTTCCAGGCGGAGTGCTCGGCGGGGAAAAAGAAATGATCGAGCAGACCCAGATCGGTGCCATCCATTTGCTGCGCACATCGCTGGGTCCCATCGGTCCGGTGGTGCCCGAGGTCAATGTGTTCAACATGCCCTTCATCTTCCGCAATCAGGCGCACATGCGCGCTGTACTCGACGGCCCGATCGGCACCGAAATGCTCGACAAGATCAGCGCTTCGCCAGCCCGCCTGGTGGCACTGGCCTGGATGGACAGCGGCTCGCGCAGCCTCTACACCAAAAAGCCCGTGCGCACTCCGGCCGACCTCAAGGGCCTGAAGATCCGCATGATGGGCAATCCGCTGTTCGTCGACACCATGAACGCCATGGGAGGCAACGGCATATCCATGGGCTATGGAGAAGTGTTCACCGCACTACAAACGAATGTCGTAGATGGTGCCGAAAACAATCCACCGAGCTACTTCACCAGCAACCACTACACCACCGGCGCCAAGTACTACACCCAGACCCACCACCTGATGATCCCGGAGATCCTGGTGATGTCCAAAGTCACCTGGGACAAGCTCTCGAAAGACGAGCAAGCCCTGGTGAAAAAGCTTGCGCGTGAAGCCCAGATGGAACAGAGGATGCTGTGGGACAAGGCCGTGGCGGAATATACCGAGAAGCTCAAGGCTGCTGGCGTCGAATTCATCAACATCGACACCCGCCCCTTCTACGAAGCCACCGCACCGGTGCGGGCAAAGTATGGCGCCCAATTCACCGAGCTCATGAAACGCATCGAGGCCGTTCAGTAAGGCAGTCGCGATGGACTCTCTTTACGTCCGACTGATGGACGCGCTGTACCTGGCGGCCATTTGGGCCGCTGGTATCGCGATCTTCCTCATGTCTCTCATCATTCCATGGGGGGTGTTCACCCGCTACGTGTTGGGCACCGGCTCTCAGTGGCCAGAACCCATCGCCATCCTGCTGATGATGCTTTTCACTTTCATTGGAGCCGCAGCGGCCTACCGGGCTGGGGGTCATATCGCGGTCAGCATACTCACCGAAAGGTTGCCTGCCTCTGCACGGCGAGTGATCGCCATCATGGTTGATGCAATGATGGTCGCAGCCTGCATTTTTGTCTTGTACTACGGCACACGCTTGTGCATGGCAACGATGGGCCAATCGATCAGCGAGCTGCCCTGGCTGCCCGTAGGGGTGACCTATGCCTCGCTGCCCATCGGCTCACTGCTGACGCTGCTTTTCGTGATCGAAAAGATCGTTTTCGGCCCCCAAACCGATCGACCCATCGTGCGCCATGAGGAACAGGAGGCCCACTGATGGATACTCTCGTCCTCCTGGGTAGCTTCTTTGGGCTGGTCCTGCTGGGCGTGCCTGTGGCGTACTCACTGGGCTTGGCAGCCCTGATCGGAGCCTTGTGGATCGATCTGCCGTTGGATGCGGTGATGATCCAAGTCGCCTCAGGGGTCAACAAGTTCTCCCTCTTGGCCATCCCTTTCTTTGTGCTGGCCGGCGCCATCATGGCCGAGGGCGGCATGGCGCGTCGCTTGGTGGACTTCGCCAACGTGCTGGTGGGTTTCATTCGCGGCGGACTGTCATTGGTGAACATTCTGGCCTCGACATTCTTCGGCGCGATCTCGGGTTCTTCGGTGGCCGACACAGCATCGGTCGGCTCGGTACTCATTCCCGAGATGGAGAAAAAGGGCTACCCGCGCACCTTCGCCACCGCGGTGACGGTCAGCGGATCAGTGCAAGCCATCTTGATTCCGCCTAGCCACAACGCAGTGCTGTACTCACTGGCCGCTGGGGGCACGGTGTCCATCGCCGCGTTGTTCATGGCCGGCGTCCTACCCGATTTGCTGCTGGGGATCACGCTGGCAATCATGTGTCTTGTGATCGCCCGGAAGAACAACTACCCCAAGGGTGAGGTCATCCCGCTGCGTCGGGCATTGAAGATCTGCGTCGACGCGCTGTGGGGTTTGATGACCATGGTCATCATTCTCGGCGGCATTCTCAGTGGCATTTTCACCGCCAATGAGTCTGCCTCGATTGCCGTGCTTTGGGCGTTTTTCGTGACGATGTTCGTCTACCGCGACTACAAGTGGCGCGACCTCCCCAAGCTCGTTCACCGAACGGTCAAGACGGTCACTGTGGTGATGATCCTGATCGGCTTTGCTGCAGCCTTCGGCTATCTGATGACCCTGATGCAGATTCCGATGAAGGTCACGGCATTCTTCACCAGCCTGTCGGACAACAAATGGGTCATCCTGCTGCTGATCAACCTGATGCTCCTGGTGCTGGGCTGCCTGATGGACATGTCGCCGCTCATCCTGATCTGCACGCCCATCCTGCTGCCGGTGGTCACCTCGCTGGGTATCGACCCGGTGCACTTTGGAATGATCATGATGATCAACCTGGGCATTGGACTCATCACCCCTCCAGTAGGCACCGTGCTATTCGTTGGCAGCGCTGTGGCCAAACTACCGCTTGGCGTGGTCTCCAAGACCCTGCTGCCCTTTTTCGTCGCACTGTTCATTGTGCTGATGATGGTGACCTACATCCCGTGGCTATCGCTGTGGCTGCCGCGGGCCATGGGGTTGTGACGTGGCAACACGGCTGGTTGTGGTCTCATGCGCTGACAGCGGCGAGCTGCACTCGCTGGCATTGTCCTCGGAGGGTCGGCTAACGCCTCGTCAGCGTTTGAGCTTGGGGGGCAGCCTGATGCCCATGGCTGTTCATCCAGCCCAGCATCGGCTGTACATCGCTCGGCGCAGCGACCCTTTGGCCGTCATCAGCCTTGCCATCGATCGCGACGGCACCCTCACTCCGCTGGCGGAAACCTCAATGCCGGCCAGCATGGCCTACTTGGCCTGTGATCGAGACGGCCGCTACCTATTGGCCGCATCTTACGGCGCCGATTGCATCAGCATCGGCCCCATCGACCATGAGGGCGTGGCAAGAGCCGTCGAGCAAATCCTGCCCACGGGACGCCACGCCCACGCCGTCGTACCCGACCCGGCCAATCGCTACGTTTATGCCACCAGCTTGGGCAGCAACCTCATCCACCGCTACCGTCTGCAGCAGGGCCGTCTGCTCGAGACGGAGCCCGCCACGATCGGGGTACGCGCGGGGTCTGGTCCGCGGCACCTGGTCTTCCACCCAGGTGGTCGCTGGCTCTATCTGCTGAACGAGCTGGATGCAGGACTCGACACCTTCGACGTCGAGCCAGAAACAGGGCTGTTGTATTGGCGGCATCGTGTCAGTGTTCTTCCGCCTGGCTTTTCCGGTCAACCCTGGGCCGCCGAACTGCGCCTGTCTGCCGGAGCACACCGACTGCTGGCCACTGAACGCCGATCGAGCACGCTGTCGGTGTTTGACGTGGCCACCGAGCCGGGCCAGCCCCGTCTGCTGGCGCAAATCCCCACTGAAGCTCAACCACGTGGCATGCAAGTGACGCCCGATGCCAAGCTGGCCGTCGTCGCCGGTCAGGCTTCTCATCACATCACCGCCTACCTCCTGGACATGCGTACCGGCGCGCTCGTCGCGAGCGACCGAGCGCGTGTAGGCCTGAACCCCAACTGGGTCGAGATTCTCGACCTCTCACCGTGATACCCCTGAAAACGACCTCCTTGTTTGATCCTTCCTGATTTGGAACCTCACCATGCGTTTACATCGTCGCACCCTGATCGGCGTAGCTTTGGCCAGCGCTGCGTGCTTTGGACTGCCGGCCCATGCGCAAGACAGTTGGCCCTCCAAACCTATAAAGATTGTCGTGCCCTTTGCCCCGGGCGGCACCTCTGACATCCTCGCCCGCACATTGGCCGAGAGACTTCAAGTCGCGCTCAAGCAAACCGTAGTGATCGAAAACAAGGCTGGCGCTGGCGGTGTCATTGGCGCAGACTCGGTGGCCAAGGCTGCTCCTGATGGCTACACCTTTCTGCTCGGCACCATCGCCAGCCACGCGATCAACCCAGTGCTGCAACCCAAAATTCCCTACGATGCCACCAAAGACTTCGCACCGATCATGCTGCTGGGCAGCATCTCCAACGTGCTCTTGGTCGGGGCCGATCAACCCTACAAGACGGTGGCCGACCTGATCGCCGCTGCAAAGTCCAAGCCCGGCACCATCGCCTTCGGTTCGGCTGGCACCGGCAGCTCGCAACACATGTCCGGCGAAGCCTTCAAGCTGCTGGCCGGCGCGCAACTCACCCACGTGCCGTACCGAGGTAGCGCCCCCGCCATCCAGGACTTGATCGGCGGCCAAATCCCGGTCAGCTTCGAGACGGTGACCGTGGCCTTGCCTCACATCCAATCGGGCAAAGTGCGGGCGCTGGCGGTCACCTCGGCCACACGCAGCCGCGCGCTACCGGATGTACCAACCATGCAAGAAGCAGGCGTGGCAGGTTTTGACGTCGTCAGCTGGCAAGCGTTCTACGCACCGGCGGGCACACCGCCATCGATCATCCAGCGCATGCACCGCGAACTGGCCGCCATCATCGCCACCCCCGATGTCAAATCCCGCATGGAAAGTCTGGGCCTGGAGCATCGCCCCAACACCCCGGAGGACTTTGCAGAATTCGGTCGCAAAGAACTCGTCAAATGGGGCCGGATTGTCAAAGAAGGCAACGTAAAGCCCTGAGGACGCAATGACTCGTCCGATCCTGATCCGCATCCACCCCGCCGACAACGTGGCCATCGTGGCCAACGAAGGCGGCTTGCCGGCGGGCACTGTCGTCGATGGTCTGACGCTGCGTGAACATGTGCCCCAAGCTCACAAGGTCGCGTTGGTCGATCTGCCGCAGGGTGCGGCGGTGCGGCGCTACAACGTGCCGATCGGCTACGCCGTGCGCGACATTCCGGCCGGCAGCTGGGTGCACGAGCGGCTGCTCCATATGCCCGCGGCCCGTCCGCTGGACGACCTGCCCATGGCCACGGTGCGCGCCCCGGCCATGGCGCCCTTGGAGGGCTACACCTTCGAGGGCTATCGCAACCCCGACGGCTCGGTGGGCACGCGCAACATCCTGGCCATCACACAGACGGTGCAATGCGTCGCGGGAGTGACCGCGTTCGCAGTCCAGCGCATCAAGCAAGAGCTGCTGCCCAAGTATCCGAACGTCGATGACGTGGTGGCGCTGGAGCACGGTTACGGCTGCGGCGTGGCCATCGACGCGCCCGATGCGGTGATCCCCATCCGCACCCTGCGCAATCTGGCGCGCAACCCCAATTTCGGCGGCGAGGTGATGGTCGTCAGCCTGGGCTGCGAGAAGCTGCAACCCGAGAGGCTGCTGCCGCCGGGCAGCATTCCCATCGATGATCATCGCAGCAGCAGCCTGGACGTGGTTTGCCTGCAAGACGAGGCTCACGTGGGCTTTCATTCGATGGTCGATGCGTTGATGCGTCAGGCCGAGGTGCATCTGCAACGCCTGAACGCCCGCCGGCGCGAGACCGTGCCCGCCAGCGAATTGGTCGTGGGCGTGCAGTGCGGCGGCAGCGATGCCTTCTCCGGTGTCACCGCCAATCCGGCCGTGGGCTTTTGCACCGACTTGCTGGTGCGTGCCGGGGCCACGGTGATGTTTTCCGAAGTGACCGAGGTGCGCGACGGCATCGACCAGCTCACCTCACGCGCCGCCACCCCCGAGGTGGCGCAAGCCATGATCGAACAAATGGCTTGGTATGACGCCTACCTCAAGCGGGGCCAGGTCGATCGCAGCGCCAACACCACTCCCGGCAACAAAAAGGGCGGGTTGTCCAACATCGTCGAAAAAGCGATGGGCTCGATCATCAAAAGCGGCACCGCGCCGATCATGGGAGTGGTGCCTCCGGGTGAGCGCGCCGGTCAACGTGGCTTGCTCTATGCCGCCACGCCCGCCAGCGACTTCATCTGCGGCACCTTGCAATTGGCCGCCGGCATGAACGTGCATGTCTTTACCACCGGCCGTGGCACGCCCTATGGCCTGGCGGCCTGCCCGGTGATCAAGGTGGCCACGCGCACCGAGCTGGCCCGCCGCTGGCACGATCTCATGGACATCAATGCCGGCCGCATCGCCGACGGACAGGCCAGCATCGCAGACGTGGGCTGGGAGCTTTTCCATTTCATTCTCGACGTGGCCAGCGGCCGCAAAAAGACCTGGGCCGAGCACTGGAAGCTGCACAACGCGCTGGTGCTGTTCAATCCAGCGCCGGTGACCTAAACACGCCATCCTCCACCATGCGACACGGCCAGGGGCTTTGGGTCCCTGGCCGGGGCCGGCCAAACTTTCGGCACACAATGTCCGTTTCGTGTGACGATTTCGTTTGCCCTCATGGCCATGTGGATGCCCCCGTTTTTTGCTCCGGAACGCTTCGACGACCCACACGCCGCGCTGCAACGCGTGCGCACCATCTATGAGCACAGCCTTGCGCACCTGCGTCAAGCCTTGCAACGCTACACCGCCGGAGAGGATTTCACGCAGCGCGTGCGCGCCTGCTATCCCTACGTGCGGGTGCGCACCGAGACGGTGGCCCGGGCCGACTCGCGCCTGTCTTACGGCTTCGTCGCCGGCCCAGGCACCTACGAAACCACCTTGACCCGGCCGGACCTGTACGAAGACTATTACCTGGAGCAGTTCCGGCTGCTGCTGCGCAACCACGGCGTGCCGCTGGAAGTGGGCACGAGCCAGCAACCGATCCCCGTGCACTTCGCGGTGGACGGCTCCGATCACGTGGAAGGTCAGCTGGATGCGGCCCGCCGCCTGCGGCTGCGCGATCTGTTCGATCTGCCCGATTTGGGCGCGATGGATGACGGCATCGCCAATGGCACCTACGAGCCCGCACCGGGCGAGCCGCGCCCGCTGGCCCTGTTCACTGCACCGCGCGTGGACTACTCGTTGCACCGCCTGCGCCACTACACCGGCACCGCGCCCGAGCATTTTCAGAATTTCGTGCTGTTCACGAACTACCAGTTCTACATCGACGAGTTCGTGCGCCTGGGCCGCGAGCTGATGACGCAGGCGCCCAACCAGGGGGCGCTGTTCACCCCCTCCAAAGACGCCGCGGCCGACGACGGCTATGTGGCCTTCGTCGAGCCCGGCAATGTGATCACACGCCGCCGCGGCGAGGCCCCCGAGCCCGAGGACGCGCTGGGCGCGCCGCCGCCGCGCCTGCCGCAAATGCCGGCCTACCACCTGGTGCGACGCGACCGTGCGGGCATCACGATGGTCAATATCGGTGTGGGTCCGGCCAATGCCAAGACCATCACCGACCACATCGCCGTGCTGCGGCCGCATGCATGGATCATGCTGGGTCACTGCGCCGGCTTGCGCAACAGCCAGCAGCTGGGCGACTATGTGCTGGCCCACGGCTACGTGCGTGAAGACCATGTGCTGGACGAAGATTTGCCTCTGTGGGTGCCGATCCCGGCCCTGGCCGAGATCCAGATTGCGCTGCAAACCGCCGTGGCCGACATCACACAACTGAGCGGCTACGAGCTCAAGCGGATCTTGCGCACCGGCACGGTGGCCAGCACCGACAACCGCAACTGGGAGCTGCTGCCGCACCGCACCCCCGAGCGCCGCTTCAGCCAGAGCCGCGCCGTGGCGCTGGACATGGAAAGCGCCACCGTGGCAGCCAATGGTTTCCGCTTCCGCGTGCCCTACGGCACTTTGCTGTGCGTGAGCGACAAACCGCTGCACGGCGAGCTCAAGCTGCCAGGCATGGCCAACCAGTTTTACCGTGAGCGCGTGGACCAGCACCTGCGCATCGGCATCCGCGCCATCGAGATCCTGCGCGGCCAGGGCATCGACCGACTGCACAGCCGCAAGCTGCGCAGCTTCGCCGAGGTGGCCTTCCAGTGAGCGACCTCAAAAACTGCCCGTGAACTGGTAGCGCGAGGCCGGATGCCACATCGCCGCCACCGAGGCCACCTGACCCAGCGAATGGGTCTGGCGGCGCAGCACCAGGCAGGGCTCGTGCGGCCCCATGTGCAGCAGCTCACCAATCTCCTTGGGGGGCAAGCAGGCCTCGATGGCAAAGCGCACGCCTTGCAGCGGCGCCACGCGCATCAGGTAGGCATTGGGCGTCTGGCTGCGGAAGTCCTGGGCCATGTAGTCAGGCGCCACCAGGGGATTGACGTAGCGGTCTTCCACCTGGATGGGCAGATCGTTTTCGTAGTGCACCACCACCGAATGGAACAGCAACGCGCGTGAGGGCAGCCCGAATTGGCGCGCCAGCGCTTCGGTGGCCTTGCAGCGCTCGAGCAGCTGCAGTTCGCTGCGATGCACATGGCCGCGCGCAGCCACCTCGTCGGCGATGTTGCGGATCTCCACCAGCGTGGACTGGTACTTCTGCTGGGCCACGAAGGTGCCCGAGCCCTGCACCCGCACGACGATCTGCTCATCGCTGAGCTCGCGGATCGCGCGGTTGACTGTCATGCGCGAGACACCGAACTCCCGCGCCAGCGCCTCTTCGCCGGGGATGGCTTCGCCCTCCTTCCACTGCCCGCTTTGGATGCGTTCGAGCACATGGGCCTTGATGGCCTGGTAGGCCGGCAGGCGGGCCCCGTCGGCGGACCGGGAAGGCATGTTCATCCTAGGGAAATCACCAAGACGTTCTGCGGCCGATTGTATTGACGGCCTTCGGTGTCGACAAACAAAATGTATATACAACTTTTTGACAATATGAACCTACTTGTATAGGTTCATCACAACCAAGGAGACCGCATGAGCCGCCCTGACACCGCCCTGGCCTTGCCGCGCAGGGGCTTGACCCTTCCGTTGCTCAAGCTGCTGGCCTTCAGCGCGCTGGGCGTCTTCCTGTTCTTCGTCGACCTCGAGATCGGTGGCCGCCGCACCATCCCGGTCGACCACATCAGCAGCTACCTGGTGCGCGAGCAACGCAGCCTGGCAGTGGTCTTCGTGTTGGCGCTGATGGCTTGGGGAGCATTCGCGCCCTTCGTCACCGGCACCTTCGGCCAGAGCATCACCACGCGGGTGTTCAGCGTGGTCAAGCTGACTGGCTTGGCACTGGCAACGCTGTACCTGACTGGCCTGGCGCCCGACTTGGCCAGCCAGAAAGACATGCTGCCCTTCCTTTTCGAGAAGCTGGCGCTGTCGGTGGGTGTGCTCATCCCCATCGGCGCACTGGCGCTGACTTTTCTGGTGGGCTTTGGCCTGCTGGAGCTGGTGGGCGTGCTGATGGAACGCGTGATGCGCCCGCTGTTCCGCACCCCCGGCTACTCGGCCATCGATGCCGTGACCTCCTTCGTCGGCAGCTATTCGATCGGCCTACTCGTCACCAACGCCATGTACTTGCAAGGCAAGTACACGGTGCGCGAGGCCATGGTCATCGCCACAGGTTTTTCCACGGTCTCAGCCACCTTCATGATCGTCGTGGCCAAGACCCTGGGCCTGATGGAGCACTGGACCTTCTTCTTTTGGGCCAGCTTCGTCGTGACTTTCGCCGTCACCGCGATCACGGCCTACCTGCCGCCCATCGCCGGCATGGACGACCGCCGCCGCACTCCCGACGAGGTCGACCCTGGCCAGCCCGTCGGCCCCCGCTGGCGGCAGGCCTTGCAAGCCGGGGTGGCACGTTACCAATCGCGCGATCCGCTGCCGAAGATGCTGTGGGCCCATCTGAAGGATGGCTTGCAAATGTCTGCCGTGGTCACCCCCAGCATCCTGGCGGTGGGCTTTGCCGGCCTGTGCCTGGCCAAGTTCACGCCCGTATTCGACTGGATCGGAGTGTTGCTGAAGCCCGCGCTGTGGGTCGCCGGTGCCTTGCTGGGCTTGGACAACGCCACGGCCGCCAGCGGCGCCTTCGCCTCGGGCCTGGCCGAGATGTTTCTGCCGGCCATCCTGCTCAAAGACGCCGAGTTCCTGCTGCGCTTCCTGGTAGCCCTGGTCTCGATCAGCACCGTGCTTTTCCTGTCCGGCTGCGTACCTTGCATCCTGGCCACGCGCATCCCGGTCAAGTTCCGCGACTTGCTCGTGATCTGGCTGCTGCGCAGTGTGCTGAGCATCGTTCTTGGCGCCATCTCGCTGCGTGTGGGCTTGGCCTTGGGCTGGCTGGTGCTGCCGGCCTGACCTCCCCTGCCGCCACATTGTCTTGCCCTGGAGAACCCCATGACTCCCCAACCCGACCCCCGCTACGACCCGACCCGCGTGATCCGCGCCCCGCGCGGCTGCGAGCTGCATTGCAAGAGCTGGCTCACCGAGGCCGCCTACCGCATGCTGCAGAACAACCTCGACCCGGACGTGGCCGAGAACCCGCAAGCCCTGGTGGTCTATGGCGGCATCGGCCGCGCCGCGCGCAACTGGGAGTGCTTCGATCGCATCCTGGCCTGCCTGCGCGAGCTCGACGACGACGAATCGCTGCTGATCCAGTCGGGCAAGCCCGTGGGCGTGTTCAAGACCCACCCCGACGCCCCACGCGTGCTGATCGCCAACTCCAATCTCGTGCCCAAGTGGGCCACCTGGGAGCACTTCAACGATCTGGACCGCCGGGGCCTGTTCATGTACGGCCAAATGACGGCCGGCAGCTGGATCTACATCGGCAGCCAAGGCATCGTGCAAGGCACGTTCGAGACCTTCGTCGAGGCCGGCCGCCAGCATCATGGCGGCGATTGGTCGGGCAAATGGATTCTCACCGCCGGCCTGGGCGGCATGGGCGGCGCCCAGCCACTGGCCGCCACATTGGCCGGCGCGGTCTCGCTGACCGTGGAGTGCGAGCAAAGCCGCATCGACTTTCGGCTGCGCACGCGCTATGTAGACAAGCAGGCCCGCAACCTCGACGAAGCCCTGGCCATGGTGCGCCACCACTGCGAGCGTAAGGAGGCCGTCTCCATTGCGCTGCTGGGCAATGCCGCCGAGGTGCTGCCCGAACTCGTCCAGCGCGCCAAAGCCGGCGGCCCGAAGCCAGACCTCGTGACCGACCAGACCTCGGCCCACGACCTCATCCACGGCTACCTGCCGGCCGGCTGGACCATCGAACAGTGGAAGGCCGCCCAACACGATCCTGCCCTGCACGCCACACTGCGGGACGCCGCTGCAAAGAGCTGTGCCGTGCACGTGCAGGCCATGCTCGACTTCCACGCGATGGGGGTGCCCACGGTGGACTACGGCAACAACATCCGCCAGGTGGCGCACGACCACGGCGTGAAAAACGCCTTCGACTTCCCCGGCTTCGTGCCGGCCTACATCCGCCCGCTGTTCTGCGAGGGCAAGGGCCCCTTCCGCTGGGTGGCGCTGTCGGGCGACCCGGAAGACATTTACAAGACCGACGCCAAGATCAAGGAACTCTTCCCCGACAACCACCACACCCACCGCTGGCTGGACATGGCGCGCGAACGCATCGCCTTCCAAGGCCTGCCCGCACGCATCTGCTGGCTGGGCCTGGGCGAACGCCACCGCGCCGGCTTGGCCTTCAACGAGATGGTGCGCAAAGGGGAACTCAAGGCCCCCATCGTGATCGGACGCGACCACCTCGACACCGGCTCGGTGGCCAGCCCCAACCGCGAAACCGAGGGCATGCGCGACGGCACCGACGCCGTCTCCGATTGGCCGCTGCTCAATGCCCTGCTCAACACCGCTGGCGGCGCCACCTGGGTCAGCCTCCACCATGGCGGCGGCGTGGGCATGGGCTACTCTCAGCATGCGGGCATGGTCATCGTGGCCGACGGCACCGAGGCCGCGGCCCGGCGCCTGGCGCGCGTGCTGGTCAACGACTGCGGCTCGGGCGTGATGCGCCATGCCGATGCGGGGTACGACCTGGCCATGGCCACCGCGAAGAAACACGGGCTCCATCTGCCCATGATCGACCGGGCCTGAACATGCAAGACACCTTGGTTCTCCATCCTGGCCGGCTGACCCTGGGCGAGCTGCGTGCTCTGTGGAGCGCCCCGCAGCGCGTGGTCCTGCCCGAGTCCGCGCATGCAACCATCCGCGACTCCGCGGCCGCCATCGAGGCCATCGTGACACGGGGTGTGGCGGCCTACGGCATCAACACCGGCTTTGGCAAGCTGGCCAAAACGCGCATTCCTGAGGCCCAGCTCGAACAACTGCAACGCAATCTCATCCTGTCGCATGCCGTGGGCACGGGCGAGCCGATGAGCGATGCCACCGTGCGGCTGGTAATGGCGATGAAAGCAGCCAGCCTGGCGCGCGGCCATTCGGGCGTGCGCCCGGTGGTCATTGACACCCTGCTGGCCCTGCTCAACGCGGGCATCATGCCGCTCATCCCGTCCAAGGGCTCGGTCGGGGCCTCGGGCGACCTGGCCCCGCTGTCGCACATGACCCTGGCGCTCATGGGCCAAGGCGAGGTGCGCATGGACGGCCGCGTGATGCCGGCCGCAGCCGCCTTGCAGGCCGCCGGCATCGTGCCACTGACACTGGCGGCCAAAGAAGGACTGGCGCTGATCAACGGCACCCAGGTCTCCACCGCACTGGCCCTGCATGGACTGTTCATGGCCGAGCGGTTGCTGGAAGCCGGCCACCTCATCGGAGCGCTCTCGGTGGACGCCGCCAGAGGCAGCGACACGCCTTTCGATGCCCGCATCCATGCGCTGCGCGGGCAACCCGGCCAGATCGCCAGCGCCGCGGTCACGCGCGGCTTGCTCCAAGGCAGCGAGATCCGGCGCTCGCACCTCGTCAACGACGAACGCGTGCAAGACCCTTACAGCCTACGCTGCCAGCCTCAGGTGATGGGCGCCTGCCGCGACCTCATCGCCCAGGCCGCGCGCACCTTGCTCTTCGAGGCCAACGCCGTCACCGACAATCCGCTGGTGTTTGCAGACACCGGCGAGGTGCTCTCCGGCGGCAACTTCCACGCCGAGCCCGTGGCCTTTGCCGCGGACAGCCTGGCCCTGGCGCTGGCCGAGATCGGGGCGCTGTCCGAGCGGCGCATCGCCTTGCTGATCGACAGCACGCTGTCGGGCCTGCCGCCCTTCCTGGTGGACAACCCCGGACTGAACAGCGGCTTCATGATCGCCCACGTCACGGCGGCCGCCTTGGCCTCAGAGAACAAGACGCTGGCGCATCCGGCCAGCGTGGACAGCTTGCCCACCAGTGCCAACCAGGAAGATCATGTGAGCATGGCCACTTTCGCTGCTCGACGCCTGGACGCGATGGCCGACCACAGCGCCACCATTCTGGCGATCGAGTGGCTGGCCGCCGCGCAGGGGGTGGACTTTCACCGCCCGCTGCGGACCTCGCCACGTCTGCAACATCTGCACGCCCTCTTGCGCGCGCAGGTGCCCTTCTACGACCAGGATCGCCTGTTCGCCCCCGACATCGAAGCCGCCAAGGCGCTGGTGCTGCGGGGGGCCGCAGGCGCCGGCAACGACGATCTGCTCGCGCAGCTGTGGAAGGATGGATGATGCCAAGGCCGCCGACCCCGCTCACCCTTTGGCGTCACGCCCGCCTGGCCACGCTGGCTGGCGAAGGCTGGGGCCTGATCGATGACGGTGCCGTGCTCACGCAAGGCCCGCGCATCACCTGGGTGGGCCCGGCCAGCCAATTGCCCACCGGCCTCCAGGTGGAGGCCGAACATGACCTGGGCGGCGCCCTGGTCACCCCCGGCCTGATCGATTGCCACACCCATCTGGTCTATGCCGGGCAGCGAGCCGATGAGGCCGAGCTGCGCCTCCAAGGGGCCAGCTACGAACACATCGCCCGTGCCGGCGGTGGCATCCGTTCGACCGTGGCTGCCACGCGTGCGGCCACCGACGACGAACTGCTGCGCCTGGCCGCTTTGCGGGCCCAGGCCCTGCGAGCCCAGGGCGTGACCACGCTGGAAGTGAAGTCGGGCTATGGCCTGTCGCAGGAGGCCGAGGCGCGCTGTCTGCGCGTGGCGCGGCGCCTGGGCGCAGCCCTGGGGCTGACGGTGCGCACCACCTATCTCGGGGCGCACGCCCTGCCCCCGGAATATGACGGCCGCAGCGACGACTACATCGACGCCGTGTGCGCGTGGCTGCCCGCGCTACACGCCGAGGGCCTGGTCGATGCGGTGGACGCTTTCTGCGAGCACCTGGCCTTTACCCCGGCGCAGACCCGCCGCGTGTTCGAGGCCGCCCGCCGACTGGGCCTGCCAGTGAAGCTACATGCCGAGCAACTGTCGGACCAGGGCGGCGCGGTTCTGGCCGCCTCCTTCGGCGCGCTGTCGTGCGACCACCTCGAACACCTGGGCCCAGACGGGATTGCCGCGATGCGCTGCGCCGGCAGCGTGGCCGTGCTGCTGCCCGGCGCCTTCTACATGCTGCGCGAGACGAAGCTGCCGCCCATCGCCGCGCTGCGCGAAGCCGGCGTGCCCATGGCCGTGGCCACGGACCACAACCCCGGCACCTCGCCGGCGCTGTCGCTGCCGCTGATGGCCCACATGGCCTGCGCCTTGTTCCGTTTGACGCCGCTGGAGGCCGTGCGCGGCATCACGGTGCACGCCGCCCGCGCGCTGGGCTTGCGCGACCGCGGCACCCTGCAGGCCGGCCAGCGCGCCGACCTGGCCGTGTGGGCGCTCGATCATCCCAATGAGCTTTGCTACTGGTTTGGCCACGCGCCCTGCACCCAGGTGGTGGTGGCCGGCGAGATCGCACGATGAACCCCGACGTCTGGCAAGGTCGCATCGACAGCGAAGACAGCGGCGTGACCACCCGCTGGCATCAGCATGTGCAGCCCTGGCGCCCCGGCAGCCGCGGCGGCATCGTGCTGCTGGGCTTCGCCTGCGACGAGGGCGTGCGCCGCAACGGTGGCCGCCCCGGCGCGGCCCAGGGGCCCGCGGCCCTGCGATCGGCCCTGGCCAACCTGCCCGTGCTGGGCGAGCCAATGGTGTTCGATGGCGGCGACGTGGTCTGTGAAGATGGTGAACTCGACATCGCCCAGACCACGCTGGCCGCGCGCGTGGCCCAGGTGCTGCGGCAAGGCCATCTGCCGATGGTGCTGGGCGGCGGCCATGAAGTCGCTTGGGGCAGCTTTCAGGGTCTGATGCAGGGTCGGCCGGATCTGCAGCGTGTGCTCGTCATCAACCTCGATGCCCACTTCGACCTGCGTGAAGCGCGCCAGGGCAACTCGGGCACGCCCTTCCTGCAAATCCAACGCTGGTGTGCTGCGCAGGGCCGGCCCTTCGACTACCGGGTGTTGGGCATCAGCCGCTTTGCCAACACTCAAGCCTTGTTCGACCGGGCCCAGGCCCTGGGCGTGAAACACTGGCTGGATGAGGCCCTTCAATCGCCCGAAGGCCTGCGGATGGCGCAAGCCGAACTCGCCCGCGACTTGATCGCGTGTGAAGCGGTTTACCTCACGCTGTGCCTGGACGTGCTGCCTGCTGCGCTGGCGCCGGGCGTGTCGGCCCCAGCGCCGCTGGGGGTGCCGCTTGCGCATGTCGAGGCCCTGGTCGATCAGGTGATGGCCAGCGGCCGCGTGGCCTTGGCCGATATCGCCGAGCTCAACCCGGCCTTCGACCGCGACGGGCTGACCGCGAGGGTGGCCGCCCGGTTGGCCGCACGCATCGCTCGTGCGGCCCGAGCTTGAGCCTCAGCGGCCGTGGGGCCGCTGCGCCGCACGCGGGCCCGACGCGCGGGTCTCCAGGTGGCGGAAGGTGATGCGGCCTTTGCTGAGGTCGTAGGGCGACAGCTCCAGCGAGACATGGTCGCCCGCAAGAATGCGAATGTGATGCTTGCGCATCTTGCCTGCGGTGTAGGCCACGAGGCTGTGGCCATTGTCCAGCGTCACACGGTAGCGCGAATCCGGCAACACTTCCTCGACCCTGCCGCGCATCTCGATCAGTTCTTCCTTGGCCATATCGACTCCTTGAGAAATGCTGGGGTTGCGCTCACCAGGCTCAGGCCAGGAGGGCGCGCTGCGCCCATAGCCGGCCTTGCTCGGCGGCATGACGCAAAGCGCCTTCGTAAGTTTCGAAGCTCGTGGCAAAGCGGAACACACGGTCATGTGTGCCCGCGCCCCGACCGCTGCGAATCGACACCGATGCGGCGTAGCCGCCGGCATCGTTGCGGCGTGACAGTGGAGACACAAGGTATTTGCCCACCGAAAACGGTGGCTCTGAATGGGCTTGCATGAGTTGTTTTGCGCATGAGGCCTTGACGGCGTCATGCCTTTCCCAAAGGTATCGAGGCCGGCCCCCAAGGGCCGGACACGAGGCCGCCCGTGGCGGCCCGTAGAACGAAAGAGCTGACCTTGCACGATCTAGGCAAGGCAGCAGCGAAGGAAGCTTTCCGACGGAGAAAGCACACACCACGGCCTTCGAGCATGTAGCCTGGCTCGAAGCCTCGGCTCACCGGCCGATCCCGCCACGCGCCACCTCGTGCACCAAGCCCCTTGGGCTCTTGGAGGACTCTGAACGCCGCGCGGCAATTGCAGTAGAAGCGTTCGAGTATACCCGGGTGGGGCATCGGCATGCGCGACAATCCTGGCCATGCAGGAATTGCCCTCCGAGGTGCCCCCGTCTTTCGTGGCCTTGTTCCAGGAGCCAGGCCGCCTCAAACCGAATCGGCCTTGGGCCGAGATCGCGCAGCGCCATGAACTGTGCGAAGACCTGGCCCAGATGCTCACCGAGACGGCGCGCACCAAGCGCTGGGAATTGCATGCCACCGAAGCCGATGTGCTGGCACGCATCGGCCGCGGCCTGCACGAAAGCAGCCCACTGGATCTGAGCCCGCAAGAGGTGCAGTGGGTGCTCAGGCGCCTGGCGGAGCTGCTGGGGTGGGCGCCGTGCTAAAACCCGGCGCGCGGCAGACGGCGGCAAGCCGGCTCAGGCCGCTTGCGCGGGCATGGGCTCGATGTCCCTCCACTGTTGGCGCACTTGCACAATCTCCTCGAGACAGGCATGCAAGGCCCGCACCGCTGGCGGCCAGAAGTGCTGGCCGCTTTGTCCATCGATCCACGCCAAGGCTTGTTCGATGGGCCAAGCCGGCTTGTACGGCCGCACACTGGTCAAAGCATCGAACACATCGGCCACCGCCACGATGCGCGCCTCCACCGCGATGGCCTCCCCCGCCAGGCCCTGAGGGTATCCGCTGCCGTCCCATTTCTCGTGGTGCTGGGCCGCAATGCGACTGGCCATCTGCAGCAGGGGGCTGTCGTCGTCGCCAAGGATTTGCGCGCCGATGAGCAGATGGGTTCGCATCACCGCCCATTCGTCCTCGTCCAGCTTGCCCGGCTTGAGCAAGATGCGGTCGGGAATGCCGATCTTGCCGATGTCATGCATCGGCGCGGCCGCTTCGATCAAGTCGCAGAACACCGGCGGCGCCCCCAGGGCTTGCGCGATGAGGCGGCTGAATTTGCTCATGCGGATCACATGGCGGCCGGTCTCGTTGTCTTTGAACTCCGCGGCTCGGCCCAAGCGCCAGATCACCGCCTGACGGGTCCGCTCCAGCTCTTGCCTTTGCACCAAAGCCAAGTGGGTGCGTATGCGGGCTTTGAGCACCGCCGGCGAGATCGGTTTGGTCACATAGTCCACGGCCCCCAGGTCCAGTCCGCGGGCTTCGTCCTCCTCGTCGCCCAAAGCGGTACAAAACAACACCGGGATCGACGCCGTGGCCGCGTCGGCTTTGAGTTGCACGATGACCTCGTGCCCGGTCATGCCCGGCATCATCACATCCAGCACGATGAGTGCCGGCTGCAAACGCTTGGCCATCTCCAAGGCTTGCATCCCATGTCGAGCAAACGACAAGGTGTACAGCGGCTCCAGCACCCGCTTGAGCAACTGCAGGTTGGCCGGCTCGTCATCGACGAGCAGCAAGCGCGGGCGCTCTTGCAAGGCCGTCCACGGTGTCCACACGGCCTGCAGTGCTGTGTCGTCCTTCATGCGCGCACCTCCTCGTTCTGTGCTCGATCGCCCAGGCGCCAAGCCAGCCATTGAGCAGCCCGTTCGAAATCGAACTCTTCGAGCCAGCCCCGCAAGCCTTGCGCGCCGGCGGGATCCTGCTCGGCCAGTTCCGCCAGCGCAGCGCCATCGATCTCCCCGCGCTGGCAAGCCTGCAGCAGCCGCTGCAGCAAGGCCGCATCGATGGGCACATCGCCGCCCGGCTCGTGCGCAGCCGTCCCTGCCCCAGCGTGCACACCGCCATCGGCGTCTGGTGACAGGCCACACCATTGCCACACCGCCCGCCAAGCCTGCTCGGCCTGTGGCCACGGCACCGTGCGGCCTTCCCGCAGCGCGCGCTCACACGCGCGCGCGGCCGCAGCCAAAGCCGGCAGCCCCAGATTCGCCGCCGTGCCCGCCCATCGATGCCATTGCTCGGCCGACCACTGATCCCACCGGCTTGCGCGCACCAGGGGCTTTTGCTCGCGCAGCCAATCCTGCACCCGCGCGAGCCAGTCATCCCCCCACAAGGCTCGACCACGCGCCTCATCGGCCACTGCAGTGGATGTGTCGGACCCGCTGGCGCGTGCATCCTCGCCTCGGGTCTGGGCGGCATGTTCTTGCACCGAGCGCTCCAGCGCCCGCACATCGATGGGCTTTTCCAAAAAGCCATTCATGCCGGCTTGCCCCGCAGCGTGGCGGTCGGACTCCAACACGCTGGCGCTCAAAGCCAGCACCGGTCGCGCCGGCCAGCGATGCGCCCGCTCGGCCGCGCGCAGCTGCTTGCAAGTCTCCACCCCATCCCACTGCGGCATGTGCAAGTCCAGCAAGATCACGTCCCACTGCCCACCCTGCTCCACGTAGTGCTGCAGCAAGGAGCGCCCATCGGGCAGCACACACACCTCGTGCCCAGCACGCTGCAACAGTCGCCGCAGCAAATCCCGGTTCTGCTCCACATCGTCACACGCCAGCACACGCAGGCGCGGCCCCTGCGCGGCTGCGGCCGGCGGCAAGGGCGACGGCTCGGTGGGACACGGCGCATCCTGCACCGGCGCCAGCGGCAACCATAGCGTGACCGTCGTGCCTTGGCCTGGCACGCTGTGCAAGCTCAGGCGCCCTCCCATGCGCTGCACCAATCCCTTGACGATGCTCATGCCCAAGCCCGTGCCGCCATAGCGTCGCGCGGTGCCGGCGTCGGCCTGCACGAAGGGCTCGAAGATCGCTTGTTGCCGCTGCGGGTCGATGCCGATGCCCGTGTCTTGCACCCACAGGCGCAACTGGCCGTCTTCGGTCGCCGCGCCGAGGGTCACATGCCCCTGTTCGGTGAACTTCAGCGCGTTGCCAAGCAAGTTCGTCAATATCTGGCGCACCCGATCGCCATCGCCCAGCCAGCAATCCGGCAAGCCATCGGCCATCTCCAGGCGCAGCGACAAGCCCTTGCGCGCGGCCAAGACCCCGAACTGTGAAACCAGATCGCGCAGCATCCGCGGCAGCCGGAATGGCGCCTCGACGATGGAAAACTCGCCGCTTTCGAGCTTGGCCACATCCAGCAGATCATTGAGGATGCGCAGCAAAGAGCGTGCGGCATCCAGGATCGACTGCGCTTGCGCACGCTGCTCGGCGTCGGTCAGTTGATCACGCAACAGCTCGGCAAACCCCACCACCGCATTCATCGGCGTGCGGATCTCGTGACTGACCGTGGCAAAGAAGGTGCTGCGTGCGGCCATGGCCTGTTGCAGCCGTTCGTTCAGGTGCTGCAATTCCTGCAGGGCCTGCACGTGCTCGGTCACATCCATCACCAGCTTGAGCACTGCCACCACCTGCCCGTGCAGGTCGTGGATCGGTTGGTACCAGCCGCTCATATGCCGCACCCCACCGGACTTGGTGCGCCGCTTGAAGGTCCCTTTCTGCGGCTGCCCTTGACGCAAGGCCTGCCAGAACGCCTCCATTTGTGCAGGGTCTTGGGCCAGCGCCCAGACCGACCGGTGGGGCCGGCCGATCAACTCTTCCGGTTCGTACTCCAAAGCCCGCGCCAGGCGATCATTGACGTCGAGAAACTCGCCTTGGACGCTCAGCCGCGCCCGGCCCACCACCTCATCCACGCCAAGCAGGAGCTCTTTCTCGCGCTGTTGGGCCCATTGGGCGGCGGTCACGTCGGACAAAAACAAGTCCACCACCGGCTCGCTGGCATCCACACGATGAGCCACTGCACGCACTTCCATCCAACGCTGTGCGCCGCTGGCATGCTCGAAGCGCACGTTCAAGTGGATCGGTCGCCCGGTCTGCAGTGTCTGACGCATCGCCTGCAGAAACACCGGCCGGTCCGCATCGGTGATGATCTGCGTCAGCGTCCACTGCTCGCGCTCGTAATCCTGCAGGCTTCGTCCGGTCAGATCTTCCAAAGACCGCGACACCAGCACGCGCTGCATGGTCTCGTCACGGCGCGCGCGCAGGCGCACCACGGTGCCCGGCAAGTGTTCCAGAATGTCGCTGATGAGCCGATCGCGCTCACGCAAGTGCTGCGCCAAGGACCGGTAAGACACCAGGCCCACCACGCCCCAGGCAAACCCGAAGACGCACACCGTCACCAGCGCCACGGCCACCGCCAGCTCGAACTGGCGGCTCGACCAGCGCTGGTACAGCAGGTCCACCGGCCCGACGAACAAGGACGCCTGCATGGCCGTGTAATGCATGCCGCTGATGGCCAGCCCCAACAAGGCGCCAGACACCAGGACCACGACCAACCGCGGCCAACGCGTGCGGCTGAGCACGGCGCGTGCGCCCAGGCCCAGCGTGGCCAGGGCCACCGCCACCACGATCGAGATGGCAAACCAGGTCGGGTCGTAGCGCAGCTGGCTGTCCATGCGCATCGCGGCCATGCCGGTGTAGTGCATCACGCCAATGCCCGCCCCCACGGCCACCCCGGCCCACACGATCGAGCGCAGATCGTCCCGGCGCTGCTGCACAGACCGCAGCCCCACCGCGCTGGCCACCACACTGGGCAGCATCGAGGCGGCCGTCACCCACTCGTCGAATTGCACCGGCTGGCAAACGTCCACGGCCAGCATGCCGATGAAGTGCATGCTCCAAACGCTGCCGCCCAGCACGATCACCGCCGTCCAGTGCGCCGCGTGTGCGGTGGCCGCCCCAAAGCGGTCGGGCCGCCGGGCGATCCCCATCAGCTGCATCGCCGCCATGCCGCCGAGCATGGCCACGATCACCGATGCGGCCACCAGCATGTCCGAGTACACGAGCTCGGCCCGCGGCACCTCGGCGCTGCGCGACAAAAACCAGCCCAAGCCATCGAAACTTTCCATGGACGGCTTATCGGCCGTCCCTGGTCGCCACTTGATGGCTGCCAGCGTGAATTATTCGACCGTGACGCTCTTGGCCAGGTTGCGTGGCTTGTCCACGTCCGTGCCCCGCGCGCAGGCCGTGTGATAGGCCAGCAGCTGCAACGGCACCACATGCAAAATGGGCGACAGCACCCCGTAATGCTCCGGCATGCGAATGACGTGCACGCCCGGCTCGCTTTCGATGCGCGTGTCCGCATCGGCAAACACATAGAGCTGGCCGCCGCGGGCGCGCACTTCCTGCATGTTGCTCTTGAGCTTCTCCAACAAGGTGTCGTTGGGCGCCACGGTCACCACCGGCATCTGGTCGGTCACCAAAGCCAGGGGACCATGCTTGAGCTCACCGGCCGGGTAGGCCTCGGCATGGATGTAACTGATCTCCTTGAGCTTGAGCGCCCCCTCCAAGGCGATCGGATAGTGCAGGCCACGGCCCAAGAACAAGGCGTTCTCCTTGCGCGCGAATTCCTCCGCCCAGGCGATCACCTGCGGCTCCAGCGCCAGCACCGCCTGCAAGGCCACGGGCAGGTGGCGCAAGGCTTTGAGATGCGCCGCTTCGTCCTCCTCGCTCAGGCGGCCGCGCACCTGGGCCAAGGCCAGCGTCAGCAAAAACAGCCCGACCAGCTGCGTGGTGAAGGCCTTGGTCGAGGCCACGCCGATCTCCACGCCGGCGCGCGTGATGTAGGCCAGCTTGCATTCGCGCACCATCGCGCTGGTGGCCACATTGCACACCGTGAGCGTATGGGGCATGCCCAGCGCCCGCGCATGCTTGAGTGCCGCCAGCGTGTCGGCCGTCTCGCCCGACTGGGTGATCGTCACCACCAAGGTCTTGGGATGAGGCACGCTGTCGCGATACCGGTATTCGCTGGCAATCTCGACGCTGGTCGGAATTTTGGCGATCGATTCCAGCCAGTATTTGGCCGTGCAGCCGGCGTAGTAGCTGGTGCCGCAGGCCAGGATGAGCACTTGCTCGACCGCTTTGAACACCGAATAGGCCCCATCGCCAAAGAGTTCGGGGGAGATGGCCTGTACCGCATCGAGCGTATCGGCAATGGCACGCGGCTGCTCGAAGATTTCTTTCTGCATGTAGTGGCGGTACGGACCCAGCTCGGCCGCACCGGTGTGCGCCAGCACCGTGCGCACCGGCCGCTCGACCCGCTCATAGCGGTCATGCGGCGCCTGGGCCGTGCGCGATTCGATCCAGTAGCGACCCCATTGCAGGTCCACCACATCGCCGTCCTCCAGATAAATGATCTGGTCCGTCACCCCGGCCAAGGCCATCGCATCGGAGGCCAGGAAGTTCTCGCCCGACCCCGACGCCCCCACCCCCAGCACCAAGGGCGAGCCCTCGCGCGCCCCGACCACCCGGTGGGGTTCGTCGCGGCAAAACACAGCAATCGCATAGGCGCCTCGCAGCCGCAATGCGGCGCGCTTGACCGCATCGAAAAGGTCGCCCTCGTAAAGATGGTCGACCAAGTGGGCGATGACCTCGGTGTCGGTCTGGCTCGCAAACGCATAGCCCTTGGCCTGCAGCTCGGCGCGCAACTCATCGTGGTTCTCGATGATGCCGTTGTGCACCAGGGCAATGCGTGCCGGGCGCGTGGTGTAGGCATCGGCGCCCGTGCCATGTGAAAAATGGGGGTGGGCGTTGTGCACCGCCGGCGCGCCATGCGTGGCCCAGCGGGTGTGGGCGATGCCGGTGTATCCCGCCACTTGGTCCTCAGCCACCTGAGCTTCCAGCTCGGCCACACGCGAGGTGCTGCGCGCACGGCGCAGTCCGCCGTCTTGGTGCACGGCCACACCACAGGAGTCGTAACCGCGATATTCCAGGCGCTTGAGGCCCTCGATCAGGATGGGAACGATGTTGCGCTGGCTGGTGGCGCCGACGATGCCGCACATGGACGAGCTCCGTAAACAAGGGATGTCGGCATGCTAGACAAGGCGATGAGAAATTTTCTTGCGTTTATAAACACTTTATGAACGATCAAGACATCATATCCTCGAGATGCAATAATCTGTCATTTGTGATCATGTTTTGATGGATTCATTCGCCACCCTCCCTCACCTTCCCCTGGACGCGATCGACCTGCGCCTGCTCGATCAGCTGCAGCGGGATGCCTCCTTGAGCAACCAAGCCCTGGCGCAGCGCTGCCATGTGTCGCCGGCCACCTGCCTGCGCCGGGTGCGGCGTCTGGTGGAAGCGGGCGTGATCGAGCGGCGCGTGGCCCTGCTGTCGCCCGAGCGGCTGGGGGCCGGGCTCACGGCCATCGTCGAGATCACACTGGACCAGCAGGCCGCCGAACGCCTGGCCGCCTTCGAAGCCCGTGCCGTGGCCGAGCCCCAGGTGCAGCAGTGCTACCGCGTCAGCAGCGGACCCGACTTCGTGCTGGTGATCCAGGTGCGCGACATGGACGCCTACCACGCACTGGCGCAGCGCCTGTTCACCAACGATGCGAACGTGCGCAATGTGAAGGCCTACTTCGCTGTGAAGCGAGCAAAGTTTGAACCTGCGCTGAACCTGCCCCCGCCTTCGGCCTGAGCCCCGCGGTCGCCCCGGGCTGCGCGGCGCCTCTTGACTGCAATGTTATAACATTGCATTCATCGATTTTCGACTGGAGGAAGCCGCATGACCCCATCCCATCCCCCCATCCCCCGTCGTCGGTGGCTGGCGGCCGCCTTGTCGGCCACCTTGCTGCTGGCCGCTTGCGGTGGCGGCAGCGACAGCAACGACCATGACGATGAGTACCACGTCGACACCCTGGGCCGGCTGGTGATCGCCGATGGCAGTACCACGGTGCGTGTGCTCGACCTCGACGGCGGCACCGTGGTGCAGAACTACACGCTGGACCACGCCCCCTCCGCCCTGTACAGCAGCCCCGGCCACCGCTACGCCCTGGCCGTGCAGCGCACGCAGGACCAGGTGCAGGTGATCGACGGCGGCATCTACCAGGAAGACCATGGCGACCACCTGCACGACTACAAGCGCAATCCGGCGCTGTTGGACTGGCGCCTCCCCGGTGTGCGGCCCACCCACTACCAAGCGCATGACGGTCTGGCCGCCTTCTTCATGGACGGCCTGGAGGCCAGCAGCCTGCCGGCGCAGGTCGTGGTCCTCACCGACGCCAGCATCGCCGCGCGGCAAGCCCTGGCTTCGCTGACCCTGCCGCGCGCGATGCATGGCACGGCCGAGCCGCGCGGCAACTTCCTGCTCACCACCTACCGCGAAGCTGGCAGCCAAAGCACGCTGCCCAGCCAGGTGGAGCTCTACCAGCGCAACGGCAGCGGCTACAGCTTCGTGCAGCGCTTCGAGGAAGCCTGCCCCGGCCTGCACGGCAGCTACTCCAACGAAAGCCACAGCGCCTTCGGCTGCACCGACGGCGTGCTCATCGTCACGCAGGACGGCAGCAGCTTCAGCACCCGCAAGCTGCCCAACCCGGATGACATGCCGGTGGATGCGCGCATCGGCACGATCCTCGGTCATCCCGAGCGCAGCACCTTCATCGGCATCGCCTCGCCCGGCCACTTCTTCGACATCGACCCGGTGGCCGGCACCCTCACCCGCATCGACTGGGCCGAGGGCCGCACCCGCCGCGCGCATGCCATGGACGCCCAAGGCCGCCACCTGCTGATCCTGGACGACCAGGGCACGCTGCACCTGCTCGACGGCCACGCCGGCTGGGCCGTGCGCGCCCGGCTGCCGGCCATCGCCAGCATGCCCACGGCAGCCCCCTTCCCCGCCATCGCGGTGAACCGCGCCGCCAACCGCGCCTACCTGAGCGACCCCAACGGCGCGCGCATCGTGGTCGTCGACCTGGACACGGCCACCTTGGCTACCCCCATTGCCTTGAACTTCAACCCCACGCTGCTGACCTGGGTGGGCATCGAACGACATGACAACCATGCGCATTGACCGCATCGCACCGCTGATCCTGGCGGCCGCCGGCCTGGGCACCCCCGTGTGGGCGCAGACGCCGGCCAACCCGCCCACCGTCTCGAACTTCGAGCTGGGCCTGGTGCTCGACGGCGCCTTCAGCTCGCGCGAACTGGCCTTGGGCCAGCGCGAGCGGGGCTTCGGCCTCGGCCACAACGAGTTGAGCCTGGCCGGTGCCGTGGACCCCCTCTTCCAGGCCCGCGCGACCGCCGTGCTGCACAGCCACGAGGGCGACACCGAACTGGACCTCGAAGAGGCCTACCTCGAGACGACCACGCTGCCAGCCGGCGTGCAGGTGCGTGCGGGCCGCTTCCTGGCCAGCCTGGGCTACCTGAACGAGCAGCATGTCCATGCCGACGACTTCGTCGAACGCCCCTTGCTCTACCGCGCCTTCCTGGGGGGGCATTACTTCGACGACGGGCTGCGCCTGAGCTGGACGGCCCCCACGCGCCTGTACTGGCGCTCCACCGTCGAGGTGCTGGGCGGCCGCCAGCTCGTGCCGGCATCGACCCACGATCCGCGCGCTGGCGCCTTCACCGCCAGCACCAAGATCGGCGGCGACTGGAATGCCTCGCACAGCTGGCAACTGGGCCTGTCCTACCTGCACAACCGGCGCAAGGCGGTGATGGAGGAGGAAGACCCCGACCCGGATCACGACCATGACCATAACCATGCCCATGGCAGCCGGTTCGGCGGACGCCATCTCGTGATCGCCGATGCGGTGTGGAAATGGGCCCCTGCTGGCAACAACCGCCAGCGGCAGCTGCGTGTCTCGGCCGAGTACGCGCGTGTGAGCGAGCTCAACGAGTTCGCCCGCTCAGGCGATGTGCACGAAGCCGGCTATCTCTCGGTGGTGTACCGCTTCGCGCCGCAGTGGGAAGCCGGCCTGCGCGTGGACCAGCTGCGCGTGCGCGAGCCGCATGGCGACCACTTCCACAGCGGCCGCCTGCGCGAAGCCAGCGCGATGCTGGCCTGGAAGCCCACCCACTTCTCGGCGCTGCGCCTGCAGCTCACCGCGCAGCGCGACCGTGGCGGCTTCCAAGACGCCGCTCACAGCGTGCAACTGCAATACGTGATGAGTCTGGGAGCCCATGGTGCGCACGGTTTCTGAACGGATGCGCCGCTGGGCGGCGGCGGTGCTGGGCTGCCTCTTGGCCGCGCCGGCGGCGCAAGCGCTGGAAGTGTTCACCTGCGAGCCCGAATGGGCCGCGCTGGTGAAGGCCCTGGCCCCACAGGCGCGCGTGACCAGCGCCACGCACGCGCTGCAAGACCCGCATCACATCGAGGCTCGCCCCGCGCTCATCGGGGCTATGCGCCGTGCCGATGTGGCCGTGTGCACCGGCGCCTCGCTGGAAGCCGGCTGGCTGCCCATGCTGCAGCAGCGCGCGGGCAATGCACGCGTGTTCGACGGTCGCGACGGCATGTTCTACGCGGCCGACCACGTGACGCTGATGCACGACCACGCCCACACGCCCCTGGACCGCAGCCTGGGTGACGTGCATGCCGAGGGCAACCCCCACTTGCACCTCGACCCGCACAAGCTCAAGCAAGTCGCCCAGGCCCTCGCCGACCGCCTGGCGCGCATCGACCCCGCCGGCGCCGCAGGTGTGCGCCAGCGCCACGCGGCCTGGGTCCAGGCATGGGATCAACACATCGCCCGCTGGGAAAAGAAGGCCGAGCCGCTGATGGGCCACGCCCTGGTGGCCCAACACACCACCTTTGCGTACCTGTGGGAATGGCTGGGGCTCACCCAAGTGGCCGACTTGGAACCCAAGCCCGGTTTGCCGCCCACGCTGGCGCATCTGCAGCGGGTGCTCAAGGACGTGGCCGAGGACCCGCCACGCTTCATCGTGCAAGCAAGCTACCAAGACCCTCAGGCCGGCCGATGGCTGGCCGCACGCACCGGCTTGCCGCTCAAGGTCTTGCCAGCCACCGTCACCGAGCAAGGGCGCAGCGCCACCCTCGAAGGGCTGTTCGACGAGTTGATCGACCAGCTCTTGGACGCCCTGCGAGCATCGGAGGCTCGAACTCGATGAACGAACTGTCCGTGCTGGGCTGGCCACTGGCCGCCGGCGTGCTGGTCTTGCTCAGTCACGTGCCGCTGGGCCTGCAAGTGCTGCGCCGCGGCATCGTTTTCATCGACTTGGCCGTGGCCCAGGTGGCAGCCCTGGGCGTGCTGATGGCCGACACCCTCACCGGCGCAGACCGCATCGTCTCCTCGCTCGCCGGTGGCCTGGCCGCGCTGCTCGGGGCCGCCGGGGTGGCCATGCTCAGCCGCCTGTGGCCCCAGCGGCGCGAGGCCCTCATCGGCCTGGTCTATGTGGGCGCCGCCGTGGCTGCACTGCTGTGGATCAGCGCCGACCCGCATGGGGGGCAAAAACTCGCCGCCGTGCTCGCCGGCGACGTGCTGTGGGTGCTGCCGCAGCAGTTGGCAGTGCTGGCCGCAGCCACGGCCGTGTTCCTGCTGCTGCAACGGTGGGCTGGGGCCTCGCTGTGGAACGGCCCGGCCTTCTACCCAGCCTTTGCGGTGCTGGTCAGCTTGTCCGTGCCGCTGCTGGGGCTTTACCTCGTGTTCGCCACGCTCATCGTGCCGGCACTGGCCGTGGCCGGCCTGCGCGGCCCCCTCTGGGCCGGCGTGGGCCTGGGCACCTTGGCCTATGCGGCGGGCCTGTGGGCCTCGCTGCACTGGGACTTGCCCAGCGGTCCTTGCATCGTGCTGGCACTGATGGCCGCCGGTGGACTGGCGGCCCTGGGCCGGCGCAAGCCGCCAGCCCGCCAGGGCAGCGCTACACTGGATGCGTGAGTCCCACGAACGCTTCCACGAACGCCTCGTCCGCCCGCCCCAGCCCCGCCGAGGTCTCGCGCCGCCTCGATCGCGCCGAGGCCCTGTGCGCCGCGCGCGGGGCCCAACTCACGGCCTTGCGCCGCGAAGTGCTGGAGCTGCTGCTGCTGCGCCAAGGCAGCGCCAAGGCCTACGACCTGCAAGACGACCTGCGCCAACGCCACGGCCGGGTCGCCCCCACGACCGTCTACCGAGCCCTGGAATTCCTGATGGAGCAGCAGCTGGTGCACCGCGTGGACACCCTCAACTGCTTCGTCGTCTGCAACCTCGACCCGCAGCCCCACGATCATCCCCATGAGCACACGATGATGCTGGTGTGCTCACGGTGCGGCCAGGTCACCGAAGTGCACGACCCGGCGGCCACCGAGGCCATCGGCCGGGCCTTGCAGACCGATGCCCCCGGCTTTCGCGCCATGGACATCGAGATCAAAGGGCTGTGCGCAGCCTGTCAGTCGGCCCCCGCCTCGTCCTGAACCTCGGCGCAGCGGCGGCAAATGCAAGCCCGCCGGCGCAAGGGCTGCGGCACGCGAGCCAAAGTCTCGGCCCGGAACCTCACCCGGGTGCACCAACAAGGCGTCGGGGCCTGCGCCGGCGCGGCCATCGCGCAGCCGTTGGGCCCGCCACACAAAGGGCAACGGCTGGTATCGATCGGCGGCTTGGCGCTCACGGGGTTTTGCGCGGCCGTTGCCAGCCCGCCACCGTCACCGCCTTGGCGCGCGCCACGGTGAGCTGGCCTGCCGGTGCATCCTTCGACAAGGTGCTGCCGGCCCCGATGGTCGCCCCCTCACCGACGGTCATCGGCGCCACCAGCACGCAATTGCTCCCCACATGCGCGTCGTTGCCGATCACCGTGCGGTGCTTGTTGGCGCCATCGTAATTGGCGGTGATGCTGCCGGCGCCGTAGTTCACCCGCTCCCCCACGGTGGCATCGCCCAGATACGCCAAGTGATTGGCTTTGGCGCCACGCGCCAAGGTCGAGTTCTTCACCTCCACGAAGTTGCCGATGTGCACCTGCGGCCCCAGCTCGGTGCCCGGACGCAGCCGAGCGAACGGCCCCACCAGCGCCGCCTCCCCCACCTTCACCCCCTGGGCGTCCCCATCGATGTGGGTATAGGCATGGATCACCGCGCCGGCGGCGATCTCGGCATTGCGAATCACGCAATACGGCCCGATGCGCACGCCGTCACCCAGCACCACATGCCCTTCGAACACACAGCCGACATCGATCTCCACATCCCGCCCACAGCTCAGGCGGCCACGCACATCGAAGCGGGCCGGGTCGGCCAAACGCACCCCCTCGGCCATCAGGCGCTCGGCCTGGCGGCGTTGCCAGCGGCGCTCCAGGTCCGCCAGCTGTGCCGGGCTGTTGACCCCCAAGACCTCGATCTCATCGGCCGGGTGGGCGGCCACCACCTCCACGCCCTCGGCCACCGCCAGGGCCACCACGTCGGTCAGGTAGTACTCCCCCTGGGCGTTGTCGTTGTTCAGTTGCGCCAGCCAGCGCTTCAGGTGCGCCGTCGGTGCGGCCATCATGCCGGTGTACACCTCTCGAATCTCCCGCTGCGACGCGCTGGCATCCTTGTGCTCCACGATGGCACGCACCGCCGCCCCTTCACGCACGATGCGGCCGTAGCCGGTGGGATCGGCCAAATGCACCGTCAGCAAGGCCAGACGGCGTCCATCGCAGGCCGCCACCAAGGCACGCGCGGTTTCCGCCTCGATCAACGGCACATCGCCATTGAGAATCAATGTGGTGCCTGGCTCGAGCAATTCCGGCACCGCCTGCTGCACCGCATGGCCGGTGCCCAACTGCGGCTGCTGCAGCACGAAGCGCAGGCCCTCGGCCGCCTGCGCCATCGCCGAGCGCACCTGCTCGGCCCCATGACCCACCACGGCAATGAGGCGATCCGGCTGCAAACGTGCAGCCGCGTCGATCACATGCTGCAATAGGGCTCGCCCCGCCAGCCGATGCAAGACCTTGGGCAGCGAGGATTTCATGCGGGTGCCTTGCCCCGCGGCCATGATGACGACGTTCAGTGCCATGGAAAGGTTCGCTCGTGTCGAATCGATGCCCCGCATTATCGGTCGGCGATCCGTCGGGCTGCTGCTCGCGCTGGCGATGCTGCTGGGCGGCTGCAGCCTGCTGCGTCTGAGCTACGAGCAAGGCCCCACCCTGCTGTACTGGCGGCTCGACCGCTGGGTCGGTTTCACGCCGGCGCAAGCCCCCAGGGTGCGTGAAGCGATCGCGCACTGGTTCGAATGGCATCGGCGCGAAGAGCTGCCTCGCTATGCCGCAGCCTTGGCCCGGCTCCAGCAGGAACTGCTCCAAGACGCGACCGCGCCGCAAGCCTGCCGCTGGCTGCACGAGCTGGCGGCCTGGCGCGATGCGGCCTGGCAGCAGGCCCTGCCCCTGCTGGCCCCGCTGGCCCGCGAGCTCCAGGCCGACCAACTCGCACGCCTGGCGCAGCAATGGCAGCGCGACGACGACGCCTTGCGCCGCGACATCCTGCCCGACGACCCCGCCGAACGACTGCAGGCGCAAGTCCAGCGAACCGTCCAGCGGGCCCAACGACTCTACGGCCGGCTCGATGCCCCGCAGCGCCACCAGCTCGCTCAGGCCCTCGCCGAGGCCGGACTCGATCCGCAAGCCTGGTGGGCCGAACGTCAACGCCGTCAAGCCGACCTGCTGGAAACCCTGGCGCAGCTGCGCGAGCGCCACGCGGGAGGGCCCGACACCTTGGCCGCCCTGCAAGCCGTGTATCAGCGCGCGGTGAACGCCCCCACGTCCAGCCTGCATCGAGACTCCAAGGCCTGTGAGCTGCTGGCCCGACTGCACAACCTCACCACGACGGCCCAACGGCGCACGGCCCAGCAGCGCCTGCGTGACTGGGAGGCCGATCTGCGCGCCCTGGCCCGCGAGCAGCCGGCCTCCGCACAGCCGGCCTCTCATTCCTGGGCCGACACGCCCCGGCCCCGGTAGGCACCGGGCGTCTGCCCGGTCCACAGCCGGAAGGCCCGGTGGAAAGAAGCCGCATTGTCGAACCCCAACTCCGCGCCGATGGCCGCAATGGACTGGCGCGTGCGCGTGAGCTTGTACACCGCCAAATCACGCCGCAGCTCGTCCTTGATGCGTTGAAAGCTCGTGCCTTCCTCGGCCAGCCTGCGGTGCAAGGTGCGCACCGACAGGTTCAGCGCATGCGCCGTGGCCTGCGCACTTCCTTCCTGCAGCAAATGCGCCGACAGGTGCGAGCGCACCCGCTGGGCCAGCCGGCCGTGACGAAACTCGGCGAACATCCAGCCCTCAGGCGCACGGCGCAAAAACTCCGGCAACTCCTGGGCGCTGCGCCGCAGCGGTCGCTCCAGCCAGCTCGCATCCAGATACAGGGCCGACAGCGGCTGCCCAAAGCGCACCGGACCGGGATACAAATGCTGATAGTCCTCGGCAAAGGCAGGTGCCTCGAAAGCGAAATCCACCCGCTCCAAGGGCAGCTTGTGCCCCACCAGCCAAGAACTCACGCCATGGACGAGTTTGAGCATCAACTCTTCGGCAATCGGTGCGGGCGTGGGCGCGCCCGCATTGCGTTGCATCGCGATGCGACACCAGCCGTCCTGCACCGACACCGCCAGTTGGAAATCGTCCTGCAACATGCGCAAGAACAACGACCAGCGGTGCAAAGCCACCTGCAGATTGCGGGCGTCCAGCAGGCTCAAACACGTGAACTTCAATGCGCCAGGCCGCAGCGGTCTGGAAAAAAACCGCAACATCTCATCGTCCAGACGGCGCACCAAAGCGCGATACAAGGCCGCAAACTGTGCCTCGGTCACGCGAGCGCTCAGGTGCTGCACCAGCCCGGCGGATACACCAGCCTCCTCCAACGCCGCCTGCACATCGGCTGCACGGGCACCACTGGCCTCGAAGAGGGCCCGCACATAGCCCATCGACAAAGTGGGCGTGGTCATCGACGAAGGGGCTCGGACAGGCAAGGCACAAGGCTCCCGTGGCGGCATCCGACCCTGGCCGCGCAAGTCCGAACCCTAACATGCTTCGGCCAACGATCGCCGCCTGCGACGGCGCCCCATGCCCCTCAACCCACGCCTGCCCACCTCCGAGCCAGCTCGTCCAACCCCGCCGCAGCCGGTGCAGGCTTGGCCGCGCGCGCCCGACCGCGCCGGCTCAATCCCATCCACCACTGCGCATCGGCGTCGGCCAGCGTTTGCAGCCGGGCCATGTCCAGCACCGACAAGCGCGCCTCGCCCAGCCGCAACAGCCCCAAGGCCTGCAATTCACGCAAGGCTGCATTCACCCGCTGACGACTGCCCCCCACCATCGCGGCCAGATCGCTTTGCGAGATGCGCAGCTCGATGCGCACCTCCTGCTCGCCCACACGGCCGAACTGACGCGCCAGGCGCAACACCTGCCGCGCCAGCCGCTGCGCCAAAGGCAGCGTGTGCAGCTCCTCGAAGCGGCGGAACATGTGCCGCAGGCGCTGGCAATTCAAGATCATCAAGGCATCGCGCAGCTCGGGATGATCCGCCGTGAGACGACGCAAATCCGTCTGCGACACCATCAACAAAGTCGACGGCACCTGGGCCACCACATCGAGGTCATTGGGCTTGCCATCGATCAACGCGATATCGCCGAACCACTGCCCCGGCCCCACCAGGTCGAGCGTGAACGGACGCCCATCTCGCAGCACCGTCCCCAGGCGCACCGCGCCGCGCAGCACGCCGATCCAATCCGTGGCCGCGCTGCTGCGCCGGGCCAACACGGTGCCCGAAGCCACGCCCAGCACCCGTGCGCGGGCCAGCACCGCACAGCGCAAGGACTCCGACAAAGCACCGAACCACGCGCCGGCCTGCAGACGGGCCAGCTCATCCAAACGCAAATCGGCAGCCGTCATGCCAGGTCGCCACGGCGTAAGACGTGCGTCCGACGACTGGCTGCGCACCAAGGCAGACCAGGAGCTCACGAAGGCAGACATCGACACATCCCAGACATCGATCCATGCCGCAGCGCCCACAGGCCACGGGCGGCGCGGCCACGCATCGGCTTCAATGTACGAAGCGCCGTGAAATCCGTCATTCACGATTCGAGCCGAAATCTTGCCTTCTTGTGCCATCCCCCCTTCAAAGCGGCCAGAAGGCGCCGATACTCCAAGGCAACCCAGCGCAAAGCCCAAACCCGGCGGACCGATGGAGACCATCGCCCCACTGTTCATCTCGACCGGTCTGACCCAGGCCCTGTACGCCATGGGCTGGACCATGGTCGCGGCCCTCCTTCGCGAGCACCGCCGCACCGCCTGGCATTTCGTGGGCTTTTGCGGCTTCCATGCCGCCGCTTTGTTGCTCATGGCCGGCCGCGGCTCGGTCGAGCCGTGGTGGAGCGTCACGGGCTCCAACCTGTGCCTGATCGCCTCCTACCTGATGGTGTGGCGCGGCGTCACCGCGTTTTTCGCACTGGAAGATCAGACCCGCGAGCGCCGCCTCGTCGGCCTGGCCGCCGTGCTAGCCTCCCTGTGGATCGGCCCCGAATCTGAGCACACGCCGTGGCGCGTGGTGGTGGTCAGCGCCGTGGTCGTGTGGACCATCGTGCGCTCCGTCATGGCCGTGCACCATGCCCTGAAACACGAATTCGGTGCGCGCCTGGCCTGGGCCATCGATGGCACCGCCTTGCTGATGGCCGTGCTGCTGAGTCTGCGCGCGCTGCGGGTCCTGCTCGCCCCCAGCCCCGACACCGACATCGTCTCCACCACGGCGGCTCACCCCAGCTTCGCCTACGCTGCGCAGATCGTCTCGGCCTTCATCAACTTCGCCTATGGCGGCATGCTGATGGCGCGCGTCATGCGCCGCCTCGATGCGCTGTCACGCACCGACGGGCTCACCGGCCTGCTCAACCGGCGGGCCATGGGCGAAGTCCTGCGCGACGAATGGTCCCGGTTCCAACGGCACCGCAGCCCGATGTCCGTGGCCCTGATCGACATCGATCACTTCAAAGCCGTCAACGACACCCATGGCCATGACGTGGGCGACCAGGTCTTGCAGCATGTCGCGCACCGCTTGCAAACCCACGTGCGCCCCAACGACCGGCTCTCGCGCCACGGCGGCGAGGAGTTCTTGCTGCTGATGCCCTCGACCGACGCCGCTGGCGCCCAACGGGCCTGCCAACGGCTATGCCACCTGATCGCCAGCACCCCTGTGTCCACCACCGCCGGCCCCTTGCCGATCACGGTCAGCATCGGCCTGACCAGTGCCCGCCCATCCGACGAGCGCATCGACACGGTCCTGATTCGCGCCGACCAAGCGCTGTACGCTTGCAAGCGCAGTGGCCGCAACCGCGTCATGGCCCTGTGAGGCAAGATGAGGCAAGCCAGCCCGCTAGCTGGCCCGCGACGAAAACAGCGACGAAAACATCGACAAAAAACAAAAACGCCAGCCTGCTTGGGCTGGCGTCTCGTTTTGCCGTTTTCGTTTGTTGTGGTTTTCGTTTGTCGTCGCGTGTTGGTTGCGGGGGCAGGATTTGAACCTGCGACCTTTGGGTTATGAGCCCAACGAGCTACCAGACTGCTCCACCCCGCGTCAGAAGCTGAAATTCTAGCACGGAATTTTGCTGCGGCGCAAGATGGCTCAGGGTCGCAAACCCACGGCAGCCAAGCTCTGCAAGAACCGCTCGGGCGACTGAAAGCCGATCACCCGCGCCCCGTCCACCTCGCGCCCCTGGGCATCGAAAAACACGATCCCCGGCGGCCCGAACAAGCGGAAGCGTCGCAACAAGGCTCGGTCTTCGGGGCTGTTGCGTGTCACATCGGCTTGCAGCAACAAGGCGGCCGACAGCGCCGACTGCACGCGCGGGTCCTTGAAGGTCCAGACCTCCATCTCCTTGCACGACACGCACCAGTCCGCATAGAAATCCAGCATCACCGGCCGCCCGGCCGTGGCCACGATGCGCTCCAATTCCTCCACACTGGCCACGCGCTGGAAGCGCAGCCCGGTCGATGCCGGCGTGTCCACGCGAGCGGCCCAATGACGCAACGGCTGCCAAGGATCGCTCCCGCCCGAGGCGGCACCAACCAATTGCAGCACGCCCAACACCGCCAGCACCATCCCCACGCCCTTGAAAAAGCGGGCCCAGCCACGCGCCCCCGCAGGCAGGCTGTCGAACACCCGCAGATAGACGGCCGACACCAGCAGCAGCGCGCCCCACAGCAGCATCGACACCGGCCCGGGCAAGACCGACTGCAGCATCCACAGGGCCAAGGCCAACAACAGCACGCCAAAGAAATGCTTGACATGCTCCATCCAAGCCCCCGCGCGTGGCAACCAATGGCCAGCCGAAGCCCCCAGCAACAGCAGCGGCACGCTCATGCCCCCAGCCAGCGCGAACAACGCCGCCCCCCCCAAGACCACGTCACGCGTCTGACTGATGTAGACCAGCGCCGCAGCCAAGGGTGCGGCCACGCACGGGCTCACGATCAAGGCAGACAGCCCGCCCATCACGAACACCCCTCCCAGCCGACCGCCGCGTGTGCGCCCGCTGGCTTGCGTGAGCCGTTCACGCCAAGCGCGTGGCAGCTGCAGTTCGTAAAAGCCGAACATCGACAATGCCAAGCCCACCAGCAGCGCGGCAAACAGCGCCAGCACCTCAGGCTGCTGCAGGCGCGCGGCCAACCCTTCGCCGGCCCACCCCGCAGCCACCCCCAGGGCCGTGTAAACCAAGGCCATGCCCAAGGCATAGCTGGCTGCCAGCGCCAGCCCCCGCCCGCGGGTCACCGGTCGTGATGCGGCATCGGCCTGTCCAACGATGAGCGACGACAAAATGGGCAACATCGGCAACACGCACGGCGTCAGCGACAGCAGCAGCCCCGCGACCCAAAACACCGCCAACACCGCCCACCACTGTCCCGAGGCCAACACCGCCTCGATGCGCGCAGGCTGCGCCGGTGAGGACCCGCCTGCGGGCACCGGGCCGGGCGTCGCCGCCGTCGAGCCGGCCGCCTGAGGCCCCGAGCCCCACAAGGCCGACCAGCCCTGCGACAACACCCCCAGCGCCCCGCCCACCGGCCGATCATCGATGCGCAGCAGCCGCACGCGGTCTTGCGCGGCTCCGAAGGCCCGCAAACTCACCTCGTGCTCATGTTCCATCGGCGGGTAGCACAGCCCCTGATCGGCACATCCCTGGCTGCGCACCACCAGCCGAAAACCCTCCGGCGGCGCGGCTTGCACCGGCAGCTCGATCAGCACCTCGCCCCGATAGGTTTCGACGTCTTTCTGGAACGTGGTGTCGTATTTGATCTGGCCAGACGGCAGACGCGCCGCCCCCAGCGTGGCCGCTGGCGCCGTGAAAGCAAACTGCTCACGGTACATGTAGTAGCCGTCGGCAATCTCGAATCGCAACGCCAGCGTGCGCTCGTCGATCAGTCTGGCGCTGTGACGAAAAGCTTGTTCGGGCGCCAGCACCTCTTGGCTGGCGCCCACCGCCCATGCCCAGCCCAGCGCAAGCAGTCCCAGCATCCAACGGCGCACCATCGACCTCACCGATCGGCCCCTTTCACGTTGGCCAACACCCAGGCCAGGTACGGCGCATGACCGTCCTGCACCTGCAGCGCGAGCAATTCCGGCACCTCATAAGGGTGCCACTGCGACAAGCGCTCCTTCAGTCGCGGCCAAGCCTCGCGGGTGGTCTTGATCCACATCATCCACTCGGCGGCCTCCTCCACCTGCCCCTGCCACCGATAAATGGACTGCGCCGAGCCCAACAGGTTCACGCAGGCCGCCAAAGACTCCTCCACCAGCTGCCGAGCCAGACGGCGAGCCGTGGCTTCATCGGGGGCCGTGCTCAGCGCCACCAGCACCTCGGATGCAGCCATATCGTCCATGATCCACCCCTCAACGGTAGAAGCGCCGGCGCGTCATCACCAGCGCCACATAGTAGCCCCCGGCGGCGTACAGGCCCAACACCGCCAGCGCCCGCCCCCAGTCGGCCGGCCACTGGCCCACCACCAACGGGCGCACGATCTCCACCGCCGCCGTCAGCGGCAACACCCTGGCCACCGATTGCAACACCGGCGGCAATTGCTCCAGCGGGAAATACACCCCGGACAGGAAGGTCATCGGCGTGAGCACCAGGGTGAAGTAGTACGTGAAGAAATCGTAGTTGCGAGCCAACGCATTGAACACCAAGGCCACCGAGGCGAACGTGATCCCCACCACGAACAGCAAGGGCACCGCCAACAGCAGGGTCGGTGCACGGCTGATGTTCAGCGCGATCAACACTGCGGCGATCGCCACGGCCGAAAACAACGCTTTGAGCGCCGCCCACAACATCTCGGCGAACACGATGTCGTCCAAGCTCACCGGGGCATTCATGATGCCGTCCCAGGTCTTTTGCACATGCATGCGCGAAAAGGCCGAGTACAGCGCTTCGAAAGAAGCCGCATACATCGTGCTCATGCAAATGCTGCCCGAGGCGAGAAACACGATGTAAGGCAAGCCCTGCACCTCGCCCACCAACGCGCCCAAGCCATAGCCAAAGGCCACCAGCACGATCAACGGCTCGGCAATGTTGCCCAGCAAACTCGGCACGGCCAGCTTGCGCCAAACCAACAAATTCCGCTGCACCACCGGCCAGACACGGCGGCTCAGCCGAGGCGGCGCGTAAAACGATTCGGGCATGACTCGGCAGACCTCATGAAGTCAGGCATCGTCGCGGATCTGCCGCCCCGTGAGCTTGAGAAACAGATCCTCCAAATTGGCCGGACGATGCAGGTATCTCACCCCAGCCAGATCGGCCAAGCGCTGCAACACCGGCTGCGGCCGGTTCACATACAAAAACGTGGTCTCCCCGCTGCGCTCGACCCGCTCGCACAAGGGCTGGAGCTGCTGTGCCGCCTGCCGCGCCCCCTGGCCATACACCTCGATCACATCGGACTCCAAATGCTCGGCAATCAAGCCGCGTGGCGTGCCCTCGGCGATCTTGCGCCCATGGTCCAACACGATGAGCCGATCGCACAAACGCTCGGCCTCGTCCATGAAATGGGTCGTCAGCAGGATGGACTTGCCTTGCTGCAGCAACTCTTTGAGCCGCTCCCACATCAAGTGGCGCGCCTGCGGGTCCAGCCCCGTGGTCGGCTCATCCAGCAGCAGCAAGTCCGGGTCATTCACCAAGGCCCGTGCCAAGCTCAGGCGTCGCCGCATGCCGCCGGACAACTCCGCCGGCTTGGCCTGTGCCTTCGATTGCAGCGCCGCAAACTGCAACAACATCGGCACTCGCTGCGCCACCACGGCGCCAGGCAAGCCGAAATAGCGCGCGAAAACGATCAAGTTCTCCGCACACGAAAAATCCGGGTCCAGGCTGTCGAACTGGCTGACCACGCCCAAGCGCTGCTTGATCTCCCTCAGCCGCTCGGGCACCGACATCCCAAACGCCGTGATGCGCCCGGACTGCGGCGCCGTCAGCCCGAGACACATCCGGATCGTCGTCGTCTTGCCGGCCCCGTTGGGCCCGATCACGCCCAAGCATTCCCCAGCGCGGATCTCGAAACTGAGGCCATCGACCACCGTGTGGCCGTTGTAACGCTTGACCAAGTGCTCGACGGCAAACAGCGGCGCAGACGGAGACGAGGCGGACATAGACCTGCCAGTGTGCCAAAGAGCCGGATTCCTCGCCCGCAGGCGGCCATTGCCGCCCACCGGCCCCCTCCAAAGACGGCCCCTCCAAAGAGGCCCCTCCAAAAACAAGGGGCCGGCACAAGGCCGGCCCCCGGAAGCCTATCGCCAGCGCCGGCGTCTGCCGACGCCCAGCCGACTTACTCGGCCGCCTCGGTCTTGGCCGCCTCGACCTTGGCCGCTTCGGCCTCGGTCGGCTCGGGGCGATCCACCAGCTCGACATACGCCATCGGCGCGTTGTCGCCCACGCGGAAGCCCATCTTCAGGATGCGGGTGTAGCCCCCCGGCCGGGTCTTGTAGCGTTCGCCCAGCACATTGAACAGCTTCACCACGTTGTCACGGTTGCGCAGACGGGCAAACGCCAAGCGCTTGTTTGCCACCGTCGGCTCCTTGCCCAGCGTGATCAGCGGCTCGACGATGCGGCGCAGTTCCTTGGCCTTGGGCAGCGTGGTTTTGATGGCCTCGTGCTCGATCAGCGCATTGGCCATGTTGCGCAGCATCGCGAGACGGTGCTCGGAGGTGCGGTTGAGTTTGCGAAGTCCGTGACGATGACGCATGGTGCATTCCTTTCTTTATCCAAAACTTCCGGCCGTATCAGGTACCGGAAGGTGCACACGATTCATGAAACGAAGGCTGCGGATCCGCCCCCGGGCCGATCCGGCGGCCGCGCCCTCGCAAGAGGGCCGGCCGATGTCAGCGCTTGTCCAAACCAGACGGCGGCCAGTTCTCCAGACGCACGCCCAGCGTGAGGCCCCGCGAGGCCAACACTTCCTTGATTTCGTTGAGCGACTTGCGGCCCAGGTTCGGGGTCTTGAGCAGCTCGGTCTCCGTACGCTGAATCAAGTCGCCGATGTAGTAGATGTTCTCGGCCTTCAAGCAGTTGGCCGAGCGCACCGTCAACTCCAGCTCGTCCACCGGACGCAGCAAGATCGGGTCGAAGGTCTGGCTGCGCGGCATGGCCGGCTCGAAGCCGGGCAGATCGCTGCCTTCCAACTGGGCAAAGACGGCCAGCTGCTCGACCAGGATCTTGGCCGAGGCCCGGATCGCCTCCTCCGGAGAGATCGCGCCATTGGTCTCGATCTCCATCACCAGCTTGTCCAGGTCGGTGCGCTGCTCCACACGGGCGCTTTCCACCGTGTAGCTCACCCGCTTGACCGGCGAGAACGAGGCGTCCAGCACGATGCGGCCGATGGCTTTGGTGGGCTCGTCGCCGAAGCGGCGCAGGGTACCAGGCACATAGCCACGCCCCTTCTCCACCTTGATCTGCATGTCCAGCTTGCCCCCCTGGGCCAAGTGGGCGATCACATGGTCGGGATTGATGATCTCGACATCATGCGGCGTCTGAATGTCACCGGCCGTCACCGGGCCTTCGCCTTCCTTGCGCAGCACCAAGGTGACTTCATCGCGGTTGTGCAGACGGAACACCACGCCCTTCAGATTGAGCATGATGTGCACCACGTCTTCCTGCACCCCGTCGATGGTCGAGTACTCGTGCAGCACGCCGGCAATCGTCACTTCGGTGGGCGCATAACCCACCATCGACGACAGCAGCACACGGCGCAAGGCGTTGCCCAGCGTGTGGCCATAACCGCGCTCGAAGGGCTCCAGCGTCACCTTGGCTCGGTGACCGCCCAGCGGCTCGACATTGATGGCCTTGGGTTTCAGCAGATTGGTTTGCATGAGGTCTTCCTGTCAATACCCTCGGCTCGTTACACCGATAAGGCTGATGGACCGCCTGGTGCCAGGCACCAGGTTCTTTGAAAACACGCTTGGCGCCTCGTGCCACCCGAAAGGACGCGAGGCCGCCTTCGGCATCAACGCGAGTACAGTTCGACGATCAGCGATTCGTTGATCTCGGCACCGAATTCATCACGGTCGGGCGTCTTCTTGAACACGCCTTCGAGCTTGCTGCCGTCCACCTGCACCCAACCCGGCAATCCGATTTGCTGGGCCAGCTTGAAGGCCTCCTGCACGCGCAGCTGCTTCTTGGCCTTCTCGGCCACGGCCACCACGTCACCGGGCTTGACCAGGTAGGACGGGATATTGACGCACTGCCCATTGACCGTAATGCCCTTGTGCGACACCAGCTGGCGGGCTTCCGCACGCGTGGAGCCAAAGCCCATGCGATAGACGACGTTGTCCAGACGCGACTCCAGCAACTGCAGCAAATTCGCACCGGTGTTGCCCTTGCGGCGCTCGGCCTCGGCGAAATAACGTCGGAACTGACGCTCCAGCACGCCGTACATGCGCTTGACCTTTTGCTTCTCGCGCAACTGCAGGCCGTAGTCCGAGGTGCGAGACCCCGACGTGCGGCCGTGCTGGCCGGGCTTGCTGTCGAACTTGGCTTTGTCCCCGATGGCGCGGCGGGCGCTCTTCAGGTAGAGATCGGTGCCTTCACGGCGGGAGAGTTTGGCCTTGGGGCCGAGATAACGTGCCACTTGAGTCTTTCCTCAAAAATCTGACGCCGCCGCTTGCGCGGCCGCGCGAGTCCGGAAGCGGGATATCGATGCTCTGTCGATCGCGTCCGGACGGTGGGCTTCAACGAAACCGCCGGCCCAGGTGCCTCACAACACCGGCCGGCGAACCAAAACACACAATTCTATTAGATGCGACGACGCTTTGGCGGGCGGCAACCATTGTGCGGGATCGGCGTCACGTCGGAAATCGAGGTGATGCGAATGCCCAGCGCCGCCAACGCGCGCACCGAGGACTCCCGCCCGGGCCCGGGCCCCTTGATCTCGACGTCCAGGTTCTTGATGCCCTGCTCCTGCGCAGCGCGTCCGGCCATTTCGGCGGCCACCTGGGCGGCAAACGGAGTGGACTTGCGCGAGCCCTTGAAACCCTGACCACCGGAAGAAGCCCAGGCCAACGCGTTGCCCTGGCGGTCGGTGATCGTGATGATCGTGTTGTTGAACGAGGCGTGGACGTGCGCGATGCCGTCCGCAACGTTTTTGCGGACCTTCTTGCTCACGCGGCGGGCAGCGGTGTTCGCAGGTGACTTGGCCATGAATACCTTCTTTCAATCAGCGTGATTGCGGCGGCTTACTTCTTCAACGCCACGCCGGCTTTGCGCGGCCCCTTGCGGGTACGGGCGTTGGTACGAGTGCGCTGGCCGCGCACAGGCAGGCCGCGACGATGGCGGAAACCGCGGTAGCAACCCAAATCCATCAAGCGCTTGATATTGATCGACATCTCGCGGCGCAAGTCGCCCTCGATGGTGAGCTTGCCCACTTCTTCCCGGATTTTCTCCAGGTCGGCGTCGGTCAAATCCTTGATCTTCTTGTCATACGGAATCGCGCAGGCGTCGCAGATCTTCTGCGCCGTCGAGCGGCCGATGCCGTAGATCGCGGTCAGACCGATCTCGGTGTGCTTGTGGGGCGGGATGTTGATACCAGCAATACGTGCCATGTGCGTCCTCTAACTCGCGTTCATCCGGGGCGGCGCTGTCGCTCAGCCCTGGCGCTGCTTGTGGCGCGGGTCGGTGCAAATCACGCGAACCACGCCATTGCGGCGGATGATCTTGCAATTGCGGCAGATCCTTTTGACAGATGCCGAAACTTTCATGGTCTTCTCCTTGACCTTTCAGTTGCTCACTTCGCTCGAAACACGATGCGAGCGCGACTCAAATCGTAGGGCGTGAGTTCGACGGTCACCTTGTCGCCGGGCAGGATGCGGATGTAATGCATGCGCATCTTGCCCGAAATGTGACCGAGCACCACGTGCCCGTTCTCCAACTTCACGCGAAACGTGGCATTGGGCAAGTTTTCGATCACTTCGCCCTGCATTTGAATGACGTCGTCTTTCGCCATGCGTGTTCGTTCGTTTCGCTGACGGCCTGTCTCAACCGGCCTTGAAATTTGCCTTCTTCAGCAGCGATTCATACTGCTGCGACATCACATAGGACTGCACCTGAGCCCAGAAGTCCATCGTCACGACCACGATGATCAGCAACGAGGTGCCGCCGAAATAAAACGGCACGTTGTACTTCAAGATCAAAAACTCAGGCAGCAAACACACCGCGGTGATGTACAGCGCGCCCGCCAGGGTCAGACGCGACAAGATTTTGTCGATGTAACGCGCCGTCTGCTCGCCCGGACGGATGCCCGGAATGAAGGCACCGCTTTTCTTCAAGTTGTCTGCGGTCTCACGGCTGTTGAACACCAACGCCGTATAGAAAAAGCAGAAGAACACAATCGCCGCGGCATACAGCATCACATAGACCGGTTGGCCCGGATGCAAGGCGTCGGCAATGTTCTTCAGCCAACGCAGGCTGTCGCCCGTGCTGAACCAACTCACCACCGTGGCCGGCAGCAAGATGATCGACGAGGCAAAGATCGGCGGGATCACCCCGGCCATGTTCAGCTTCAGGGGCAAGTGCGAGGCCTGCCCCCCGTAGATCCGGTTGCCGACCTGGCGCTTGGCGTAATTCACCAAGATCTTGCGCTGTCCCCGCTCCACGTACACCACGAAGTAGGTGACCACCGCCACGAGCACGATGATCGCCAGGCTCACGATGATGCTCATCGCCCCCGTGCGCACCAGCTCGAAAAGCCCTCCGATGGCATTGGGCAGGCCGGCCACGATGCCCGCGAAAATCAGGATCGAAATGCCATTGCCCAGGCCGCGCTCGGTGATTTGCTCGCCCAGCCACATCAAGAACATGGTTCCCGCGGTCAGGCTGATCATGGCCGTCACGCGAAAGCCGAACCCAGGATTGAGGACCAAGCCGGGCGAGCTTTCCAAGGCGATGGCGATCGACACCGACTGGAAAATCGCCAGCCCCAGGGTGCCATAGCGCGTGTACTGCGTGATCTTGCGACGACCCGCCTCACCCTCTTTCTTCAGCTGTTCGAGCGTGGGCACGACGTAGGTCATCAACTGCATGATGATCGACGCCGAAATGTAGGGCATGATGCCCAGCGCGAACACGGTGAAGCGCGACAGCGCCCCGCCCGAGAACATGTTGAACAGGCTCAGGATGCCGCCTTGTTGGCTGCGGAAAAGCTCCTGCAGCTGATTGGGGTCGATCCCCGGCACCGGGATGTGCGCCCCAATGCGGTAGACGACCAGCGCCATGACCAGGAAAAACAGCCGGCGACGCAGATCGCCGAACTTCCCGGTCTTGGCCAACTGACTTGCGTTGCTTGCCACGGCTAAGGTGTCCTCGTGAGCCTAGTCTTTGCTTGCGGCGCGTTACTCGACGATGGAGCCGCCAGCGGCCTCGATCGCCTTCTTGGCGCCGGCGGTGGCCGCCAGGCCCTTGAGCACGACCTTGCGGGTGAGCTCGCCCGAAGCGATCACCTTGACTTGACGCACCAGCTCGCCGACCAAGCCGGCTTGCTTGAGCGCAAGCAGATCGATCTCGGTGGCTTCCAGACGCTGCAGGTCACTCAGGCGCACCTCGGCGTTGAACTTCAGGCTCTGCGACTTGAAGCCGCGCTTGGGCAGCCGCCGCTGCAAGGGCATTTGACCGCCTTCGAAGCCCACCTTGTGGAAGCCACCAGCACGCGACTTTTGGCCCTTGTGGCCGCGACCAGCCGTTTTGCCCAGGCCCGAACCGATGCCACGGCCCACGCGGCGCTTGGCGTGCTTGGAGCCCGCAGCCGGCTTGATGGAGTTGAGTTGCATGATCGTCCTCAGCCTGCCTGAACCACCTGCACCAGGTAGCTCACCTTGTTGATCATTCCGCGCACGGCGGGAGTGTCTTCCAGCACCGATTCGCTATTGAGCTTGCGCAGGCCCAAGCCGCGCACGGTGGCGCGGTGATCGGCCCGCGTGCCGATCACGCTGCGAACCAGCTTGACTTTCAGGGTCTTTTTCTCAGCCATGTCGTTCTCCTGCCCGTCAGTTGAACAGCTCTTCAACCGACTTGCCGCGCTTGGCCGCGATCTCGGCCGGTGTGGAGCAGCGCTTCAGAGCATCCAGCGTGGCGCGCACCATGTTGTACGGGTTGGTCGAGCCATGGCTCTTGGCCACGATATCGGTCACGCCCATGACTTCGAAAATCGCTCGCATCGGGCCGCCGGCGATGATGCCGTCACCAGGCTTGGCCGGGGCCATCAGCACCTTGGCCGCGCCATGCTGACCCACGACGTTGTGATGCAAGGTGCCATTCTTCAGGCTGACCTTGAACATGTTGCGGCGCGCCTGCTCCATGGCCTTTTGCACGGCCACCGGCACCTCACGGGCTTTGCCCTTGCCCATGCCGATGCGCCCATCGCCATCACCCACCACGGTCAAGGCCGCAAAACCGAGAATGCGACCGCCCTTGACCACTTTGGTGACGCGGTTGACCGCGATCATCTTTTCGCGCAGACCGTCGTCGCGACCTTCGTCCGCCACTTTCGGTTGAAACTTTGCCATTTCGGATTCCTTGAGGTCGTGCGCTTAAAACTTCAGTCCGCCTTCGCGCGCCGCTTCGGCCAGCGCCTTCACACGGCCGTGGTAGGCAAAACCCGAACGGTCGAAGGCCACTTTCTCGATGCCAACGGCCTTGGCCTTCTCGGCGATGCGCTTGCCGACGATCTGGGCCGCCGCCACATTGCCGCCCTTGCCCTTGCCACCGAGCTGCTCGCGGACTTCCTTCTCGACCGTCGAGGCCGAAGCCAACACACGGGTGCCGTCTTCGGAGATGACGTTGGCGTAGATGTGCAGGTTGGAGCGGAACACGGTCAAGCGCGCCACACGCTGCTGGGCGATACGCAAACGCGTCTGACGGGAGCGACGCAGGCGCTGTTCTTTCTTGTTCAACATCTGGCGGCTCCTTACTTCTTCTTGGTCTCTTTGATGACCACCTTCTCGTCCGCATAGCGGATGCCTTTACCCTTGTAGGGCTCGGGCGGACGGAAGGCGCGCACCTCGGCAGCAATCTGGCCCACCGCTTGACGGTCGGCGCCTTTGATCACGATTTCCGTCTGCGAGGGCGTCTCCACCTTGATGCCGGCGGGCATGTCCTTGACCACCGGATGGGAAAAACCGATTTGCAGACTCAGTTTCTGCCCCTGAGCCTGTGCACGATAACCCACTCCCACCAAGGTCAGCTTGCGCTCGAAGCCCTTGCTGACGCCTTGCACCATGTTGGCCACCAAGGCGCGCATGGTGCCGGACATGGCATTGGCTTCGGCAGAGTCATTCACGGGCGCAAACGACAGCTTGCCGCCCTCGTTCTTGACCGTGACCAGCTTGTTCAACGGACGGGACAGCGTGCCCAGCGAGCCCTTGACGCTGATCTGGTCGGCAGTGATCGACACATCCACACCCTGGGGGATGGCGATCGGCATTTTTCCAACGCGGGACATTTGCGACCTCTCCTCGATCAAGCGACGTAGCAGAGCACTTCGCCGCCGATGCCGGCCTGACGTGCCTTACGATCCGTCATCACACCCTTGGGCGTGGTGACGATGGCCACACCCAGGCCATTCATGACCTGAGGAATCTCGTGCCGACCTTTGTAGATCCGCAAACCGGGACGGCTCACACGCTCCAGACGCTCGATCACCGGACGGCCGGCGTAGTACTTCAGCGCAATTTCGAGCTCCGGCTTGGAAGCCTCGCCACGCACGACGAAGTCTTCGATGTAGCCCTCATCCTTCAGCACCTGCGCGATGGCCACTTTCAGCTTCGACGAAGGCATGCGAACACTGGCCTTCTCGACGATCTGGGCGTTGCGGATGCGGGTCAGCATGTCGGCGATAGGATCACTCATGCTCATGGGTTCTTCTCCTGATCGTGCCGATTACCAGCTGGCCTTGATGACGCCCGGGATATCGCCACGGAACGCCAAGTCGCGGATCTTGCTGCGACTCAGACCAAACAAACGGAAAGTGCCACGCGGCCGCCCGGTCAGGCCGCAACGCGCGCGCAGGCGGGTGGGGTTGGCATTGCGCGGCAGCTTTTGCAATTCCAGACGCGCCAAGTAGCGCTCCTCGTCACTTTTCTTGGCATCGTTGGCGATGGCCTTGAGCTCGGCGTACTTCTTCGCGTACTTGGCGGCCAGCTTGCTGCGCTTGGCTTCGCGCTGAATCATGGAAACCTTGGCCATGAGCCACCTCAGTTCTTGAACGGGAAACGGAACTCGGACAGCAGCGCTTTGCACTCTTCGTCCGACTTGGCCGTCGTGGTGATGCTGATGTTGAGGCCACGCAGGGCATCAACCTTGTCGTATTCGATCTCGGGGAAGATGATCTGCTCTTTGACGCCGACGTTGTAGTTGCCGCGGCCATCGAAGGAGCGCCCCGAAATCCCACGGAAGTCACGCACACGGGGCAGCGCGATCGTCACGAAACGATCGAGGAATTCATACATGCGCACCCCTCGCAGCGTGACCATGCAACCGATGGGCACCCCCTCGCGGATCTTGAAGCCGGCAATGGCCTTGCGCGACTTGGTGATCACGGGCTTTTGCCCAGCGATCTTCGCCAGGTCGCTGACCGCATGCTCCATGACCTTCTTGTCCGACACCGCCTCGCTCACGCCCATGTTCAGCGTGATCTTGGTGATGCGCGGCACCTCCATGACCGACTTGTAGCCGAACTTCTTCATGAGGTTCGGGACGACTTTCTCGCGGTAGTACTGTTGCAGACGAGCCATCTCGAACACCTCTTACGCCTTGATCTCTTCGCCGCTGGACTTGTAGACGCGCACCTTCTTGCCGTCAGCCAGCAGCTTGAACCCGACCCGGTCAGCCTTGCCCGTCGCGGCGTTGTAAATCGCCACATTGGACTGATGAATGGGCATGGCCTTGTCGACGATGCCACCGGTCGTGCCTTTCATCGGGTTGGGGCGCACGTGTTTTTTGACCACGTTGACCCCCTCGACGACGATGTACTGCGAGTCGATGCGCGCCGTCACCGTCCCGCGCTTGCCCTTGTCGCGCCCGGTCAACACGATGACCTGGTCGCCCTTACGAATCTTGTTCATGGCCTGTCCTCGGCTTGAAGCTCAAAGCACTTCGGGGGCGAGCGACACGATCTTCATGAAACGCTCGGTGCGCAGCTCGCGGGTCACCGGGCCGAAGATGCGGGTGCCGATCGGCTCCAGCTTGTTGTTCAGGAGCACGGCCGCGTTGCCATCGAACTTGATCACCGAGCCGTCCTGACGACGCACCCCCTTGGCCGTACGCACGACCACCGCGCTATACACCTCGCCCTTCTTGACGCGGCCGCGCGGCGCAGCTTCTTTGATGCTGACCTTGATGATGTCGCCAATCCCGGCATAACGGCGCTTGGACCCGCCCAGCACCTTGATGCACATGACGGACTTGGCGCCAGTGTTGTCGGCGACGTCGAGTCGCGATTGCATTTGAATCATGAAAGTCCCCAACTTCTCCCGCCGAATCCCCCCGTGCCCATCACGGAAAAGGCAAAGCGGTCAGTCTTGGGCCCGTCGAATGCCTACCCGATGGCAGACACCCGCTTGGGCGAAGCCGGCGCGCTCTGACTTTGGCTCAAGCACCGCCACTGACGCTCGTACCAGCTCGCGCTCGTACCACACGCAGCCTTTGGTGCACGCAAAATCAGCCGATTCCCGGCGAAGCTGCATATTGTCGTAGAAGTTTTTTCTCGCGTCAACTGCTCTGAACCCCTGGGGCGCCCCCCAGCCCGCCTCGCAAGGGGTGTCGGGCCGGGCGCCGGCCGCACGCGCAGTGCGCCTGCTGCACCGCCAGACCCCGGAAAGCTCAGCCGCGCAAGGCCTGGGCCTGCTTCAGCAGGGTGGCCGCATCGCTCACCTCGAACTTGCCGGGGGCCTCGATGTTCAGCGTCTTGACCACCCCATCGACGACCAACATCGAATACCGTTGGGATCGCACCCCCATGCCCCGGGCGGTCAGATCCAGCGTCAGCCCCGTGGCGCGCGCAAAGTCCGCGCTGCCGTCGGCCATCATGCGCACTTTGCCGGCCGTCTTCTGCTCGCGGCCCCAAGCGCCCATCACGAACGCATCGTTGACCGCCACGCACCAGATTTCATCCACGCCGGCGGCCTTGAAGGCGTCGGCCAATTCAAGGTAGCCCGGCAGGTGCTTGGCCGAACACGTCGGGGTGAACGCGCCGGGCACGCCAAAAATGGCCACCGTCTTGCCCGCGGTGGACTGGTGAATGTCGAAGCTGTTCGGGCCGATCGAGCAGCCCTGCCCCTCGACCTCGATAAATTCCTGCAGCGTACCGGCTGGCAGCTTGTCACCGACTTTGAGCATCGTCGTCTCCTGGGTTGCTTGGGATGATGAACACCGGCCACGGATGTGAAAACGGCCGGCCGCCAGTATGAGGCGAACCGGCCGTTTTCGCCGGCGGGCGGCCCGGAAACCCAGGCCGCCAGCGGGCCGTTCAGACGCTGGGGATCAGACCTCGCGGGCCCTTTCGATCAGGCGGGTGACATACCAGGCCTTGGTCTTGGACACCGGACGGCCCTCGGCAATCTCCACCAGATCGCCCATTTTGTACTCGCCCTTTTCGTCATGGGCGTGGTACTTGCGCGAACGGGCCACGATCTTGCCGTACAGCTCGTGCTTGGTACGACGCTCGACCAAGACGGTGACGGTCTTAGCCCGCTTGTCACTCACCACACGCCCAATCAGCGTGCGAGTGTTCTTCACGGCGCCTTGAGCTTGCGTCATTTCGCGGCTCCTTCCCTCTTCTTCTGCGCCAGGATGGTCTTGACGCGAGCGATGTCACGGCGGGTCTTGCCCAGCGCAGCCGTGTTGCTCAGCTGCTGGGTTCCCTTTTGCATGCGCAGCCCGAAATGGGCCTTGAGCAAGTCTGCCAATTCCTTCTCCAGGCCGGCGACGTCCTTGCTACGCAGTTCAGATGCTTTCATGTCGATACTCCGAATGCGGTTCAGGCGCCGATCTGACGGCTCACGAAGATGGTCTTCAGCGGCAGCTTGGCCGCAGCCAGCTGGAAGGCCTCGCGGGCGAGTTGCTCGGGCACGCCGTTGATCTCATACAGCACTTTGCCCGGCTGGATCTCGGCCACCCAATATTCGGGATTGCCTTTGCCGTTACCCATACGCACTTCGGCGGGTTTCTGGGAAATCGGCTTGTCCGGGAAGATGCGGATCCAAATGCGGCCGCCACGCTTGACGTGACGGGAAATCGCACGGCGGGCCGCCTCGATTTGGCGGGCCGTGATGCGGCCGCGCTCGGTGGCCTTCAAGCCGAAATCACCGAACGCCACGGTCGCACCGCGGGTGGCCACGCCCGTGTTGCGGCCTTTTTGCTCCTTGCGGTATTTGCGACGAGCAGGTTGCAGCATGTCTTATTCTCCTTTGACCTCGCCGGCGGGCGAAGCCGCTTTGCGCACGCGCTTGACGGCCGTCTTGGGCGCGTCCGCGGCCTCGGCCGGCTTGTCACTGCCGTCGGCCGGCGCTTCATTGCGGCCGGCCGCAGTGCGCGCAGCGCCGCGCGGGGGACGGCGATCGCCCGCAGGGCGGTCGCTGCGCGGGCCGCGACGGCCACGGCGGTCATCTTCCGGACGCTCCTCGGTCTTGGCCGTCGGCTGCTCGCCGCGACCCAGACGCTCGCCTTTGTAGACCCACACTTTGACGCCGATGACGCCATACGTGGTCTTGGCTTCCGAGAAGCCATAGTCGATGTCGGCACGCAGGGTGTGCAGAGGCACGCGACCCTCACGGTACCACTCGGTCCGCGCGATTTCGATGCCGTTGAGTCGGCCGGAGGACATGATCTTGATGCCCTGTGCGCCCAGTCGCATCGCGTTTTGCATCGCGCGCTTCATGGCGCGGCGGAACATGATGCGCTTTTCGAGCTGCTGGGTGATCGAATCGGCAATGAGCTGCGCATCGATCTCGGGCTTGCGCACCTCCTCGATGTTCACCGCCACGGGCACGCCCAAGCGCTTGGCCAACTCAGCCTTGAGGCTTTCGATGTCCTCGCCCTTCTTGCCGATCACCACGCCCGGGCGCGCCGAGAAAATCGTGATGCGAGCATTCTTGGCAGGGCGCTCGATCAGGATGCGCGAGACGGCGGCATTCTTCAGACGCTGCTTCAGATACTCGCGCACCTGCAGGTCATCGGCCAACATCTGGCTGAAATTGCGGTTGGACGCATACCAGCGCGACGCCCAGGCACGGGTGACGGGCAGCCGGAAACCGGTCGGATGGATTTTCTGTCCCATGGTTCTCTTTCTGCCCCTTAGTTGCCGACGGTCACAAAGATGTGGCAGGTGGGCTTGCTGATGCGATTGCCACGGCCCTTGGCCCGGGCGGTAAAGCGCTTCAGCGTGGTGCCTTGCTCCACGTAGATCGTCTTGACTTTCAGCTCATCGATGTCGGCACCGGCGTTGTGCTCGGCGTTGGCGATGGCGGACTCCAGCGCCTTCTTGATGATGCCTGCAGCCTTCTTGCGCGTGAATGTCAGAATGTCGAGGGCCTGGTCGACCTTTTTGCCGCGGATCATGTCAGCCACCAGACGGCCTTTGTCGACCGACAGGCGCACACCGCGAACGATTGCTCTGGTTTCCATCGCCGCTCCTTACTTCTTCGCCTTCTTGTCCGCGGGGTGACCCTTGAACGTGCGGGTCAGCGCGAACTCGCCGAGTTTGTGGCCGACCATTTGGTCGGTCACATACACCGGCACGTGTTGCTTACCGTTGTGCACCGCGATCGTCAGACCGATGAATTCAGGCAGGATCGTCGAGCGACGCGACCAGGTCTTGATCGGCTTCTTGTCCTTGGTCTCGACGGCCTTCTCGACCTTGGCCATCAGGTGGTGGTCGACGAACGGGCCTTTCTTGAGTGAACGAGCCATAGCGTCCTCTTATTTCTTGCGGCGCGAGACGATCATCGTCTGAGTGCGCTTGTTGCGACGGGTGCGGTAGCCCTTGGTCAAGGTATTCCACGGCGACACGGGCGCGCGGGCCTCACCGGTGCGACCCTCACCACCACCGTGCGGGTGGTCGATCGGGTTCATCGCGACGCCACGCACGGTCGGGCGGATCCCCCTCCAGCGCACCGCGCCGGCCTTGCCGTACTGACGCAGGCTGTGTTCTTCGTTGCTGACCTCGCCGATCGTGGCACGGCACTCGATGTGGATCTTGCGAACCTCACCCGAACGCAACCGGACCTGCGCATAAGCGCCTTCGCGAGCCATCAACACGGCCGACGTCCCGGCCGAACGGGCGATTTGAGCCCCCTTGCCCGGCAACATCTCGATGCAGTGGATGGTCGAACCCACCGGAATGTTGCGGATGGGCAGCGCATTGCCCGCTTTGATCGGGGCGTCCGAGCCGCTGAGCACGGTCGCCCCCACCTCCAACCCCTTCGGGGCGATGATGTAACGACGCTCGCCGTCCGCATAGCACAACAATGCGATATGCGCCGTGCGGTTCGGGTCGTACTCGATACGCTCGACCTTGGCGGGAATACCGTCTTTGTTGCGACGGAAGTCGATCACACGGTAGTGATGCTTATGCCCACCCCCCTTGTGACGGGTGGTGATGTGACCGTTGTTGTTACGGCCGGCGTTCTGCTTCTGGGGCTCGATCAAAGACTTCTCGGGAGCGCCCTTGTGCAGGTGCTTGTGCACCACTTTCACCACGGCGCGACGGCCGGGCGAGGTGGGCTTGAGTTTGATGACGGCCATTTACGCAGCCTCCCCAGAGAAGTTGAGCTCCTGGCCTTCCTTCAGCGACACATAGGCCTTCTTGACGTGATCACGCCGACCCATGGAACGACCGAAGCGCTTGACCTTGCCCTTCTGATTCACCACCTGCACGCCCTCGACCTCGACCTTGAACAGCAGCTCCACAGCCGCCTTGATCTCGGGCTTGGTGGCGTCGCGCAGGACCTTGAACAACACCTGATTGTGCTTTTCCGCAACCGCGGTCGCCTTCTCCGAGACGATGGGGGCGACCAGCACTTGCATCAGGCGGCCTTCATTGAATTTCGGGGCGCTCATGCCAGCATCTCCTTGAGCTGCTCGATCGCGGCCTTGGTCACGAGCACCTTCTTGTAGTGCACCAGCGACACCGGATCGGCGTAGCGGGGCTCGACGACGAGCACATTGGCCAGATTGCGCGACGCCAGATACAAGTTTTCGTCGATCTGGTCGGCAATCACCAGCACGGACTCCAGGCCCATGGCCTTGAATTTGGCCGCCAACAGCTTGGTTTTGGGCGCCTCGACTTTCAGCGAGTCCACCACGGCCAGGCGACCTTCGCGGGCCAGCTGCGAGAAGATGGCAGCCATGCCGGCGCGGTACATCTTCTTGTTGACTTTGTGCGTGAAGTTTTCGTTGGGGCTGTTCGGGAAAATCCGACCACCGCCACGCCACAGCGGCGATGAGGTCATCCCGGCACGCGCACGGCCGGTCCCCTTTTGCCGCCAAGGCTTCTTGGTGGAGTGCTTGACCGCCCCACGATCCTTCTGGGCACGGGTGGCCTGGCGAGCGTTGGCTTGGTAAGCCACCACCACCTGGTGCACCAGGGCCTCGTTGTATTCACGACCGAAAACGGTATCGGGCGCGTCGATCTTGGCCGACGACTGACCCTGTTCATTCAGGAGCTCGAGCTGCATCAGTTGGCCCCTTCTTTCTTGGCCTTGGCCTTGACGGCCGGGCGCACGACCACATGGCCACCCTTGGCGCCAGGCACGGCCCCTTTGACCAGCAGCAGCTGGCGAGCCTCATCGACGCGCACGATGTCCAAGTTTTGTACGGTGACGGTCACATCCCCCAGGTGCCCGGACATTTTCTTGCCAGGGAACACACGGCCCGGATCCTGAGCCATCGAGATCGACCCAGGAACGTTGTGCGAGCGGCTGTTGCCGTGGGAGGCACGCTGCGAACCGAAGTTGTGACGCTTGATGGTGCCGGCGAAGCCCTTACCGATGGAGGTTCCCTGCACATCGACCGCCTGACCCGCCGAGAACATCGTCACCGGCAACACAGCGCCCGGCTTGTACTCGGCCGCCACCTCGGCGGAGACACGAAACTCCTTGAGGATCTCGCCCGCCTCAATGCCGGCCTTGGCGAAATGACCGGCTTCAGGCTTGGTCACACGGGAAGCCTTGCGGGTGCCAAACGCCACCTGGATGGCGTTGTAGCCGTCGGTCTCCACGGTTTTGACCTGAGCCACACGGTTGTTCGACACGTCGAGCACCGTCACCGGCACGGCATCGCCGTCGCCCGTGAAGATGCGCATCATGCCCACCTTGCGGCCCAGCAATCCGAGACGATTGCTAAGACTCATTGTTTTCTCCAATGCTCGACAACGATTGGCCGAGCTGACCTGATGCACGAAGACCGAACGGCGCCGGCTTCGCAACCACAAACCACAAAGGCCCACTTTCGGTGGGCGGCCTTGTGGTAAAGCGAGTGATTGTAGCAGACGCGGCCTGCCCTGCAAGCCAGCCCGCGCCCTGCGGGGTTTACTGCAACTTGATTTCCACGTCGACGCCGGCAGGCAGATCCAGCTTCATCAGGGCATCGACGGTCTTGTCGGTCGGATCGACGATGTCCATCAGGCGCTGGTGCGTGCGAATCTCGAACTGGTCGCGCGAGGTCTTGTTGACATGTGGCGAGCGCAGGATGTCGAAACGCTGCATGCGCGTCGGCAGGGGCACCGGGCCCTTGACGATCGCCCCGGTGCGCTTGGCGGTGTCCACGATCTCCAGCGCCGACTGATCGATCAGCTTGTAGTCGAACGCCTTGAGGCGGATACGGATCTTTTGCTTTTGCATGGTGACTCCTAAAGAGCAGTGTTGCAGCTTCGATCGCTGCAACGAAGCGATGATGGAACGAGGAGGCCGCCTGGGCGGCAGGCCCCCTCGGGGCAGGCATCCAGCGGGCGAGCGCCGGACACCCAGGGACACCATGTC
>NZ_BCWK01000006.1:0-204585 GCF_001592165.1 Caldimonas taiwanensis NBRC 104434
GAAGCTCGGACGCTGCGTGGCAAAGATCATCTTGAGTTGCCCGTTTGGCTCAAACCAACATTGAAGGGGCAGCCATGCGCGGTGAAGTGATCACCGAAGCCGACACCTGCCGTGAGTTCGTTCGCGAGCTGTGAGCCGTGCCCTGATTCATGCGCCGTTCCGCCCCGAAGCCAAGCGCGGTGGAGAGCGCAATTGCGCGGATTCCCGCTGATAGACTTTCTCCCGGTTTCATCCACTCGAGGCGCTTGCAGTGGGCAAGCGCGGACGCCATCACCACTGAACCGTGGGTTTCCGTCGAGCAGGTCGCCCAGCACCTGGGTGTGGCCAAGGACACCGTGTACCGCTGGCGCGAGCGCTGCGGCCTGCCGGCGCACCGGGGCGGGCGGCTGTGGAAGGTCAAGCTGTTCGAGGAGGATGAGTGGGTACGCGCCGGGGGCGCGGATGAAGAGAAACACGGCGATGCTGACCCGGCATCGCCGCGCAAGAAATCGAGGGATGGTCTGAATGCCCACACTCCACTGGATCGGCAAAGAAGCCGTCGTCAAACACCACAAGGAAGTACCCTTCCGCCTGCTGGAGCCAGTGCCGGAACTCTCCTGCGGCCCGGCGCACGGCAAAGACTCGGGCAACCTGATCGTGCAGGGCGACAACCTGCACGCCCTCAAAGCCCTGCTGCCGTGCTATGCGGGCCAGGTCAAGTGCATCTACATCGACCCGCCGTACAACACCGGCAATGAAGGCTGGGTGTACAACGACAACGTCAACAGCCCGGAGATTCGCCGCTGGCTGGGCGAGGTGGTGGGCAAGGAAGGCGAGACGCTGGACCGCCTCCATGCCTTGCCGCAAGACCACAAAAAGACTATATTAAGTCCTGCTTAAAAATGGAGCACGGCCATGCGCTACTCGTCGCGAATCAAGCCGATCAGCTATCTCAAAGCCAACGCAGCCGAGGTTCTGGCGCACCTCGCGGAGCAGCGTGAACCGATGGTGATCACCCAAAACGGCGAAGCCAAGGCTGTCTTGCAGGACGTCGCTTCGTTCGAGGAGACGCAAGAAACACTGGCCTTGCTGAAGATCCTCGCGTTGGGTAATCAGGATGTGGCCGCTGGCAAGGTGAAGCCTGTCGCTGACGTCGTTGCCCGCCTCCGCGCCAAGCGAGTCTCGGTCTGATGGCAGGCACATCAGCCAAGTTCGAGGTCCTGCTCACTGAGGGGGCGGAGCAGGATCTGGAGGCCATCCACGACTACATCTCCGAGTTCGACTGTGTGGCCAACGCCAACGATGTATTGGACGAGTTGATGGGCGTGGTGGAGAGCCTATCGAAATTCCCGGAACGCGGCAGTTATCCGAAGGAACTGGTCGGCCTGGGGATCAAAGAATACCGCCAGACATTCTTCAAACCCTACCGCGTGATCTATCGCGTCACAGGCAACCAAGTCATTATTTACTTGATTGCTGACGGACGTCGTGACATGCAATCCGTGCTCGCTCGCCGCCTGTTAGGCGCTTGACCCGCAGCAGCCCACGCCAGCGTTCACAAGCTCGGTAGGCCAGTCAGCACGTGGTCAACCGTCCTCCACCAACACCCCAGGGCTCAGAGGATCGCCGGGCCCTTTGTGCCGATGGCGGAACTTTGGTTTCTCGGGCGACATTTCCACGCCGTGATGGAAACAGCCCGCCAGCAGGGGCTGGCAGCTCGATGGCAGCCAACGGTTGCAGCGTCGGCCGTGTCAGCGCCTACCGGATGGCAACAGACCACGGTACCATCGGGCAGGCCTCCGGCAGGGCCTGCATCAGCGGGCAGCACAGCTTGCCCCGGGCAGCGCAGCAACGCCGCCCCCGGTCCTGCAGCGCGGCTTCTGTGCGGTGCAAGTCGGCCAAGAGGGCCAGCGAAGTGAACGACGTGATCTTGGAGTCCACGCTGACGTGTCCGCAATGCGGTCACTCAAAGATTGAAAACATGCCGACCGACGCTTGCCAGTGGTTCTACGAATGCGAGCAGTGCCATGCCGTGTTCAAACCCAAGCCCGGGGACTGCTGCGTGTTTTGCTCTTACGGTACCGTGCCGTGTCCGCCCATCCAAGCGCGTGGCAAGGGCGGATGTTGTGGTTCGTCGGCTGTTTAGCCATCGTGCACCGGGCATCTGCGGCCGCTGGGTGGCCCCCAGCGGAAGACGGGTTGAATGCCGGTCCGACGGTCATCGCGTTCATGACGGATGACAGGCCAGCCGATGGGTCATGCACATGTCGGCACGCGTCGCTCAGCTTCCAGCGGCTTCGTCCGAAGCATCGCCGGCGGTATCTGCGGCGGTGTCGGCCTCGGGCGGTTTGACGATCGTGACGGGCACTGGGGAGTGGTCGAGCACTGCACGGGAGACCGAGCCAAACAGGCCGGCACGCAGGGTGCCGATGCCCCGGGCGCCCATCACGATGGCTTGGCAGCCATGGGTTTCGGTCAGATCGATGATGGCTTGGGCTGGGGCGCCGCTGACGACGTCCAGGTCGTAGGGCAGGCCGGCTTCGCGCAGCAGGGTTTCGGCCGCTTCCAGGGCGTGGCGGCCGGCGCTTGCGGCCATGCCTTCGAGCACTTCGGCATCGTGCGCCGTGACCACTTCGTACAGCGTGGGCGGCTCTTGCACGTTGGCCAGCACGAAGTGGGCTTGCAGGCCGCTGCGCGCCAGCGCGATGGCATGGCGGACGGCCCACAGCGAGAGCTCGGAACCATCCACAGGCAGCAAGATCTTCATGGCGCACTCCCGAGTGTCGTGGGTATGCACCGTTTCTAACTCGAAAGCCCGTGCTTGCCCAGTGGGGGATCGAGCAGCTTGGATCAGGCTTCGGGACGGCGCCACAGCCACAGGGCCACGGCGAGCAAGAGGAGGTAGACCGTGCCGCGCACCCAGGGCGCCACCGGGCTCCACCAGAGGACGGTGGCGCTGCCCAGCATCATCACGGTGGCCAGCCATTTGGCGCGGCGAGGCACGGCGCCGCGCTCACGCCATTGACGGATCACGGGGCCATGCCTGGGGTGGGCCAGCAGCCGCGCCTCCAGGCTCGGCCAGCCGCGTCCGCCGGCCCAGGCGGCCAACAGCAGAAAGGGCACGGTGGGCAGCAGCGGAAGCACCACGCCCACCAGCCCCAGCAGCAGCGACACGCCGGCCAGCGTGCGCCAAAGCAGGAGGCGGGTGTGTCGGATCATCCGTGGTGTGTGTGCGCGATCGGTGCCGGTGTCGATGGTAGCGCGGCGGCGCGAGGTCGCGCTGGGGAGGGGCTGGCCTGCGCCCACACGACGCGCCCCCGCCTTGGGGGCGGGGCGTTTCAGAGAAAGCGATCGAGCAGGCGGCGGCTGGCACGATCCAGTGCGGCCGGGTCGCGGATCAAGTAGCTCACGCCGTCGCGGTCGGCGATCAACAGGCGGCCGCCCGGCAAGCGACGAATGTCTTCCTCGCCTTTGAGCACGAGTTGTGTGCGGCCGCGGTCGGTTTCGACCTCCCAAGTGCTGGGGGTGGCGAAGCTGGAGACGGCCACCAGGCGCGTGATTTCGGGCATGAACTCGCGTTGGGCGAGTTCTTCTTCGATCAGCCGACGCAGGGGGGAGGGCAAATCCGACAGCCGCTCGATCCAGACGACTTCATGGCCTTCGGGGCTGACCAACGACACGCCTTCATCGGGTGCGGTGATGGGAAAGGCACGCACGGGCAAGACGCCCACGTGCACTTGTCCTTGGGCGTCGGTGCAGACGAGCTGGCCGTGCGGGTTGCGGTGCAGCTGAAATGGGGTCATGGCACGGGCTTCCTTCAGGCGCTGCGGGCGGGTTGGTCGCGCCAAGCCTCGGGCGGGCTGCCCTCGCTGTCGACGTTGCGGGCTTGGGCCTCGTACAGGCGCCAATACGCGCCGCGGCGCTCCATCAGTTCTTCGTGCGGGCCGACCTCGACGATTTCGCCGCGGTCCATGACCACCAAGCGGTCGGCTTTGCGTAAGGTGGACAGCCGGTGCGCGATGGCGATCGTCGTGCGGCCCCGCACCAGGTTGTCCAGGGCTTTCTGGATTTCTTGTTCTGTTTCGGTGTCCACGGCCGAAGTGGCTTCATCGAGGATGAGGATGCGCGGGTCGATCAGCAGCGCGCGGGCGATCGAGATGCGCTGGCGCTCGCCACCGGACAGACCTTGGCCGCGCTCGCCCACCAGGGAGTCATAGCCTTGGGGCAGGCGCAGGATGAATTCGTGCGCATGGGCGGCGCGGGCCGCTGCGATGATTTCCTCACGCGTGGCGCCGGGCTTGCCGTAGGCGATGTTCTCGGCGATGGTGCCGAAGAAGAGAAAGGGCTCTTGCAGCACCAGGCCGATGTGGCGGCGCCAATCGGCCACGGCCAGCTGGCGAATGTCGATGCCGTCCACGCGGATGGCGCCTTCGCTGACGTCATAGAACCGGCAGATCAGGTTGACCAGCGTGCTTTTGCCCGAGCCGCTGTGGCCCACCAGGCCGATCATCTCGCCGGGCCGAATGTCCAGGTTGAGGCCCTGGATCACGCGGCGGTGGCCGTAGCGGAAGCCCACGTCCTGCAGCTGAATGCGCCCTTGGACTTCCGGCAGGGGCACGGGTTGTGCCGGCTCGGGCACGGACGAGACGTGGTCCAGGATGTCGAAGATGCGCTTGGCCCCGGCAGCGGCTTTCTGGGTGACCGAGACGATGCGGCTCATCGAGTCGAGCCGGGTGTAGAAGCGGCCGATGTAGGCCAGGAAGGCCGTCAGCGTGCCCACGGTGATGTCGCCTCGCGAGACCTGCCAGATGCCAAAGGCCCACACCACCAGCAGGCCAATTTCGGTGAGCAGCGACACCGTGGGCGTGAACAGCGACCATATCCGGTTGAGCCGGTCGTTGACCATCAGGTTGTGCCGGTTGGCCTCGCGGAAGCGCCGGGCCTCGCGGCTTTCCTGCGCAAAGGCTTTGACCACGCGGATGCCCGGGATGGTGTCGGCCAGCACGTTGGTGACCTCGCCCCAGACTCGGTCGATTTTCTCGAAGCCGGTGCGCAGCCGCTCGCGCACCACGTGGATCATCCAGGCGATGAACGGCAGGGGCAGCAGCGTGACCAAGGCCAGCCAGGGGTTGATGGAAAAGAGGATGACCGCAGTCATGGCGATCATCAGCACGTCGGTGGCAAAGTCCAGCAGATGCAACGAGAGAAAGACATTGATGCGGTCGGTCTCGCTGCCGATGCGTGCCATCAGGTCGCCGGTGCGCTTGCCGCCGAAGTACTCCAGCGACAGCTTCAGCAGATGCTCGTAGGTGGTGGTGCGCAAGTCTGCGCCGATGCGTTCACTCACCAAGGCCAAAATGTAAGTGCGCGCCCACCCCAAGCCCCAGGCGGCGAGGGCGGCCAGCAGCAGCCCGCCCAGCAGCCAGGCCACCAGGGCGGTGTCGATGGCTTGGCCGCTTTGGTAGGGGATCAGCACCCGGTCCATCAGTGGCATGGTCAGGTAGGGCGGGACCAAGGTGGCGGCGGTGGAGGCCAGGGTCAGGGCAAAGCCGGCCAGCAACTGGCCGCGGTAGGGGCGGGCAAAGCGCCACAGCCGCAGCAGGGTCCAGGTCGACGGCGGGGTCGCTTCGGGGTCGGCTTCGGACGCCTCCAGCCCATCGCCCGCAGCGGCATCGGGGGCCGGCTCGGGCGGCGTCGCGCCTTGCAGCAGGCGTTGTTGCGTCTGGAAACGCTCCACCAGGGTCTGGGCGGCAGGCTGGCGTCCAAGCGTCAAATGCCAGACGGCCAGCCGACGCTGGGCGTCGTGCAAGGCCAAGTGGGCCACGCCGGCGTGGTCGCTCAGGCGCAGCTCCAGCACCGGGCTCAAAGACCATGTTTGCCATGGGGCTTTCGGGTGCTCGCGGGCCAGCAGGCGCCGGTCGGTCAGCACCAGCCACTGGGGGGCAAACCGCAGTTGCGCATCGAGGTCAACCTCCAGCGCGGCCAAAACGTTCTCGGCAGGAGCCAGTGCAAGGCGTAAGTCATCCGGCCAGGGGTCGCAAGGGCGGCCCGCCAGGTCGGTCGGGAGGGAGACGGACAAGTTCATGGATACAACATGGACCCCGTCGGACGGGGCAGTGGTCAGGGCGTCTGGGCGGCCACGATGGTTGCGCGATGCCCTGGGAGAGCTCACGCGCGAACCCTTGCCGAGGTTGACATGCAAGCGCCGCAGGGGCGGCAGGACTGGGATAGAAGGTTGTCAGTCATGAGTCACAGAAGTATCGAATTCCTACGCATCGCCTACCTGCGTGGGCCCAATCTCTGGACCTACCGGCCGGTGATCGAGGCCTGGGTGGACATCGGCGAGCTGGAGGACCATCCCTCCAACACGCTGCCCGGTTTCTACGAACGCCTCTCGTCCTGGCTGCCCGGCCTGATCGAGCACCGCTGTGGTGTGGGCGAGCGGGGCGGTTTCCTGCAGCGCCTGCGCGAAGGCACATGGCCGGCCCACATCATGGAGCACGTGGCCATCGAGTTGCAGAACCTGGCGGGCATGCCCACCGGCTTCGGCAAGGCGCGTTCCACGGCCACCCGAGGCGTTTACAAGGTGGTGGTGCGCGCCCGACAGGAAGAGGTGGGCCGAGCCGCTATTGTCGCCGCTCGTGACCTGGTGATGGCGGCCATTGAGGATCGCCCGTATGACGTGGCGGCCACCGTGGCCCGGTTGCGCGAGCTGGTCGACCGCCGTTGCCTGGGGCCGAGCACGGCTTGCATCGTCGATGCGGCCGCCGAGCGTGGGATTCCTTCCATCCGCCTGAGCCAAGGCAACCTGGTGCAGCTTGGCTACGGGCGGGCGCAGCGTCGCATCTGGACGGCCGAGACCGACCGCACCTCGGCGATTGCCGAAAGCATCGCCAGCGACAAGGAGCTCACCCGCCGCTTGCTGGCCGCCGCCGGCGTGTGCGTGCCCGAAGGCCGCGAAGTGAGCGATCCGGCCGATGCTTGGGAGGCCGCCCAAGACATCGGCTTGCCCGTGGTGGTCAAGCCCTTGGATGCCAACCATGGACGCGGCATCTCCATCGAGCTGCGCCGTCGTGAAGACATCGAAGCGGCCTTTCATGTGGCCGCGCGCGAAGGCAGTGGCGTACTGGTCGAGCGCTACATTCCTGGCGGCGAACACCGCTTGTTGGTGGTGGGCAACCGCGTGGTGGCTGCCTCGCGCGGGGACGCCGCCTGGGTCACGGGCGACGGCCATTCGACGGTGGCGCAATTGGTCGAACTCCAGGTCAACAGCGATCCGCGCCGTGGCGAGGACGAGGCCTACCCGCTGGACATCGTGCGCCTGCACGAGCCGGCCAACGTGTTGGAGCTGGCCCGCCAAGGCTACACGGCCGACTCCGTGCCACCGCAAGGCCAGAAGGTGCGGGTGCAGCGCAATGGCAATCTGGCCATCGACGTGACCGATCGTGTGCACCCGGAGGTGGCCGAGATGGTGGCCTTGGCCGCGCGAGTGGTGGGCTTGGACATCGCAGGGGTGGACGTGGTTGCCCAGGACATCGGCCGCCCCTTGGCCGAGCAAGGTGGCGCCATCGTGGAAGTGAACGCCGGCCCCGGACTGCTGATGCACCTGAAGCCGGCCGAGGGCGAGCCGCGCCCGGTGGGGCAGGCCATCGTCGATCATTTGTTTCCTGCGGGCGAGACCGGCCGCATCCCGGTGGTGGGCGTCAGCGGCTCGCAAGGCACCACGCTGACCTCTCGTCTGGTGGCCTGGTTGCTCCATTTGGGCGGGCACCACGTGGGGCTGGCCTGTGGGGAGGGGCTGTATTTCGACCGTCGCCGCGTCGAGGCCGGCGACCGCGCCACGTGGGCCGCGGGCCGGCGCGTGCTGATGAACCGCATGGTCGATGCCGCTGTGATCGAGAACGGCCCCGAGACCATCGTGCAAGAAGGTCTGGCCTACGACCGTTGCCACGTGGGCATCGTCACTGGCGTGGCCGGTGCGGCGTCGCTGGCCCACTACCATATCCATGACGATGAGCAGCTCTACACCGTGCTGCGCACCCAGGTGGACGTGGTGTTGCCCGAGGGCGTGGCCGTGCTCAACGCGGATGATCTGCTGGCCGCACAGATGGCTGCGCTGTGCGATGGCGATGTGATCTTCTACGGCCGTGATGGCCAGCGCGAAGTGATCGAGACGCACTTGGCGGCCGGCCGTCGGGCGGTCTTCCTGCGGGGGCAGCGGGTGCTGATGGCCCACGGCGCGAAGGAGACGCCCTTGATCGAATGGCGTTGCCTGCCGGTCCTCGAGGGCCATGAGCCCGAGGCCGTGCTGGGCGCCGTGATGGCCGCCTCGGCCGCCGCCTGGGGCTTGGGGATGGAGATCGACGTGATCCGCGCGGGCATCAAGACCTTCGCCACCCAATCGGCTCCCTTGGCCACCCCGCCGCTGCCCGTGATCGCCCACGCCACCGCGCCGGCCGAGACCTCGGTGTTGGTCCCTGCCGCCTGAACGCAACGAGACGATTTGCCCATGGACATTTCCCGCCTGCGGGCCCTGCGCGGCCCCAACCTCTGGACGCGCCGCACCGCCATCGAGGCGGTCGTGATCCTGCGCGACGACGAGCTCGACTTGCAGACCCGGCCCGGCTTCGAGGCCCGTCTGCGCGCCCGCTTCCCCGAAATCGGCGCCTTGCATGCCACCGGCCACACCGGCGCGGTCTCGATGGCTCATGCCCTGGCGGCCGCCGCGCTGGGCTTGCAGGCTCAGGCCGGCTGCCCGGTGACCTTCAGCCGCACCACGCCCACCCCCGAGGAACGGGTTTTTCAGGTGGTGGTCGAGTACAGCGAGGAGCCGGTGGGCCGTCTGGCCTTCGAATTGGCCCAGGCGCTGTGCGAAGCCGCGGTGCAGGACACGCCCTTCGATCTGGCCGATGCCTTGGCCCGCTTGCGCGATCTCGACGAAGACGTGCGCCTGGGCCCCAGCACCGGCAGCATCGTGCAGGCTGCCGTGGCGCGTGGCATTCCTTACCGCCGCCTCACCGAAGGCAGTCTGGTGCAGTTCGGGTGGGGGAGCAAGCAGCGACGCATCCAGGCGGCCGAGATGGATGTCACCTCGGCGATCGCCGAATCCATCGCCCAGGACAAGGAGCTCACCAAGGAGCTGTTGCTGGCCGCTGGCGTGCCGGTGCCCCAGGGCCGACCGGTGACGGATTTCGAGGACGCGCGCCGTGCTGCGGCCGAGATCGGCTGGCCGGTGGTGGTCAAGCCGCGTGATGGCAATCAGGGCAAGGGCGTGACGGTCGACATCGTCGATGACGAGCATTTGCGCATCGCCTATGACGCGGCGCGCGCGATCAGCGACGACGTGCTGGTCGAGCGTTTCATCCCCGGCTACGACTTCCGTCTGTTGGTGGTGGGCGACCGATTGGTGGCAGCTGCTCGGCGCGATCCGCCGCATGTGATCGGTGACGGCCTGCACAGCATTCGGGAGTTGGTGGACCAGGCCAACACCGACCCAAGGCGCGGCGATGGCCATGCCACGCCGCTGACGCGCATGCGCATCGATGACATCGCCCTGGCCCGCCTGGCCCAGCAGGGTTTTGGGCCCGATGACATTCCGCCCAAGGGGCGGCGCGTGGTGTTGCGCAACAATGCCAACCTCAGCACCGGGGGGACGGCCACCGACGTGACCGACGACGTGCATCCCGAGGTGGCGGCCCGCGCCGTCGATGCGGCGCGCATGATCGGCCTGGACATCTGCGGGGTGGACGTGGTGTGCGAGAGCCTGCAGCAACCGCTGGAGTGGCAAGGCGGCGCCGTGGTGGAAGTCAATGCCGCACCGGGCCTGCGCATGCATTTGAGCCCGTCGTACGGCAAGGGCCGCCCGGTGGGGGAGGCCATCATCGATGCCATGTTCGCGCCAGGCGAAGACGGCCGCATCCCGGTGGTGGCCGTCACCGGCACCAATGGCAAGACCACGGTGGTGCGTCTGACGGCCCATCTCTTGGCGCGGCATGGCTGGCGCGTGGGCATGACCAACACCGATGGCGTTTACATCCAAGGCCGGCGCATCGACACCGGCGACTGCAGCGGTCCGCGCAGCGCGCGCAACGTGCTGGCCCACCCGGATGTGGACGCGGCGGTGCTCGAGACCGCGCGTGGTGGCATCTTGCGTGAAGGGCTGGGTTTCGACCGCTGCCAGGTGGCCGTGGTCACCAACATCGGCCTGGGCGACCACCTGGGCTTGAACTACATCACCACGGTCGAGGACCTGGCGGTGCTCAAGCGTGTCATCGTCCAAAATGTCGCACCCACCGGCATGGCCGTGCTCAATGCGGCCGATCCGATCGTCGCCGCGATGGCCGAGAACTGCCCCGGAGACGTCACCTACTTCGCGGCCGACCGCTTCCATCCCGTGATGGCCGCTCACCGGGTGCAGGGCCGCCGAGTGGTGTATGTCGACCGTGGCGACATCGTGGCCGAGCAAGCGGGCGTCAAGCACCGCTTTGCGCTGGCCGAAGTGCCGCTCACGCGCAACGGCACCATCGGTTTCCAGGTCGAAAATGCCATGGCGGCCGTGGCTGCGGCCTGGGCGGCTGGGGCCAGCTGGGACGCCATTCGCACCGGGCTGTTGACCTTCGAGAACGATGCGGACAACGCGCCGGGGCGCTTCAATGTCTTCACGGTACGCGGGGCCACCGTCATTGCCGACTACGGCCACAACCCCGATGCGATCGCGGCCCTGGTGCGGGCCGTGGAGTCCATGCCGGGCCGGCGTCGCACCGTGGTGATCAGTGGGGCGGGCGACCGGCGCGATGAAGACATCCGCCAGCAAACGCGCATCCTGGGCGCGGCGTTCGACCGCGTCATCCTCTACCAAGACCAATGCCAGCGTGGTCGTGCCGACGGCGAGGTGCTGGCCTTGTTGCGCGAGGGGCTCCAAGGCGCCAGCCGCGCTCGCGAGGTGCAAGAGATCCGTGGCGAGTTCGCCGCCATCGATGCGGCCTTGGAAGACCTGCGCGAAGGCGATCTGTGCCTCATCCTCATCGACCAAGTCGATGCGGCGTTGAACCATCTGCATCGTCGCCTGGCCCAGGCCTGAGCACGGCCGCAACGCGGCACAGGGGCGCGGCATGCGCCCGGCCGCGGCGGCCAACGTGCACGACGCGCTGAAGTCCTTTGCCGAACCGGATCTGTGGGGTCCGTTGGGGGCTCGATTTCGTTTACAATTAAATTACGAATCATTCGCATTCGTAATTTAATTGTCGTTGCCCATGGTTCCGCCCGAGTGGCTCATGCAGGGTCGAGGCGGGCCTTGGTGTGCCTGTCGTCCCTTCCCAGAGTGCATCGGCCCGCGGGCGATCCGAGCACGCTGCGGTCAGGCCGGCTGGTCTTCGTTGTTGTTTCTTTTGAGGAGAGTGGTTCATGTCATCGATACAGCCTCAGTCGCGCAGGACTCCCACGGCCTTGGCCGCCGCGCTCGTGGTGCTCGGCCTGGGGGGGGCCGGAGGCGTCCAGGCGCAAGCCGTCCAGTCCTCGTCCAGCGAGGCGGCGACCGCGACCGAGGCTGCCGCAGCGTTGCCCTCGGTGACCGTCACGGCGCGGCGCGAGAACCGGGTTTCCTCCGGGGCCACCAATTTGCCGCTGGAGATCAAGGAAACGCCGCAGTCCATCAGCACCATCGAGCAAGACGTGCTGAGCGACTTCGGCCTCAGCAGCAGCAATGATGCCTTGCGCCTGGGCACCGGCATCAACGTCGACGAGTGGGAAACCAACCGCACCAGCTTCAACGCACGCGGCTTCGATGTGATGCTCACCCAGATCGACGGCCAGGGCATGAGCAATGACTGGGGCTTGGTCGTGGGGCAGCTCGACACCTTCTTGTTCGAGAAAATCGAGGTGATCCGGGGAGCCAATGGCTTGCTCACCGGCGTGGGCAATTCCTCGGGCACCATCAACTTCGTGCGCAAGCGCCCCACCAATCGGGACGGCGGCCAGGCCCTGGCCTCGGTGGGCTCGCACGATTTCAAGCGCGTGGCGCTGGACTACAACAAGGTCTTGGGCGGCGACGGAATGTGGGCGGCTCGCTTGGTGGTGGCCCACGAAGACAAGGAATCCTATCTGCGGGCCTTGCACGATCGGCGCAGCACCGTGTACGCCGTGGTCGAGGGGCAGGTCGGCCCCCACGGTGTGCTCACGCTGGGCACGACGTATCGTGACGCACGCCAGCGCTCGCCGATGTGGGGCTCGCTGACCTTGCGGTATGCCGACGGGCGGCAGGCCGATTTCGATGTCTCGGCCTCCACCTCACAGGACTGGACGCGCTGGAACACCGAATCGCTCAATGCCTTCGTGGAATACGTGCATGCCTTGTCGCCCGATTGGGAGCTCAAGGCCAGCTACAACCACAACCGGGGCCAGGAATCCACCCGGCTGTTCTATGCCTACACGCTCACCGGCTATCTGAACGATGACAACACCGGCCTGCTCGGCTGGCCGTATCGCGGCGAAAGCAGCTCCGAGAGCCACATCGTCGAAACGAATCTGAAGGGCCGCTTCGATGCCTTCGGCCGTCGCCATGAAGCCATCTTGGGCCTGAGCCATTCACAGCGCACGCATCGTGCTTACTACTACTCCGGCGCGACCTTTCCCACCCTGCCGGCCTTTCCCTATCCGGGCGATGTGTTTCCAGAACCGGTGTGGGGCGCGAAAAACTTGAGTGCCGATGGCGATCAACACCTCACGCGGCTGTACGCCGCCAGCCGCTGGGCGCTGACCGATCGGCTCAAGGGCATCGTTGGCTTCAACGCGATCAAGCTGGTGCGCGACGGTTCGGCCATTTATGGCGGGGGCGTCAACCTGGATGACGAAACCACCGAAAAGATCAGCCCGTACGCCGGCCTGACCTACGACCTGACGCCCAGCACGCTGGCCTATGCCTCGTATTCGGACATCTTCCAGGCGCAAGACCAGCGTGACATCAACGGCAACTATCTGGCCCCGATGAAGGGGGTCAACCTAGAGGCCGGCCTCAAGAGCGAATGGCTGAACCGGCGCTTGCTCACCACCGTGGCCGTCTTCCAGGCCGAGCAGAAAGGTCTGGCCACCGAGGCGGGTTTCGATCCGATCGCGCAGCAGTCCTATTACGAGCCGCGTGACGTGAAGTCCCGAGGCGTGGAGCTCGAAGCCACGGGCCGGGTCAGTGCGGACACGCGGCTGACGGCAGGCTTTACCGCGCTGAAGCTGACCGGCCCGGACGGTGGCAACACGTATGAATGGGTGCCGCGACGCACGCTCAAGCTGCTGGCCGACACCCGCGTGCCGGCATGGCCCCAGCTGCGCGTGGGCGCCGGTCTGCGCTGGCAGTCGGACGTGTACAAGCAAGGCGGCGTGCGCCAAGATGCCTATGCCGTGGTCGATGCCTTTGCGGCTTATGCGCTGTCCGAGCGGGCGGTCTTGCGTCTGAACGTCAACAACCTGTTCGACGAGAAGTACTTGCGCACCGTGCAGTACGGCGCGATCTACGGCGCCCCGCGCACGGCCTATCTGGCGCTCGAATACCGCTTGTGAGCCTTGCCGCGGCCGCTTGCCTGGTACGGGTGGCATTCAGCCATCGGCCAGGCTGCGGCTTCACATGGCCGACCATCCGCCGAGGATCAGCACGCCCAGCGCGGCGAACAAGACCGCGGCGGCTTGATGGATGCGGCGGATCGGCAGTCGCCGCGTCAGCCGCTCGCCCAGCAGCACCGCTGGCGCGTTGGCGATCATCATGCCCAGCGTGGTGCCCAGCACCACGGCAAAGAACGCGGCGTACTGCGCCGCCAGGGCCACGGTGGCGATTTGGGTCTTGTCGCCGATTTCGGCCAGGAAAAACGCCAGTGCCGTGGTCCCGAAGACGCCCCAGCGCGGGCCCTGAGCCGCCTGGGCGTCGTCGAGCTTGTCGGGAATGAGCACCCAGATCGCCATGGCGATGAAGGACAGGCCCAGCACCCAGCGCATGACGTCGGCGCCCACAGCCGAGGTGATCCAGGCGCCCAGCGCACCGGCTGCTGCATGGTTGACGAGGGTGGCCACGAAGATGCCCAGCAGGATCGGCAGGGGGCGCCGATAGCGGGCGGCCAACAGCAGGGACAGGAGTTGCGTTTTGTCGCCCATTTCTGCCAGGGCGACGATGCCGGTCGAGACGAAAAATGCTTCCACGGGGCAAAGGATTCCGGCCGGCGTTCATACCCATGACCGTACCTGCTCCCGGCACGCAAGCAGGCACGGTCAAAGGTCTCGCCAAGTTCGCTCCACTTCCTGTGCCATGCCCACAGACGGGCAAGTGTGTTGACACAGGACCCTCGGGGGCGCGTCGATGTCGCGCACGAGGGAGGCTACTCCCCAATGACAGGCGCGCATTGTAGCCGGAGGCGGCATACTGAGGTTTGATGTCCATGAGGAGCCGCCCTTGTTGCCACACGCTGAGCTGCCACACGCCCTGCCTCTGCACCCTGCCGGGCCCGAAGACCTGCCGGCCATCAAGGCCATGCTGAGCGAGCACGCCTTACCCCTGGCGGGGGTGGACGAGCATGGGGCCGACTTTCTCGTCGCGCGAGATGCCAGTGGCTTGATGGGCTGCGTTGGTTTGGAGTTTCATGGCGACGGCGTGCTGTTGCGTTCGGTGGTGGCGCGCATCGGTCACCAGGGCCTGGGCGGGCAGATGGTGCGCGCGGCGCTGCGTCAGGCCCGTCAGCGCGGCGCGCAGTGGGCCGTGCTGCGCACCACCACGGCCGCAGGCTTCTTTGCGCAGCAGGGCTTTCGCCGTGTGGAGCCGTCCGCGGTGCCGCCCGCAGTGCGCGCGAGCGTCGAGTTTCAGGGGGCCTGCCCGGACAGCAGCATCACCATGATGCGGGATCTGCGCTTTGGCGTGAGCGTGCGCGCTGCCCGCGAAGACGACATGCCGGCCGTGCTCGAGATCTATAACGAGGAGGTGCGCCACAGCACCGCCACCTACCAGTATGCCGAGCGCACCCTGGACGAACAGGTGGCGCAGTGGTTGGCCAAGCGCGCCGAAGGCTATCGCTTCTTCGTGGCCGTCACCGACGATGACGCCGTGGTGGGTTATGCCAACTATGGGCTGTTCCGCCCGCGTGAGGGGTGGCGTTTCACCTGCGAGCATTCGGTCTATATCCACCGCGACTGGCGTGGACGTGGCTTGGGCAAGCTGTTGCTGCCAGCGGTGATGGCGCATGCGCGCGAGCGGGGGTTTCACAGCATGGTGGGTGTGGTCGATGCGGCCAACACCGCGTCGGTGAAACTGCACGAGTCGCTGGGATTCAAGTTGGCCGGCGTGATCCGCGAAGGCGGCTACAAGTTCGACCGCTGGCTCGATGTGGCTTTCATGCAAGCCATGCTCTGAGGATCAGCGAGTTGAGGGCAGGGCCCAGCGTTCCAGTCGCGGCGCGTAGGCCGGCAACAGGATCAGGAAGAGCGCACTGCTCACCACGTTGAAGACGAGGTGGGCGACGGCCACGGCCATGTCCGGCGTGGGGGAATGCTCCACCACCGTCTGTGCGAACAGCACGAGCACGGGCGCGAACATCAGCGCGCCCGCCAGCTTGAAGCCGGTGTTGATGACCGCCGTGTGGCGCGCCAGTGAGCCCATCGACAGTGAAGCGATCAGGCCGGTGACCGTGGTGCCCACGTTCGATCCCACGACGAGGTAGACAGCCGCCTCGGGGGTCAGCACCTGCTGCTGCACCAGCACCACGGCCAGGCCCGTGGTGACCGACGAGCTCTGCAGCACCGCCGTGATGACGATGCCGGCCATGACGCCGACCCAGGGGTTGCCCGCCTGAGCCAGCACGTCCAGCACCGCCGGGGTGTTGCGCAGCGGCGCGAGCGCCACACCGATGAGGTCGAGCGCGAACAGCACGAAGCCGAAGTAGAAGAGCACCTTGCCTGCAGGTTTCCAGCGTGCCGGGGCGGCGGCTGAGACGAGGGCGCCCAGGGTGAGGGTGACGGGGCCCAGGGCTGTGAGCTTGAGTGACACCAGCCAGGCCGTGGCCGTGGTGCCGACGTTGGCACCCAGCAGCACGGCCAGAGCGCCACGGAAACCCAGCACGCCGGCATCCACCAGCGCAATGGCCAGCGATGTGACGGCCGACGACGACTGGATGAAGGCCGTGAAGCCCGCCCCGAGCAGGGCGGCGCCGTAGCGGTTGGCCGTGGCACGGCCCAGCCACGCGCGCAGCCGTTCCCCGCCGGCGGTCATCAACTCATGCGAGAACCCCGACAGACCAAAGAGGAACAGCACCACGGCACTGAGGGCCGAGAAGATCCATTGCCACTCGGTCATGTCGGCGTCTGTCGGTCAGGCGGAAGCTTTCACGTGGATGCGCAGGTCATCGATCGCGACGACCTGGCCAGCCCGGATCTTGGCGGCCTTGCGCGTCTCGGCTTGCCCATCGACCTCGACGCGGCCGGCGGCCACCAGGGCCTTGCCCTGGCCGCCGCTGTCGGCCGCGCCCACCAGCTTGAGCAGGGCGTGCAGTTCGACGTGCTCGCCGCGCAGTTCGAAGTCGATGTCGGGCATGTCAGACGGCCAGCAGTTCGACCTCGAACAGCAGTGTGGCGTTCGGCGGGATCACGCCGCCGGCGCCGCGGGCGCCGTAGCCCAGTTGCGGCGGAATGAGCAGGCGGCGCGTGCCGCCGACCCGCATGCCTTGCACCCCCTCGTCCCAGCCGCGAATCACCAGGCCGGCGCCCAAAGGGAAGACGAAGGGGGCGTTGCGGTCCTTGCTGGAGTCGAACTTGGCCCCTGGCTGGCCGTCGTGAGAGAGCCAGCCGGTGTAGTGCACCGTGACGTTGCAGCCGACCCGCGCCTCGTCGCCTTGGCCGATGACGGTGTCTTCGTATTGCAGCCCGCTGGTGGTGGTGATCATGGCGATCCTTTCATGTCGAGCGATGGTGGCGATGCCCGGGATGGCAGACGCAGCAGGGGCGCCACGGTAGCACAGCTTTGCGCCCATGGGTGCAAGACGAACCCGCCGCCGGTGGATTTCTCGGCCACAATGAGAGGGTTTCTGCGTCGTACCGCCGTCCGTGGACCCTTCGTCGCCCCATGATTCTTCGTCGGCCCACCGGGCCGATGAGCCCATGCGGACCCTGCTGAACGCCGTTCAGCGCGTGCAGGACGGACGCTGGACGGCCCGCCATGCCCGCTTCGAGCTGCACTCCCATTTTCAGCCGATCTACAGCCTGTCTCACCACCGGGCCGTCGGGCACGAGGCCTTGCTCCGGGCGGTGGATGCGCAGGGGCGTGCCGTGGCGCCGCCATCGGTGCTGGCTGCTGCCACGTCACCAGACGATTTGGTGCACTTGGACCGTTTGTGCCGGCTGCTGCACGTGGCCAATTTCAGTGCCCAGGCCGGGCCTGAGCCGGCGTGGCTGTTCCTCAACATCCACCCGGCCGTGTTCGTGCGTGGCCCAGGGTTGGGGGGGCAGCGCTACATGCGCGCGATGCTGGATCGGTTCGCACTGCCACCATCGCAGGTCGTGCTGGAAGTGACCGAGGACATGGTCCGACGCGACCAGAGCTTCGAGGCCGCGATGGCCGAGGCCCGGGAGCTGGGCTGTTTGCTGGCGCTGGACGACTTCGGGGCGGGCCACTCCAATTTCGACCGGGTTTGGCACATCCGCCCTGAAATCGTCAAACTCGACCGCAGCCTGGTGCGTCGTGCGGCCATGGAGCCGCGCATCGGCCGCATCGCCACGCAGATGGTGTCGCTGTTGCACGCTTGTGGGGCCATGGTGTTGATGGAAGGCATCGAGACCCTGGACGAGGCATATCTGGCGCTGCAGGCCGATGTGGACTTCGTGCAGGGCTACCTGTTCGCGCCTCCGGCGCCCGTGCTGCAGCCGCCGCAATGGCCGCATCCGGTGATCGATGCGGTGTGGCAGCGCTTCGATGCCCGTTTCGAGGCCGACAAGCGTGCCGAGCGCGAGCGCTTGGCGCCGTACATGAATGCCATCGGCCATGCGGCCGCCTTGTTGCAGGCCGGCCTGCCGCTGGAGGCGTGTTGCCAGGAATTCCTGCGCCTGCCTGGGGCCGAGCTGTGCTACCTGATCGACGAGCAGGGCTTGCAGATCGGGCACAACGTCACCTCGCCGCATTTCGAAGCCAGGCGTTCGGCCCAGTTTGCACCGTTGCGCGACGCCCGCGGCGCGCGCTGGGCGCGCCGGCCCTACTTTCGCCGCGCGCTGGACCACATCGGGCGGGTGCAGGTCACCCGGCCGTACCTGACGGTGCATGGCGCGCATTTGTGCGTCACCGTATCGATCGGTCTGCGCTGGCAAGAGCGGCTGGTGGTGCTCGGCGGCGACATCGACTGGGACATTCAGCCTGCGCTCGGGTAAGCTGAGTGCCAATCCTGGCCTTGGTGGTCGATCGATTCTTCATCCCTGCGGCCCGCCTGTCCATGCCCCAGTCGCCCGTCCGTCCCGACACTGCTGCGGCGCAGGCCGACACGCTGCCGCGGCGATGGCCACAGGTGCGCGAGCCGGCGCAGCTGGAAGCACGCATGCGCGAGCGGCTGTTCTGGTTCACCGTGGCGCTCAGCCAGGCCGGCGCGCTGGGGCTGTGCGCCTACTTTTGGTGGTCGCAACGGCCTGGGCTGGTCGCAGTGGCCGCGCTCTACGTGGCGGCCACCCTGGGCGTGTCGGCCTATGCGGTTCGCACCGGGCGCATCCGGCGCAGCATTGCCGTGCTGATGGTCGTGCTGGCCGTGGCATTGACGGCGCTCACGTGGTTGATGGGGGGCTGGACGGCACCCAGTCTGTGGTGGTTGGTCCTGCTACCGATGATGTGGATGCTGACCGGCGCTCGACGCGAGGGCCTGATGCTCGGTGGGGTCATCCTGGGGGTCTTGGTCCTGACCCCCTGGGCCGTGGAGAGTTTGGGGCTGCCCGATTTGTCGCCCACCCCACCGGCGCAGCGCGCCCTGGATGCTGGGGCCTGGGCCGCCGCTGCGCTGGTGCTGTTCGGCTGCTTCGTGCTGTACGCCCTCGGCCTGCGCCGCGGCTTGCGACGTGAGCTCACCCTGGCTTTGCGGGAGTTGCGGCGCTCTCGTGACGAGGCCTTGGCCGCCTCGCAGGTCAAGGCCCGTTTCCTGGCCAACATGAGCCACGAGGTCCGCACGCCCATCAATGGCATTTTGGGGGCGATCGAATTGCTGCGCGGCACCCCGCTCGATGCCCGCCAGCAGCAGATCGTGGCCTTGCAACGCCAGAGCCTGGACACGCTGATGGCCCTGGTCAACGATGTGCTCGACTACACCAAAATCGAAGCCGGGCGCATGGAGCTCGAGCCCGTGGACACCGATTTGCGCGAGCTGGTGTTCGATGCACTGGAGTTGCATGCGGCTTTGGCTCACGAAAAGGGCTTGGAGCTCACCTTGGGGTGGGCCAGCGAGGTGCCCCCCGTGGTCAGGGTGGACCCCACGCGGCTGCGCCAAGTGCTGGGCCACCTGGTGTCCAATGCCGTGCGCTATACCTCCCGGGGTGGGGTGCACATCCAAGTGGGGGTCGAACCCGAAGGTCTGACGCAGGGACAAGCCCGGCTGCGGATCGAGGTGCAAGACACCGGCGTGGGCATCGCGCCCGAGCTGCTGCCTCGGCTGTTCGAGGCCTTCCCGCGCAGTGAGGAGGCCGCCGCGCGTGGGCCGGCAGGCTCGGGCTTGGGCCTGGCCATTTGCCGTGAGCTGGTCCAGCTCATGGGGGGGCGGATCTCGGTGCGCAGCCAGCTGCACCAGGGCTCGGTCTTCACGCTGGAGCTCACGCTCGATCATGTCGAGCAGCCCCATGCCGGCCTGCCGCCGGGCGTGCCGCTGCGTGTGCTGGTGGTGGCCAACTACCTGCGGCTGGTGCAGCATGTGGAGGCCGGTTTGCGCGAGTTTGGCGTCAGCTACGACATCAAGCCCGTGCCTCCCACCCAGACCGAGCTGCTCGCGCTGCGCGATCAGGGGGTCAATGCCATCTTGCTCGATGAGAAGCTGCTGGGCGCGCGCGGGCACGACCGTCTGGAGCAGATGGCCCGCGAGGTGGGCTTGCCGGTGCTGCTGATGCGCGGCGTGTCGAGCGACACCACGATGGGCATGCTCGATGGGGTGTTCGTGTTGTCCAAGCCGGTGCGCCCGCATGCCTTGTACGATGGCCTGCGTTGGGCGTTGCACGCGCGTCGGCAAAGCGAACGCGCCACCCCGGCCGGGGCGCATGCGGCGCCAGCTGCTGCGCTGTCGGCCTTGGCTGGTCGAGTGCTGTTGGTGGACGACAACCCGGTCAACCAAGTCATGACCCAGGCCATGCTGGAGCGCCTGGGGTTGGCTGTCGTGGTGGCTGGCGATGGACGCGAGGCGCTGCACCGCTTTGCCGAACAGACTTTCGACTTCGTGCTGATGGACGTGCAAATGCCTGGCATGGATGGCCTGACCGCGACGCAGAAGCTGCGTGAGATCGAAGGCCGGCTCGGGCGTGCCCGCACCCCGGTCATTGCGGTCACCGGCAATCCCGAGCCGGAAATCCGCCAGCGCGGCCAAGCGGTCGGCATGGATGATTTTCTGGGCAAGCCCTTCACGCTCGAACAGTTGCAGCGCATGCTGCTGCGCTGGCAGCCCGGGCCGCGGGAGGTGCCGGCAGCGCTGCGGGCCGACGGACCGTCTTGAGCGGCCGCGCGCGGGGGGCTCGGACGGGTCGGGGCCTCGGGCCGTGCCGAGGGCGGCTCACCCGGCACGACGGTGCAGGCCGGGTCGGGCCGGCCCGCGGCAAGTCAAGGCGTGTGCGTGCCGGCGCGAGGTTCAACGCGCCCACAGCACCTGTGTTTCGGGGTGGCGCTCCATGTAGGAACGCACGTAGGAACACAGCGGATGAACTTTGAGCCCATGAGCGCGCGCATGGTCCAGCGCGGCTTGCACGAGCAGGGCCGCGATGCCGCGCCCGCGCAGCGCCGGCGGGACGCCGGTATGGGTCATGTGCATGATGCCGTCGCGCAGTTCGTAGTCCGCGACGCTGAGCTGGCCGTCCAGCCTGGCTTCGAAACGCTGGGCAGCGGGGTTGTGCGTGACTTCGACAGACATGGGGTGCGGGTGATGCGGTGGCTGCAATGCCCCATCGTGCCACAAGGTGTGAGGCCGTGTCCTGAGGGCCGTCAACTCTCGTGATGGACCGTGACGGCTTTGGCAGCTCCGGGGACGCGGGTGGGGGCGGGTGTGGACAGGGCGCCGCGCTCGGCGCACCATCTTGTCCAGCGCGCTGGTCATTGGTCGCTGGTCATAGGCCGATGCTTTGCGCAGCGGGCACGGAGCATGGCAATGGACGATCGGACCTTTTCGGCCCCCCCTTCGGCCCTGCGGTTTCGCACCTTGCTTTATCGCTATTGGTTTTTTGCCTGGTTGTTCCGCGACGCAGGCCGTGGGACGGTGTTCGAACGTGCCGCCGCTTGGCGTCACAACCGCGAACAGGCGCGCTGGCTGCCGACCTACTTGCGCCGCTGGGCCACTTTGGGCTTGGTCTTCTTCGTGTTGGGGGCGCTGGTCGAGCTGGCTGGCGGCACGGCCATGCTGGCGGCGCTGTTCTTCGTGCCTTCGGCCATCAGCGTGCCGGTCAACGCCGTGATCAGTGTGGCTTGGCTGGGTTTGAAGCTGCTGCCCGGTCCGCTGTGAGGCCGGTGCCGGCGAGGCCACGCGCGGCGCCCGTGCACGACCAGCGGGGCTTTGGCACACTTGAGGGATGAACGCTGCCCTTCCCCGACGTCGCCTGGGCCAAAGCGGCCTGCAAGTCACCCCCATCTGTCTCGGCACCATGACCTTTGGCGAGCAGGTCGATGAGGCCACGTCGCACCGCATCCTCGATCGGGCGCTGGAGCTGGGGCTGAACTTCCTCGACACGGCCGAGATGTACCCCGTGCCACCCTCGGCCGAACGCTACGGCCAGACCGAGTGCATCTTGGGCCGCTGGTTCGCCTCGCGGCCTGGTGTGCGCGAGCGGGTGGTGCTGGCCACCAAGGTGGCCGGCCCGGTGCGCGGCTACGATTGGATCCGCCAGGGCAGTGCCGATCTGAAGGCGCAAGACATCGTCCAAGCCTGTGACGACAGCCTGCGGCGCTTGCGCACCGATGTGATCGACCTCTATCAGATCCACTGGCCGGTGCGCAACGTGCCGATGTTCGGGGCGCTGTATTTCGATCCCCAGCGCGACCGGCCCGTGTCCTCGATCCATGAGCAGCTCGATGCCTTGGGGCGCCTGGTTCGCCAGGGCAAGGTGCGGGCCGTCGGGCTGTCCAACGAGACGCCTTATGGTGTGGCCGAGTTCGTGCGTGTGGCCGAACAGCACGGCCTGCCGCGTGTGGCCACCGTGCAGAACGCCTACAGTCTGGTCAACCGCTCGGTCGAAAACGGCTTGGACGAGGTGATGTATCGCTATGGCATCTCCCTGCTGGCGTACTCGCCGCTGGCCTTCGGTTTGTTGACCGGCAAATATGACCAAGGGGGGCTGACGGGCGGGGCCACGGGTCGGCTGGCGCAGTTCGAGTCGATGCGTCGGCAGCGTTGGGGCCGCCCCGAGGCGCTGGCGGCCGCTCGGCGCTACAACGCGCTGGCGCGTGAGCATGGACTGACGCCCACCCAGATGGCGTTGGCGTTTTGCTACACCAAGTGGCAGGTGACCAGCACCATCATCGGCGTGACCAGCGTGGCGCAATTGGAAGAGGACGTGGCTGCCTGGGGCACCGCGCTGTCGCCCGAACTGCTCGAAGCCATCGACCGCATCCGCTGGGACATGCGTGACCCGGCACAGTGAGCTGCGGCGCCCGTGGCTCGAACACCGCATGTCAGTGAGACGCCGGCCACGCAATGGCTGCGCCGTCACGGTGTGTCGTTCGTCGAACACGTCTACCAGTACGTCGAGCACGGCGGCACGGCCGAGTCGGCGCGCCAGCTCGGACTGGACGAGCATCGAATCATCAAGACCCTGGTGATGCAGGACCAGGAGGCGCGTCCGCTGATCGTGCTGATGCATGGCGACCGGCAAGTCAGCCTCAAGGCCCTGGCCCGCGAGATCGGGGCCAAACGGGTGGAACCCTGCCGGCCCGAGGTGGCCGAGCGTCACAGTGGCTACAAGGTGGGGGGCACCTCGCCCTTTGGCACGCGCAAGGCCATGCCGGTGTATGTGCAAGCCAGCATCCTGGAGCTGCCGCGCATCTGCATCAACGGCGGACGTCGCGGCTACCTCGTCGAGCTGGCGCCCGCGGTGCTGGTCGAGCCTCTGGGCGCTCGGCCGGTGCGCTGCGCCAGTGCAGAATAGTCTTTTTACACTTTCCAACGATTGTCGCCCCATGGAGACTGCCTACGCCTTGGCCGCCATCGTCGCGGGCTATTTGCTCGGCTCGCTGTCATTTGCCGTGATCATCAGCCGGCTCATGGGTTTGCACGACCCGCGCACCTATGGCTCGGGCAATCCCGGGGCCACCAATGTGCTGCGTTCGGGCAACAAAGTCGCGGCCATCCTGACCTTGGTGTTCGATGCCCTCAAAGGCTATGTGCCCGTGGTGCTGGTGCTGGTGTTCGGGCCTGAGCACGGCCTGGGCGAAGGCAGCGCGGCGCTGGCCGGCGTGGGCGCTTTCGTGGGCCATCTTTGGCCGCTGTTTTTCCGCTTTCAGGGCGGCAAGGGGGTGGCCACTGCGGCCGGGGTGTTGCTGGGCATCAATCCTTGGCTGGGGCTGGCCACCTTGCTGACCTGGCTCATCATCGCGGTCTTTTTCCGCTACGCCTCGCTGGCGTCGATCACTGCTGCGGTGTTTGCGCCGTTCTACCAGATGCTCATCTGGGGCACCGGGCCCGTGGCCGGCGCCATCCTGCTGATGAGCCTGTTGCTGGTGTGGCGGCACGGTGCGAACATTCAGAAATTGATCGCTGGCACCGAGAGCCGCATCGGCCAGAAGGCGGCGCCGCCCTCGGCGTCGCAGCGCTCGTCGCGTCCACGTCGCTGAAGGATCCCTCATGGTGCAACGTTTTCACCCCGGAGCGCGTCTGTCGGAGATGGCGGTCCACCAGGGCACGGTTTACCTGGCCGGGCAGGTGCCCGAGGACGGCACGCAGGACATCCGTGGCCAGACGGCCCAGGTGCTGGCGGCGATCGACCGGCTGTTGGCCCAGGCTGGCAGCGGCAAGGATCGCATCTTGATGGCGCAGATCTTCTTGGCCGATCTGGCCGATTTCGAGGGCATGAACGAGGTGTGGGATGCCTGGATCGGCGAGGTGCCGGGCCAGGCGCCGCCGCGCGCCACGGTGCAGGCCAAGCTGGCGCGGCCCGAATGGCGCATCGAAGTGGTGATCACGGCCGCGGTCTGACCGGGCCGCTTCAGCCCTGAGCGCCCATGGAATCGCCGCGGGAATCCGCGCCGCCGGCTGCCGACGCGAGCCTGGAGCGCGCGCCGGAGCTGCTGCGCCATGTGTTCGAGACCAGCCCCGACTGCATCACCCTGACCGAGCGGGCTTCCGGCCGCTATGTGATGGTCAATGCCGGGTTCACACGCATCACTGGCTACAGTCCCGAAGAGGTGATCGGCAAGACCTCGTTGGAGCTGGGCATTTGGGTGTACGCCAGCGATCGGCAGCGACTCGTCGAGGCCATTGCCCGAGAGCGCGCGGTGCGTGACCTGCCGGTCCATTTCCGCATCAAGAACGGCCAGGTGCTCAAAATGCTGGTCTCGGGCTCGTGTTTCGACTGGCACGGCAAGTCTTACCTGGTGCTCAACGTGCGCGACGTGTCCGAGATCGAGCGTGTGCGCCTGCAGCAAGAGGCGATCTTGCAGAACGCCTCGATCGGCATCGCCTTCACGCGCGACCGCGTCTTCGTGCATGCCAATCCGCGCATGGAGGAGATCTTCGGCTGGCCGCCGGGCACGCTGATCGGCCAGCCCGGCTCGGTGGTGTGGTGCAGCGAGGAGGACTATCGGCGCATCGGCCTGCAGGCCGGCCCGGTGCTGTCGCGCGGCGAACCTTTCGAGACCGAGACCATGATGGCGCGGCGCGACGGCCGCCCGCTGTGGTGCAAGCTGCGTGGGCGGGGGGTGGATCGGGTGTCGCCGGCCACCGGGGGCACCATCTGGATCATCGAAGACATCACCGAGCGCAAGCGTTTCGAGCAGGAGTTGTCGGCGGCTCGCGATGCGGCCGAGGCGGCCAGCCGCGCCAAAAGTGCGTTCCTGGCCAACACCAGCCATGAACTGCGCACGCCGCTGCATGGTCTGCTGGGTTTGGCCCGCTTGGCGCTGCGGCAGGACATCGACGAGCGCCGCCGCCTCGAGTACCTGCACCGCATCCTGGAAAGCGCGCAGCTGTTGCGCGACATCATCAGTGACATCCTGGACCTGTCCAAGATCGAAGCAGGCCAGCTGGCGATCGAGTCGGCCCCGTTCGATCTGCACGAACTCTTGCACAGCGTGGCGCGCTCGCATGCCGAAGTCGCCCAGGCCAAGGGCTTGGCGCTGCGCGTGGAGCTGGCCGAGGACCTGCCGTCCCGGGTGCGAGGCGACGCCTTGCGGCTTCGGCAGATCGTGGGCAATTACTTGTCCAATGCCTTGAAGTTCACCGAGCATGGCCAGGTGGTGCTGCGGGCCGAGCGGGGCAGCAGCCCGCGCGTGCGTCTGAGCGTGAGCGACACCGGGCCGGGCATTCCGTTGGAGCAGCAAGCGCGCTTGTTCCGTCCCTTCAGCCAGGCCGACACGTCGGCCACACGCCGGCATGGTGGCACCGGGCTGGGGCTGTCGATCTGCCGTGAACTGGCGCAGCTGATGGGTGGACAGGTCGGCCTGGACAGCGAGCCAGGCCGCGGCAGCACGTTCTGGGTCGAGCTGCCGTTGCCGTGGGCCGATGAACAGGGCTGCGCCCAAGTGCCGATGGATGAGTCCATCGACCTGCGGGGCGTGCGGGTGCTGTTGGTCGAGGACAACCCGGTCAACCTGCTCATCGGCGTGGCCATGCTCGAACAATGGGGCCTGGACGTGACCCATTGCAGTGACGGACGCGCGGCCATCGACGCTGTGCGGGCGGCCGCGGACCAGCAGCGCCCCTATGCCCTGGTGCTGATGGATTTGCAAATGCCGGTGATGGGCGGCGCGCAGGCCGCGCAGGAACTGCGCCGCGAATTCGGCCCTCAGGAGCTGCCCATCATCGCGCTGACGGCCGCCGCCCTGGTGTCCGAGCGCGAGGCGGCGCTGGAGGCCGGGATGAACGACTTTCTCACCAAGCCGCTGGACGCCTCGGTGCTGCACCGCATGCTGTGCCGCTGGGTGGCTGCCCGCACCCGGGGCGCAGGCGCCAGCGAGCGCGATGCCCCGATCTGACCCTCACTGCGGCGCCAGCCCGAGCGACCGCGGATCACCCCGTCCTTGGCGCACCAGCACCGGTTCGTCGCCGCTGAGGTCGATCACCGTCGTGGCTTGGCCTGGGCAGGCCCCCGCGTCGACCACGGCCTGAATTTGTTTTTGCAGCCGCTGCCGGATCTCCTGCGGGTCGTTCATGGGTTCACTCTCGCCGGGGGCGATCAGTGTGGTGCCCAACAGAGGCTGGCCGAACACCTCCAGCAGCGCTTGCGTGACCCGGTGGTCGGGCACGCGCAGGCCGATGGTGCGCCGCGAGGGGTGCGATACCCGTCGCGGCACCTCCTTGGTGGCTTCCAGAATGAAGGTGTAGGGGCCCGGCGTGGCCAGCTTCAGCAGGCGATACTGCCGGTTGTCGACGCGGGCATGGCTGGCCAACTCCGACAGATCACGGCACAGCAGCGTCAGATGATGCTTGTCGTCCACCCCGCGGAGGCGGCGCAGCGCCTCGGCGGCGGCCTTGTCGTCCAAATGGCAGACCAGGGCGTAGCTCGAATCGGTGGGGATGGCCACGATGCCGCCGCGGTGCAGGATCTGCGCGGCCTGCTTCAGCAGCCGCGGCTGCGGGTCGTCGGGGTGGACTTCGAAGTACTGGGCCATGCGGGGAATTGTCGCTGCTGTGTCCAGCGGCTGTGGCTTGCGGCCTCAGAATCCCACCCCGGGGATCACCTCGCGAGCACGCTGCAGCGCTGCGCGCGCCCGCGCATGACCGAGCGCGATCATGCGTTCGGCGCAATGGAAGTCGAGCAAGCCGCAGGCATTGGCGGGGATCTCCACCAGGATGTCTGGCCGGTAGGCCGCGATCTGATAGCGGGTGATGCGGTCTTGCATGGCTTCCAGCGAGCGGCTGATGATGTCGAACGCATCGTCGGAGGGCTCGTCACTGCCACGGGCCAGGCCCAGGCTGTCACGGGTGCGCTCGATCCAGCGCTGCAAGGCCGTGCGTGGCGTCTGCGTGTGGGTGCCGTTGGCCTGCGGGTCGTTGCGCGCGCGTGGCAGTGGCGGCCCATTGAGCGAGACGGCGACGATGCGTTCGGTGCCATGCCGCAGGCTGGGGGCGATGGGCAGTGGGCTGAGCAGTCCGCCGTCGACCAGGGTCACGCCGCGACGCTCCAGGGGCGTGAACAGGCCCGGCACCGCGATCGAGGCGCGAATGGCCTCGAACAAGGAGCCTTCGTTCAACCAGACCTCGCGCCGACGCCGAATGTCCGATGCCACGGCCGTGAAGGGCAGCGGCAAGGTCTCGATGCGGGCATCGCCCACCAGTTCGGCCAGCTTCTTCATCAGGCGCTCGCCCTCGATCAGCCCACGCCGGGTGAAGGAAAAATCCATCAAGGCCCACACGTCGGAGCGCGACAGCCCACAGACCCAGTCGGTGTAGGCATCGAGCTTGCCGGCGGCGTACAGCCCGCCGATCAGCGCGCCGATGGAGCTGCCGGTGATGGAGTGGATGCGGTAGCCGCCGTCGTCGAGCAACGCACGGATCACGCCGATGTGCGCCAGGCCGCGCGCCCCGCCGCTGCCCAGCACCAATGCGACCGGAATGGACGGATCGACCGTCACGGCCGTCGAGACATCCGGCCTCTGGGTTTGTCGTGACGCAGACATGGGCACAGTATCGCCCAAGCACCCCGGCGGTGGGCTGGTCGCATGTCGGGGGAGTGCGGCCAGCACCCGAACGCTGCGGCCAGGCCGGCCGGTGTGCGCGACCCTCAATGCTTGTGGTGCCCCCCGCCGTGGGTGTCACGCTTGTCGGCTGCGGCATGCATCGCTTGCACCAGCACCTCCACGGTGACCGAGCCCGCCTTCTCGAAGGTGAGGACCAGCGGGAATTTGTCGCCGGCTTGTAGCGGGGCCTTCAGGCCCATCAGCATGATGTGCAAGCCGCCGGGTTGCAGCTTGACGGTTTGTCCGGCCGGGATGTCGATGGAGCCGACCTCGCGCATGCGCATGACATCGCCTTCTTGGTGCATGGAATGCAGTTCGGCGCGGGAGGCCCGGTCGGCCGGCGCTTGCACGCGCAGCAGCCGGTCGTCGCTGCGGCCGCGGTTGTCGATCGTCAGGAACGCGCCGCCGGCGCGTTGGCCGGGCACCGTGGCACGGGCCCAGGGATGGTCGATGTGCAGATCGCCGACGGTGTAGTCGTGCGCCAGGGCCGGTGCGGTCAGGGCGGCCAGCCATGCCGTCACGAGCAGGGCGCGGCGGATCGAAGACATGGGTGTCATGAGAGCTCCTTTGAACAAAAGATCGAAACAGGCGGGTCAGGCCGTCATGGGAAACCGGCGTCGCCGCAAAAGCGCCAGCCCAACTTCACAGGCGGCGTAAATCGACAAACTCCAAGCAAACACGGGCTGGGCCCAGGCCAGGCCCCCCAACAGCGCCCACACGCCCCAAGGCACGGCGCGCCAACCCTCTGCGACCCGCGGCGGGGCGGCCATCCATCGGCCCGGCGGGCGGCGCAACCAGGCCATGCGCAGGCCCGAGACGACCGCTGCGATGCAAGCCAAGGCCACCAGCACCAGCACGAGCTGATTCCACAGCCCAAACTCACCGCGGTGAAACGGAATGCCCACCGCGGTGGCACGGGCCAACAGGGGCATCTCGTCCCAGCCAGCGGCGAACAAGACTTCGCCACGATACGCATCCAAGGCCAGCACGAAGCGGCGCGTGGGCTGGCTGCGATCGAAATTCTCGATGCGCCACACCCCCTGTGGACCGTGGGGAGGCGTGATCATCATCGCGATGTCGGGGGCCTGCGCGCGCGCGGCCTCGTAGGCGGCTTGCCAGCTCAGCATGCCCCGGCCATCGGCCGGCAAGGCGCTGCCGAGGTCGGCCGGCGGACGCGGCGCGGCTTGTCCCAACGCATGCTGAGCGGCCCGGAAGCGCTGGCCCGTGTGGGCCGACCAGGTCAGGCCGGTCAACACGATCACCCCCAGGACCACACTCATCCCCAGCCCCACACGGGTGTGCCATCGGCGCCAGCGCAGCCGCGGCGCGGGGCTGAGGGAGGCAGGCTGCGCCACGGCCGGCGGCCGGCGGCGGGGCCACCACATCGCCAAGCCCGTGATCAGCAGCAGCAACAGCCAACTGGCGGCCAACTCGATGATCCAGCGCCAGCCTTCGCCTTGCAGCAGCGAGGCATGCAGCTTGCGCGCCCAGTTGCGGTAGCGCTGCAGTTCATCGAGCGCGCCCACCACCTCGGCGGTGTGGGGGTTCACATAGACGATGCGCCCCGACGGCAAGCCATCGGTGGCCGGTGGGGCGGCCGGATCGGCGCCGAAGTGCACCTGTGTGGTCTGGCCGGGCCGGTGGGCCGGAACGACGAAGCGCAAAGGTCTGTTGGCTTCCACGGCCCGTGCCGCGGCCACCTGATCATCCAGCCGGCGCACCGTGTCGGCCGGCGGCACCCGGTCCACCGAGGCATGCCGCCAGGCCTCCATCTGCGGTGTGATTACATACGAGAGCCCGGTCAGCGCGGCCAACACGACCAAGGGCGCCATGACCAGACCGGCCCAGAAATGCAGCCGCCAAAACATCCGCTCCAGCGCCGTGCGCGCCTGCGGGCCCGTGGCCCATGACGAAAGAGGCTTCATCGAGGTCTCCGGTCAATGCGACCAACGCAGCTCGGTGTGCAGCGTGCGCCCTGGGTAGGGATGGAATTGCCAGGCGCGCTGATCGGTCAGGTTGTCGATGCCAAGGGCCCATTCGAGCTTGGGCTGCAGTTTCACACTGGCGCGCCAGTCCAGTTGCCGGACCCGCGAGACGCCGCCGTACACATCGGGGTTGACATCGAGGTTGTAGACATCGTTGTACGCTCGGCCGCTGTAGCGCAGACCCAGGCTGGTGCGCCAGCGGTCGTTGGGGCGCCAGCTGACCAAAACCGCCCCGCGCGACTTGGGCACGCGCAGCCAGTACTTGCCCACACTGGCCGGGTCGCGCGTATTGGCCGTGATGATGCTGCGCGTGAAGGCCAGATGAGCTTCGAGGTCCAGCCCCCGCAGCCCCACGTCCTGCTGCGCCCACTCCAATTCGATGCCGCGCGTGCGCACCCGATCCACGTTGGACACGCGAGTCACGCTGGGCGTGACCGTGGCATCGGTTTGACGCAGGATGGCGTCTTTCACCCAGTCCTGGAACACCGACACCCGCAGCCTGTGCGCCGCGCCGCTGTGTTGTGCCGACAGCTCCAAGGCGTTGGAGCGCTCGGGTTGAAGATCAGGGTCGCTCACGATGACGCTGCTGCCGGTGGCCGTGCCGTTGTACAGCTCCTCCACGTTCGGAAAACGCACCCCCCGGCCTGCGCTGAACTTCAGCAGCCAATCGGATGTGGCCCACCAGGCCAGCGAGGCCTTGGGCGAGCGGCCGCTCAGACTGCGCGGCTCGTAGACGGTGAGCACGCCATTGGAGGCCAGCTGTTCACCCTCGTCCGCACGGAAGTGCTCCAGTCGCAGCCCCAGCGTCAGCTGCAGATCCTCGCGCAGCGTCCATACGTCTTGGGCATACACGGCCGTGATGTCGGTGCGGCCCCGGTAGTACTGTGCCAAGGTGCCGGTGCCTTGCCGCCAATCGCCGAGAGAGTCCACCGTTTGATCCAGGCGATAGCCGTTGCGATGCAAGCCCAAGGTCAGGGCGTGCCGGCCGTTGCCAAAGTCGCCTGCCACCGGCGTGTACGACGCCTGCGCTTCCACGGTGTACCAGCCTGTGCCCGCGCGGCGCGTGAGCGAGCCGGGCCCGCCCAGTGCCGCCACCGGGTCGGGCTGCGTGGCCTGGCGCGCATCGTCCCGCGCGATGTGGTAGCGCGAAGCCACGAGCGAACCGTTCCAACCCGTGGCGTGCTCGGTCTTGAGCGTAAAGCCAGCCTGCCAATGGGCTTCGTCACGCTGCGAAGGCGCAAACGCCGTGGCCGGCAGGGTGAACTGGTACGTTCCGTCGGTGACGGTGCCCGACCACACCGCATTGCCGTTGGCATCGCGCAAGAAGGTGTGGTTGCGCGTGCTCGAGTCGTTCACCCAGTGCGCGATGAAGCCGCTGGCCTGCAGCGTCGGCGTCAGCGCTTGACCGAGCTGCAACTTGATCGTGTGCTGCTCGGTGCGGTCGATGGCGCCGCTGCTGGCGCCGAACACGGCCCGGGGGCGTCCCAGCGGGTCGGTGTCATACCGAATGCCGGTGACGGGCGTGCCCGACGTCCCCGGCGTGAACGTGGTGCTGGTGTAGTACTGCATCGGCTGCGAGGTGCTGTCCTGGTGGTTCAGGTGCAGCGCGTACCAGCGTCCGTCGTCCAGCCGCGCAGCGATGCGTGCGCTGAGCTGATGACCATCGTGATGGTCACCGTGACCATAGGCCGAGAACCACTGACGGTGTCCACCCAGCCGGGCTGAGGCTTCGAGGCGCTGAGGCGCTCGTTCGTGCACCACCACCGTGGTGCCGATGGAGTTGCCCGGGTACAGCGCGGAGTACGGCCCGTAAAGCACATCCACACGCTCGATGGACTCCGGCGTGAGCATGTTCCAGCGCGGCGCATCGAAACGCCCGAGGAAATTCGACAGCAAGTAGCCATCCACATACACCAGCGCGCGTGAAGGTTGCAAGGGGCCGAAGTTGCGTCCGCCTATCAGCGCGTTGCGGTCGCCGATATAGCGTTTGCGGAGGGTGGTTGACGGGACGTAGCGCAGCGCGTCCTCGGGATTGACCAGGTTCTGGTCGCGCAGCTGCTCGGCCGTCTTGGTGGCTGTGGAGGCCGGCAACGTGGGGTCCAGCTCGATGCGCTGTCCGGTGACCCGCACCGGTTCGAGCGATGTGTCGGTGGCCACCCCTTGCGCCAAGGCGAGTGAGGCGGGCGCCGCGGCAAGCAACGCCACGGCAGGCAAGGCAAAAGCTTTCACGAAGATTCCTGAACGAAATGACCAGACAGGGGCGTGCCGCTCGAGATGGCGGGAGCCACGGGGGCAAAGTCGTTTCAGCTCAGGACGGGAGGGGCGTGATGCAGCCACACGGCCCATTGGGCCGCTGCATCCAAGACAGGACGTGGCGGCGCGGTGGCCGGCGGAGGCAGTCCTTCGGTGTAGAACCGGCTTGGCAGGGTCCAGACCAGGCCCGGCGCGGCATGAGCGACCAAGCTGGCCAGCACGCAATGCTCCCCGGAGGCGGCCACGGCGTCGGCGTGAGAATCTTCCGGGTCGGCGGAGTCGTCCAGCACCTGCCCGCGGTCATCCAGCACCACGGTCTTCACCCCGTAGACCGTGCAGACCTCCACCAGCGTCTTGCCCTGGGCCTGTGCAGCGCCTACGGCCAACCATGGCAAAGCCGCCTTGAGCACCAGCATCAAGGCCAGCCAGCACAGACTCAGTGGGCGGGGGGGCGACATCGGCCGCGATTATGCCTCAGCCAGCGGCCCGGGCTCCGGGATCGTCCAGCACTCGAGAGTGCATCAATGCCGCGTCGGCTCGCAGATCGGGCCATGGGGCTGCGCACGCATCAACTCATGGAAGGTCTGGTGATTCAGGCGCATGAGCCGCTCGTGATCGCCCCCTTCGATCCACACTTCGTCCAGACGTTCCAATTCGTCATCGACCACCGTCGGCACACCCCAGGCCATGCCCACGGGGGGCAGGGCGCCCAAGTCGCAGTCATCGAAGAGCTCGGCAATGCGGGCCTCGTTGGCCAGATGGAGATCCGGCCGTCCGAGCATGCGGGCCACCGCGCCGACCTGGACCCGGCAGTCGGCCGGCACCACGGCCATCACGCAGCCCTCATCGTCTTCGAGCAAGACCGGCTTGGCCAAATGGTGGGCTGGTACCTGCGCACTGCGAGCGGTTTCGGCACTGGAGCGGCTGTGGACATGGGCCAGCACCTCGTAACGGGTGCCCCGCTGTGCAAGATAGTGGTAGAGGCGGGTGGGAATGGGCATGGCGACCTCCACGACGGCGAACTCAGCGGCCGGGCGCCGCCAGGGCGCCGTTGCGGCGCATGCGGCAGTGTGCGTCGGCCGTGGCGGGGCCGGAAGGCAAGGCCCTGTTTCCAACCAGGTCATCGCAGCAGCCCGCCTGTGATGGCACTTGTCACAGTTTGTCGTTCTCCACCGGGACCGATTCATGCCATAGTGCGGCCCTCGTTCCCCGCCGGGGTCGGCGGGGTGGGACTTCAACCTGAGGACTTTGATTGATGACGAAATCCGATCTGATCGATGCAATCGCGGCCGATGCCGATGTGAGCAAGGCGTGCGCCCAGCGCATGCTGGACGCCGTGGCCCAGCGCATCACCCAAGCGCTGGCCCAAGGCCAGACCGTGGCCTGGGCCGGCTTTGGCACGTTCGCCGTCTCCGAGCGTGCCGCCCGCACGGGCCGCAACCCGCGCACTGGCGAGGAGATCCAGATCGAGGCCTCCAAAGCGGCCAAGTTCAGCGCCGGCAAGGCCTTGAAGGACGCGCTCAACGGTCGCTGAACCGTCGGCCTGCCGCCTCGAAGGCCGGGGGCGCTGCGTGGGCGCCCCGAGGCCGCCACGCCGCCGGCGGGGCGCTACACGCCAGAGGACGCCACATTGGTGACACCAAAGGCCACGTGCCCCGCAGGCACATGCGTCGCGGCGTTTTCGACATGGCGCATCTGGTCGTCGAAAAAGAAGTCGGGCTCGAATTCACGCAGGAACGGGCCCTTGGGCAAGCCGCCGAGAAACATGGCTTCATCGACTTCGATGTTCCAGTCCATCAGGGTGCGGATGGCCCGCTCGTGGGCCGGAGCGCTGCGGGCGGTGACCAAGGCCGTGCGGATGCGCATGGCCGGGGTGCCCTCGCGCTGCAGACGATGCAGGGCCTCCAGCAGCGGCTTGAACGGCCCGGCGGGCAGTGGCGTGGAGGCTCGGTGGCTTTCGTGGGCTTGAAAGGCGTCCAGGCCATTGTTCTGGAACACCTGTTCGGCCTCGTCGGAAAACAGCACCGCGTCGCCGTCGAAGGCGATACGCACCTCGCTGGGGTGAGCGTCCGAGGCGCGGGCCGATTGTGGATAGACCCGCGCGGCCGGGAAGCCCGCATCGAGCGCGGCGCGCACATCGGCCTCGTTGGCTGACAGGAACAGGTGGGCGTTGAGCGGGCGCAAGTAGCGGTACGGCGATTGGCCGCGCGTGAAGACCCCGCGCTGGATCGGCAAGCCGTAATGCTGGGCCGAGCGGAACACGCGCATGCCCGAGACCGGATCGTTGCGCGAGAGGATCACCACTTCCACGCGCGGCGCCGCCCCAGGGCGGCCGCGGTTGAAGGCCAGCAGCTTGTTCACCAGCGAAAACGCCACGCCGGGGCGGGCCGGTACGTCCAGCCGCTGCAGCTGCAATTGCATGTAGCTGCGGTCGTCTTGCGCTTCGAACAGTTGGTTTTCTTCTTCGAAGTCGAACAATGCGCGTGAGGAGATGGCCACCACGAGCTGGCCGTCCAGGGGTCCGGGCATGGCAGGTCAGGGGGTCGAGTGAGGTTTCAGGGGCTGCTCGTCGTCGAGACGATCGCACTGGGGTTGGCTTGGGCTTGTCGGTCGAGTTTGTCTTCGATTTCACCCAAGGCCGCGGCCAGGCCGTTGCCGTTGTCGTTGATCGCTTGGCGCAAACCTTCATCGAGACGGCGGGTTTGCGCCACCACCTCGCCCGAGACGGTGGACAGGTCCTGACGCAGCGTGGACAGTTCTTGTTCGAGCCATCGGCGCAGCTCGGTGTAGCGTGAGGCCTCCGCCTTCTCGGCCAGATCGCGTTGCGCGCGCGCCTCGTGCATCAGGCGGCGGGCGTCGGACAGGCGCTGGGCCTGCATCACCGCAATGTAGGTCAGGAAGGCCACGGCCTCCACCGCCAGAAAGGCGAGCAGGACAAGGCCCAGCGGGGCCTCCGCTTCGGCTACCAACAGGTTGATCTGCGTGGGAGCCACGATGGCGGGCCAGTTCAAGGCGGCGAACAGCGCGATCAACGTCAGCATCAGGCCGAGCAGGACGGTACGCAGGGACATGAACGATTCCTCCAGGCTGATGGCGCCCGCTCTCCGGGTGGCAGCGCTCGGACGCAATCATGGCATCCTTTGGGGGCTGGTGGCCGCCGTGGGGGGCCGCAGAGCCAAAAGAAGGCGGAGGACTTTCCATGGATCTGTTGTCGCTCTTGGCTATTCACGGCTTGTCGGGGCACGGCGTGGTGATCTGTCTGTTTACCTTGGCGGTGTTCGTGGTGTTCGTGCTGGACCGCCTACCCGTCGCGTCGGTCTGTCTGGGCATCCTGGTGTTCCTTCCGGTGTTCTTCACGCTTTTTCCCATGCCGTTGTCCGGCAGCGAGACGCTCGATGTGAGCCGCTTCTACGCGGGTTTCGGGCATCCGGCGCTCGTGGCGATCTGCTCGCTCATGGTGATTGGGCATGCGCTTGTCGTCACCGGGGCCCTGGAGCCAGCGGCGCGGCGCCTGTGAGGATTGGTGGTGCAGCGGCCCTTCCTCGCCCTGGCCGTGGTGCTCTTGGCTGCGGCCGGCGCCAGCGGCTTCGTCAACGACACGCCCGTGGTGGTGCTGCTGCTGCCGCTGCTGATTGCTGCGGCGCATCGTGCCAAGACGTCGGCGGCGGGCATGTTGATGCCGATGAACTACGCGGTGCTCATCGGCGGCATGGCCACGACCATCGGCACGTCGACCAACCTCATCGTGGTCAACCTCGCGCAGCAGCTGGGCCTGCCGGCGATCGGCATGCTCGACTTCTATCCGATCGTGGCGACGGCAGCCGTGCCTGCCTTGCTTTATCTCTGGCTTGTGGCACCGCGTCTCCTGGCCAGCGTCAAGGGAAACGAGGCCATCGAAACGCAGGAGGCCTTCGATGCCGAGATTTATGTCGAGCCGGGCTCCTGGCTTGAAGGCAAGCGTTTGGGTGAGGTCATCGAGACGACCGAGGGGCGCATGCGGGTGCTAGAGGTGCGTGACGAGCGCGGGCGCTCGCGCGTGAAGCTGCCCACCTCCAAGCTGCGGGCAGGAGACCGGCTCGTGCTGCAGGACACGGTGGCGAATCTGAAGGAATTCGAGACCGTGCTCAAGGCCAGCCTGCACGGTCTGGAAGACGATGAGGAGGAGCGCTCCAATGAGAATGCCTCTGCGTCGCCGGATGAGCAAAAGGACACAAAGACCCGCCGCCGGGCCTCGGCGATCGTGGCGCAGATGGTGATCACGGCGCAATCGCCCCTGGTGGGACGCACCGTGCGGCAGATGCGCCTGGGCGATCGCTACCAGATCGCGGTGCTGGGGGTGCGGCCGGGCCGCACGCCCCAGGCGAACTGGTCGCGCAAGGAATTGGCCGATCGGCAGCTCTACGCCGGCGACGTGCTGTTGCTCCAGGGGCCGATTCAGGAGATGCAGGAGGCACAGCGTGACGGCTTTGGTCTGCTGCTCGATTCCCGACATGTGCTGCCCCGGCAGGACAAGGCGTGGATCGCCCTGCTGACGTTGGGCGCAACGGTGGCGCTGGCGGTCACGAAGATCCTGCCGATCGAGGTGGCGGCCATGGGCGGGGTGATCGTGCTGCTGGCTGCGGGCGCCCTGAGCTGGCGTGACATCGGCGCCTCACTGTCGATGAAGGTTGTCATGCTTGTTGCCGCCAGCCTGGCCCTGGGCGATGCGCTGATGGCCACGGGGGGCACGGAGTTTCTGGCCTCCCAGCTCGTCACGATGGCCAACGTGCTGGAGCCTCGCTGGGTGCTCGTGGGGCTGATGAGCCTGATGGGTCTGCTCACGAACTTCGTGTCGAACAATGCGGCCGCAGCCATCGGCACGCCGCTGGGGTTTGAGATGGCGCGCCAGCTGGGTGTGCCGCCCGAGCCCTATGTGCTGGCCGTGCTGTTCGGATGCAACCTGTGCTATCTCACGCCGATGGGATACCAAACCAACCTGCTCGTGATGAATGCGGGCGGTTACCGTTTCGGTGACTTCGTTCGTGTGGGGGCGCCGCTGTTCCTCATCATGTGGCTGGGCCTGAGTGCGGCGCTTGTCTGGCGCTACGGGCTGTAGAAATATGTAACGCCTGTCGGTCGATGCCGACAGGTGCGCAAGCCACCAGCCGACAGGCATCGCAGACCCGTAGTCCTAGAGTTCACTCACGGCCTTCGAACATGAGGCTGGCTGCAACTCAACAAATGAACTTGAAGGAACACACCATGCAAGCGAGCCAACTGTTGCGCATCACGGCCCTGTCGGTGGCGTTGGGCGCCACCATCGGCACCATCGGCTGCTCGGCGACGCCCACCCAGGCGAGTGCCGGTGAGGTGATCGACGATGCGTGGATCACCACCAAGGTCAAGGCGGCTTTCGTCGAGGACAAGATCGTCAGTGCGCTGAACATCCAGGTCGAGACGTTCCGCGGCACCGTGCAGCTCAGCGGCTTTGCCAACAGCGCGGCCGAGGTGCAGCGCGCCGGCGAAATCGCCAGCGGCATCCAGGGCGTGAAGGCGGTGAAGAACGACATCCGACTGAAGCAGTCGGTGAGCTGATCACCGTCAAAGGAGAACGACCATGCTGCACTACGCTGCCGTTTTTTTCGTCATCGCCCTGATCGCGGCCGTCTTCGGTTTCGGTGGCATCGCCGCCGGTGCCGCGGGCATTGCCAAGATCCTGTTCTTCATCTTCCTCATCGGCTTTGTCGTGTCGCTGGTGATGGGGCTGATCAAACGCTAGCCGCGTTCCTGACGACACCACGGACCGGCCCGCCCTGCGCGGGCCGTTCTTCTTTACGGCGACGCCGGCTCACTGGTCCAGTTGGCTGCATTCCCAGAAGATGCGCGCACGGCATGTGCGGCAGATCTGCGGGTCCAGGGTTTGGAAGATGCGGGCGATGGCGGTGCGCTTGTCCGGGTGGATGTGGTCCGGCCCCAGGGCGTCGAGGAAGCCGGTGCGCTCCCACATCTCCAGCACTTGCGGGCGGGGCCGGTGGAAGTGCAAGTCGCCTCCCATGGCGCGCCGGGCGGCCAGTTCGGCGTGCCACAGCTCGGCACCGGCCAGGTCGATGAAATTCATGCTCTTGGCCATGACCAGCAGGTGTTTGGGGGCGTTGGGCGCGGTGCGCAAGGCGTGCAGGGTGTCGGCCACGTGCTGGGTGGCGCCGAAATAGATCGACCCCTCCATGCGGAGCAGTTTGACTTGCGGGCATTCGGGCAGCGCGCCTTCGGGGTGTCCGTCGATCACCTCGAAATGGCGCCCTTCGTCCATCGACATGAAGCCCATCGTGCGCATCGCCGGCCGTGCCGTGCGATACAGGTAGCTCATCAGCGAGGTGATGGTGCCCAGCAGGATGGCGACCTCCAAGCGAAGGCTGACCGTTGCCGCGAGGGTGAGCGCAGCGATGCCGAATTCCGTGCGGTTGAGCAGGTACAGACGGCGCCAGCGGGGCAGGTCCAGCAGCGTCCAGGCCACCAGCAGCAGCAAGCCTGCGATGGCCGCCATCGGGATCAGCGCCAGCACCGGTGCCGTGAAGGCCACCAAGCCCATCAGCAGCACGGCCGAAAACACCGCCGCCAGAGGCGTGCGCGCGCCGGCTTCCAGGTTGGGCATGGAGCGGTTGAGCGATCCGCAACTCACGTACGATGAAAAAAAGCCGCCAATGAGGTTGGACAGGCCCTGCCCAAGGAATTCACGGTTGGCATCGATGCGCTGCCCCGAGCGTTGCGCGACTGCCTTGGCGATCGAGATCGACTGACCCAGGGCCACGATGGTCAGTGCGGCGGCCAAGCCCAGCAGCTCGGGCAGTTTCGACCAGTCCACGGCCGGGACCGCGAAGACCGGCCACGCTCCCGGAATGGCTCCCACCACCTCGACGGGGGGCCAGCCGAACGCCGCGGCATGCCGGTTCAGCCCCGTGGCCAGCAGCGTGCCGGCGGCCAGTCCCACCAGCATGTGCGGCCAGCGCGGCTGGAGGCGGCGCAGCCCCAGGGCCGCCAGCAGCGTGACGGCTCCCACCGCCAAGGCCGTCAGCTGCGCCTCACTGGCCTGGCGCACCAGGTGGGTCAGCACGGCCGAGGCGCCGTGGCCCGGCGGCGCAGGCAGGCCCATCAGATCAGGCAGTGCGTACAGGGCGATCAGCAGCGCTGCGCCGCTGGTGAAGCCCAGCAGCACCGACGGCGCAATGAAGTTGGCGATCGAGCCCAGCCGCAAGGCGCCCACCAGCGTTTGCATCAGGCCCACGAGCACCGTCACCGCCAGTGCGAGTTGGATGTACGGCGGCGTGCCAGCGGCCGCCAGCGGGCTGAGCATGGTGTACAGCGCCACGGAGTTCGCATTGGTCGGGCCTGACATCACATGCCGGCTCGAACCGGCCAGCGCCGCCACGATGCATGGCACGATGGCCGTGTACAGGCCGTACTGCGGCGGCAGGCCCGCCAGGGTGGCGAATGCAATGCCCTGCGGCAGCACCAGCAGGGCCCCCAGCAGGCCGGCCAGGCCATCGGCGCGCAAGGAGGCGGGGCTCACGTCATGGACCCAGTCGCCCAGCACGCGGGCCAGCCGTCGCTGCCAAGGCGCGGGATGCGAGCTCACGGAAGGGGGCATGGACAGTGTGACATGTTGCACTTGGCAGGACCGGCCGGCCTCGCTAGATTATCGGCCGGCACGTCGGACCCGGCGCAGGCCCGGCGACCCACCGATCCATGATGCGCAATGTGTCTGATCGAGCCTCGATGTGGAGAGTGTGCTTTCTCAACGGCAGCCCACGTCGCCTGTCCACGGCTGACAAAGGCCCTTGGCACCCGGACGAGCAGCGCGTGCGTCAGTGGGCGCAATGGTTCCAACAGCGCGGCTACCGCGTGGCCGTGCAGCACAGCAACGGGGATCTGTTCGAAGGCGACCGTCTGATCGGCAACGTGATGGGGGGGCGCTTCAGGGGCTGAAGCCTCAGTGCCACCGCCCTGCGGTGCAACGCCGGTGGCCCGCCAGGTCTCGGCGGCTGTCCACGGCCTCGAACCCGCCTTGGCGCAGCAAGGCCTGCACGGCATCGGCCTGGTCGTGGCCATGCTCCAGCAGCAGCCAGGCGCCGCTGCGCAGATGCGCGCCCGCACCAGCGATGATCGTGCGCAGGGCCGCCAACCCATCCTGTCCGGCGGTGAGCGCTAACGTGGGTTCGTGCGCGAGGTCGGCCAAATGCGGGTCACCCTCGGCGACATAAGGCGGGTTGCTCACGACCAGATCGAACGGCGCTTCACCGGCAGGCAGGGCCTGCCACCAAGACCCCTGGAACGTGCGCAGTGACAGCCCCAGGCGGTGCGCATTGGAGACGGCCACGGCCAGCGCGGGTGCGCTGAGGTCGACCGCGCTGAGCTGCGCATCGGGCCGCTCGTGAGCCAGGGCCAGGGCAATGGCGCCACTGCCGGTGCCCAGGTCGAGCACGCGCGGCGCATGGCAACCATGCAGGAGCTCCAGCGCCCAGTCGACCAGCACTTCGGTGTCGGGCCGCGGCACCAGCACATCGGGGCCGACCTGCAACATCAGCCCATAAAACTCTTTGCGCCCCAGCAGATAAGCCACGGGCTCGCCGGCGCGGCGTCGCTGCAGCCAATGACGAAAGCGCTGCAGCGTCGGCCCATCCAGCGTGTCGGTGTCGTGTGCCCGCAGCCAGGCGCGCGCATCTTGCTCGCCCAGCTGCAGCGCCTCGGCCAACAGCAATTGGGCATCGAGCCGGTCGATGCCCAGGGCCGCGGCCTCTTGAAGGGCTTGGGCCACCGTGCTCATTCGATCCCCATCTCTTGCAGCAAGTCGGCCACCTGCTGAGCCTGACGAGCACTGCGCAGGGCCTCGATCACCTCGTCGAGATCGCCGTCCATCACGGCGCCCAACTTGTACAACGTGAGGTTAATGCGGTGATCGGTGAGCCGCCCTTGCGGAAAGTTATAAGTGCGGATGCGGTCGCTGCGGTCGCCGCTGCCGATCAGACTCTTGCGCGTGGCCGCTTCCTTGGCGGCGCGCTCGGCGCGTTCTTTCTCACGCAGCCTTGCCGCCAGCATGGCCATGGCCTTGGCCTTGTTGCGATGTTGCGAGCGGTCGTCCTGGCACTCGGCCACCAAGCCAGTGGGCAGATGCGTGATGCGGATGGCCGAATCCGTCTTGTTCACATGCTGCCCGCCAGCGCCGCTGGCGCGAAACGTGTCGATGCGCAGCTCGGCCGGATCGAGCCGGATCTCCTCGGCTTCATCCGGTTCGGGCAACACCGCCACCGTGCAGGCGCTGGTGTGGATGCGTCCTTGCGCTTCCGTGGCCGGCACGCGCTGCACACGGTGGCCGCCCGATTCGAAGCGCAAGTGCCCATAGACCTCCTCGCCTTCGATGCGCACCACCACCTCTTTGTAGCCTCCCAGGTCGGATTCGCTGGCCGAGAGGATCTCGCTGCGCCAGCCGCGACGCTCGGCATAGCGCAGGTACATGCGCAGCAAATCGGCCGCGAAGAGCGCCGATTCATCCCCTCCGGTGCCGGCACGAATTTCCAGGAAGGCCGGTCGTGCGTCATCGGGGTCGCGCGGCAGCAAGGCTCGCTGCAGCTCGGCCTCCAAGCGCTGCAAGTCGGCCTGCGCTTGCGTGATCTCTTCAGCGGCCAGGTCTGCCAATTCCGGATCGGCCAGCATCTCGCGGGCTGCGGCCAGATCCCGTTCGCGTTGCAGATAGCGGCGATAGCGCTCGGCCAGCGCCGAGACCTCGCTGTGCTCGCGTGTCAGATCCCGAAAGCGGGTGATGTCGGCCACCACGTCCGGGGCGGCCAGCACGGCATCCAAGTCTTGCAGGCGTTGCAAGGTGCGGTCGAGTTGCTGGCGCAGGGCGTCTTTCATGGGGCGGGCGGATGGAGAGGGGCGGGCCATGGCGCGGCCCGGGCGCAGGTCCGCCGGGCTAGCGCTTGCCTTGACGGCTGGGGTCGGTGGAGGCGCGGCGCAGGAACAGGCGCGAGACCGTCTCGGCCAACTGTTGGCGATGCTTGGGGTCGGCGCTGTGCAGCTCGGCCAAGGCTCCGTGCAGCATTTTGTTGGCCATGCCCCGTGACAGCGCCTCCAGCACGGCCTCGACATCTTCGCCCCGGGCCAAGGCCTTGCGTGCCCGAGCGATTTCGATGCGGCGCCACTCATCGGCCTGGGCATTCAAAGCCTGGATCAGTGGCACGCTGGCGCGTTGATCCAGCCAGTGCACGAAGCTTTGCACACCGGTTTCGATGATGGCCTCGGCCTGAGCCACGGCGGCTTGGCGCTTCTCGCCGGCGGTTTGCACTACGGCGCTCAGATCGTCCACCGTGTACAGGTAGACGTCGTCGAGCTGGGCCACTTCGGGCTCGATGTCGCGCGGCACGGCCAAGTCCACCATGAACATGGGACGGTGCTTGCGCAGCTTCAACGCGCGCTCGACCGCCCCCAGGCCGATGATCGGCAGCGAACTGGCCGTGCAAGACACCACCACGTCGAACTCAGCCAGGCGGCTGGGCAACTCGGCCATGCGCATGGCCTCGGCGCCGAAATGAGCGGCGAGTTTCTCGCCACGTTCGAGCGTGCGGTTGGCCACGGCCATGGCCTTGGGCTTTTTGGCCGCAAAGTGGGTGGCCGCCAGCTCGATCATCTCGCCGGCACCGACGAAGAGCACCTTGACTTCGCGCAGGTCCTCGAAAAGCTGGCCGGCCAAACGCACGGCTGCGGCGGCCATGCTGATCGAATGCGCTCCGATCTCGGTGGAGGTGCGGACCTCTTTGGCCACGGCGAACGAGCGCTGGAAGAGTTGATGCAGCGTCGTGCCCAGCGTGCCGGCCGCGTCGGCTTGACGCACCGCCTGCTTCATCTGGCCCAAGATTTGCGGCTCACCGAGCACCATGGAGTCCAGCCCGCTGGCCACCCGGAAGGCATGGCGCGCGGCGTGCCCGCCTTCGAGCACGTAGGTGTGGTGCCGAAGCTGGCTGGCACTGACTCCACCCAACTGGGCGAACCACTCCAGCGTGGGGTCCACCACTTCGGGCGAGGCAGCGCAGTACAGCTCGGTGCGGTTGCAGGTGGAGACGAGCGCCGCCTCCCGGGTCTGGTGCAAGCGATCGCGCAATTGGCGCAGCAGCCCAGGCAGTTGCTCGGGCGTGAACGCAAAGCGGCCGCGCAGGTCCAGCGGCGCGCTCGTATGGTTCAGGCCCAGGGCAATGACGCTCATGGGCTCGATTATAAAATTTGACGCTTTGGCTCGCAGCCTGCGGACGACGAGCCGTTCTTGACGCATATCAATCGTCCTCCATGGGTTTCCTCGACGCCCTGTGGCATCTGCTCAATCTGTTCGCACCGGCCCTGGGCTTGGCGGCGATCGCCACGGCGCTGAGCAAGTGCTTGTGGTGGCGCCAGCTGCGTGGCGTGGCCTGGGCGCGGCTGCTGGGGTGGAGTGCGGCAGGCGCCACGGTGGCTTTGTTGGGAGGGCTCGTTCTGTGGGGGGCTGACGGTCGCATGGCCACCTATGCCGCGATGGTGTTCGCCACGGCCGTGGCCTTGGCCTGGGCCGGCTTTGGTGGACGCCGCGATGCCTGAGCTGGATCTGCTGTGGCTCGGGCTGTTCCTGGGCGTGGCGGCCATGGCCTTGGCCTACGCCAGCGGCGAGGCGTTGATGCGCGGCGATGCGGTCAATGCCTGGTATGCCCTGCATGTCGTGATGATGGTGCTGTACCAAGGGGTGCAGCTGGGCTACGCCGATGGGTTGGACGCGGGGCACGATGCCGGCATGCGCGAGGCCGTGCGCTTGATGGCTGGCGCCTTGTTGGCGGCGGTCAGTCTTCTGTTCGCACGGCGCTTGCTGCCCCGCGCTCTGGGAGACCGGCGGGCCGACCGCTGGGCGGTGGTGGTGGCCGCCGTCGGTGTGGCGCTGACGGCCGGCTACCTGGCATGGCCGGAGCTGGCCCGAGAGCCCACGGTGGTGCTGGCGCAGCGGGCGTATTACCTGTTGGCTTTGTCGTCGGTGATATTCCTGCTGTGGGCCTTGCGCGGCGTGCGCTTGCCCTACATCGGTTGGTATGCGGCGGCTTTCCTGTCGGTGGCGGCTGGCCTGGCGCTGGCTGCGGCGGCCGAGCGTGGCTGGCTGCCGGCGCAGGGCGGATGGGAGCGCTACGGCATGCTCGCCGGCGCCGGGCTGGAAATCCTGATCCTCACTTATGCCTTGAACTTCAGCGCCCGCGACTTGTCGCGTGGCCCCGGCGAGCGCCGCCACGGCGCCCGCCTGGACCGTTGGACCGGCCTGCTGCACGGCGGCGAGCTGCCGGGCCTGTTGATGTCGCTGTCGGTGCGTTCGCTGCGCATGAACACCGCTGGCGCAGTGGTCATGCTGCGCCTGGCCAATCTGGAGGACCTGCAGCGCGCCCATGGATCCGAAGTGACCGAGGCCGTGATGAAGGCGTGCGCCCGCGTGCTGCGCGAGGCCTGCAGCCCGGGCGACCTGCCCTTGCGCTTGGACGACGCGCGCTTCGTGGTGGTGCTCGAGCAGGTGCAAAGCCGGTCCGAGGCTCATGCGCTGGCCCAGCGCATCCTGGAGCTGGGCCTGCGGCATCATCCTGAGCTGCCGCCGCTGGAACGGCTGCATTGGCATGCGGCCGTGGCCTGCATTCCGCAGGATCTCAAGGGCAAGCCGCAAACCTTGATCGAACGTCTGGACCAGGCCGTCGCCCAGATCCGTCGCGGCAGCGGCGCGCTGATTCGCAGTCTGTGATGCCCGCGGGCTTCAGGCGCTGGTCGCGACTTCTTTCACCAGCACCTCGCCGCGCAGCGAGTGCGGCAAGGCCGCGGTGATCCGCACATCGATCATTTGGCCGATCAGGCGGGCGGCGTTCGGGCCGCCGGGGAAGTTGACGATGCGGTTGCATTCGGTGCGGCCCATCAGTTCGTTCGGATCTTTCTTCGACGGGCCTTCGACCAGGATGCGCTGGACCGTGCCCACGCGGCTTTCGCTGATGCGCCGCACATGCGCCTCCAGGGTGGCTTGCAAGCGTTGCAAGCGCTGCAGCTTCACCTCCTGCGGGGTGTCGTCGTGCAAGGCCGCTGCCGGCGTGCCAGGGCGGGGGCTGAACACGAAGCTGAAACTCGCATCGAAGCCGACGTCCTCGACGAGCTTCATCAGCTTGGCGAAGTCCTCCTCGGTCTCGCCGGGAAAGCCCACGATGAAGTCGCTCGACAGGCTGATGTCTGGCCGCATGGCGCGCAGCTTGCGGATGGTGCTCTTGTATTCCAACGCGGTATAGCCGCGCTTCATCGCTGCGAGGATGCGGTCCGAGCCATGTTGCACGGGCAGGTGCAAGTGATTCACGAGCTTCGGCACCTTGGCATACACGTCGATGAGGCGCTGCGTGAACTCGTTGGGGTGGCTCGTGGTGTAGCGGATGCGTTCGATCCCCGGAATGTCGGCCACATACTCCAGCAGCAGCGCGAAATCGGCGATTTCGGTGGTGTCGCCCATCTTGCCGCGGTAGGCATTGACGTTTTGCCCCAGCAGCGTCACCTCCTTGACGCCTTGGTCGGCCAGGCCAGCCACTTCGACCAGCACATCCTCGAAGGGGCGGGAGACTTCCTCGCCCCGGGTGTATGGCACCACGCAATAGCTGCAATACTTGGAGCAGCCTTCCATGATGGAGACGAAGGCCGAAGCGCCTTCCACGCGCGCCGGCGGCAGATGGTCGAACTTCTCGATCTCCGGGAAGCTGATGTCCACCTGCGGGCGATTCTGGGATTCACGGCGTGCCAGCATCTCCGGCAGGCGGTGCAGGGTTTGCGGCCCGAAGACCACGTCCACGTACGGGGCGCGCTCGATGATGGCGGCACCTTCCTGGCTGGCCACGCAGCCGCCCACGCCGATCTTCACCCCTTTTTTCTTCAGGTGCTTGATGCGGCCGAGGTCGGAGAACACCTTCTCCTGCGCTTTTTCGCGCACCGAGCAGGTATTGAAGAGGATGAGGTCGGCCTGTTCGGGATCGTCGGTGGGCTCATAACCTTGGGCTGCGGCGAGCACGTCGGCCATCTTGGCCGAGTCGTATTCGTTCATTTGGCAGCCAAAGGTCTTGATGTACACCTTCTTGGGGGCGGTGGCACGGCTCATGGCCCTTCTCCTTCAGCGCGGGGTCCAGGTTTGAGAGATGGGCTCGAACTGCCAGCGGCTGGCTTCCTCGGCCGTGCGCGGCCAGGGCTTTTTGAGTTCGTCGTCTCGCAAGATCCAGACGTCTTTGACGAAACCTTGGGTGTCCAGCGTGTAATGGACCATCGCTTTGGTGCCGATCAAGGAGCCGGACAGCACCAGCAAGTTGTTCGTGCCGCGGATGCGTGAAGCCGGCACCATGCGGGCCGGCTTGCCGTTGAGCAGGACTTCGGGCGGCTGTCCGAACACCATCTCGCCACGCAAGGCCGTGGCAGGGAACTGGCGCGCCACGACGGCCTGGGCCTGGGCGACGAGGGTGGCGGCCGACAGGGTCAGGCCGATGAGCACACAGCGAAACATGGTGTAGATCCAGTGGCTGTCAGGGTGCTGCGCAGTATGGACCACGGCAGCGCAAAACGAAAACGGCCCCAGTGGAAGAACTGGGGCCGAACATCTGGTGGCGCTTCAGGGACTCGAACCCCGGACCTGCGGATTATGATTCCGTCGCTCTAACCGACTGAGCTAAAGCGCCAAGAGCCTGCCATTATAAGCCGATATCCGATGACTTGCCAAGTGGCCTTCCGGGCTCAGCGCTCACTCATCAGCACAAAACATTATAAAGAAAAGACTATTTATTATTTTTCATTCTGATTGCGCGTCGCTAGCATCCCTGCGCATCGAACGATTTTCAGGATGGGTGCCCATGAGCATCGAAGTGCGCAATCTGTATAAGGCCTTCGGGAAGACGGTGGTGTGTGACCACCTGAACCTGGACATCCCCTCGGGCGAGTTGGTGGCGCTGTTGGGGCCGTCGGGGTCGGGCAAGACCACGTTGCTGCGCATCATCGCCGGCCTGGAGCGTCCCGATGCCGGCACGGTGCATTTTCATGGGGAGGATGCCACCGATGCCGATGTGCGCGACCGCGGTGTGGGCTTCGTGTTCCAGCACTATGCCCTGTTCAATCACATGACCATCTTCGAGAACGTGGCTTTCGGGCTGCGTGTGCGCCCGCGCGCCACGCGGCCCAGCGAGGCGCAAATCCGCAAGAAGGTGATGGAGTTGCTGGAGCTCGTGCAATTGGACTGGATCGCCGACCGCTATCCCCACCAGCTCTCGGGCGGTCAGCGGCAACGCATTGCCCTGGCCCGAGCGTTGGCGGTGGAGCCCAAGGTGCTGCTGCTGGACGAGCCGTTCGGCGCGCTCGACGCCAAGGTGCGCAAGGAGCTGCGCCGCTGGCTGCGTCGGCTGCACGATGAAGTGCATCTGACCAGCGTCTTCGTCACGCACGACCAGGACGAGGCCATGGAAGTGGCCGACCGCATCGTGGTGATGAACCATGGTCGCATCGAGCAGCAAGGCACCCCCGACGAGGTCTACGACCATCCAGCCACGCCATTCGTGTTGGAGTTTCTCGGGGATGTCAACCTCTTTCACGGCCGCTTGGGGCATGCTCCGGGTGGCGCCACCGACGAGGTGAGCTACGTGCGGCCGCACGAGCTCGACATCTTGGGCCAGCCCGAGGAGGGCAGCTTGCCGGTGACGCTGTCGCAGATCCTGACCGTCGGGCCCAACACCCGCATCGAATTCAAACGATTGGACGATGGTTGCTATGTGGACGTCGAGATGCCGCGCGCCCGCTTTGTCGCGCTGCGCGAGCAGCTGGGCCTGCAGCCCGGCAGCACGGCCTACTTGAAGCCGCGTCGGGTGACGCGCTTCGAGGTCGAGGCGGCTTGAGTCCTTTCGTCTGTCCCGATTTCTTCCCATTTCAAGGAACCTCATCATGTTCAAATCTCTGCTGCGTGTGGGCCTGGCCGTGGCCGTGTGGGCTGCTGCATCGACCGCATGGGCGCAATCCGGCCCCACCTTGCTCAATGCGTCGTACGACATCGCTCGCGAACTGTTCGCCGCCATCAACCCCAAGTTCGTCGAGCATTGGAAGAAGAAAACCGGCCAGGATGTGCGGATCGACCAATCCCACGCCGGCACGTCACGTCAGGCCCAGGACATCATCCAGGGCAAAAAGGTCGATACCGTCACTTTCAACCAGGCCACGGATGTCGATATGTTGGCCAAGCGCGGCTTGGTGGCCTCCGACTGGAGGAAGAAGTTCCCGAACAACGCCTCGCCGTACTACAGCACCATCGCCTTCTTGGTGCGCAAAGGCAATCCCAAGAACATCAAGTCCTGGGACGACTTGGTGCGTGACGATGTGAAACTCATCTTCCCCAATCCCAAGACCTCCGGCAACGCACGCTACACCTACCTGGGCGCCTGGCTCTACGCGAACGAGAAGTTCAATGGCAATGAGGCGCAGGTGCGTGACTTCGTGGCCCGGCTGCTGGCCAACGTGCAGAACTTCCCCACCGGCGGCCGCGGTGCCACCGTGGCCTTCGCTCAGAACAACCAGGGCGACGTGCTGTTGACCTTCGAGTCCGAGGTGATCAATATCGCTCGCGGCGACGAGTTCAAAGCCCTGGGCCTGGAGGTCGTGGTGCCGCCGGTGTCGGTGCTGGCCGAATTCCCGGTGGCCGTGGTCGACAAGGTGGTCGACGAGAGGGGCACCCGCGCCTTGGCCACCGAATATTTGAACTTCCAGTACACCCGCGAGATCCAGTTGCTGCTGACCTCGTTCAACTACCGGGTGCACGAGCCCACGGTGGTCAAGGCGACGGCCGACAAGTTTCCGTCCATTCGCCTGATCGATCCGGTCAAGGTGCTGGGGCCGTGGGACAAAATCAGCGAGACCCACTTCGCCTCGGGCGCCATCTTGGACCAGTTGCTGGCCCGCCGCCGCTGATTCACCCCTGTCGTTTGGAACCTGAGCGAGCCCATGACGGGCTCGCCTTGCCATGGCTGTCACCACCTCCCGTCCCTTGCTGCTGATGCGGCCTGCCGTGTTGCCCGGCTTTGGGCTGAGCCTGGGCATCAGCAGCTTTTATGTCTCGTTGATCATTCTCTTTCCGGTCTCGGCGCTGTTGGCCTATGCGGCCGAGCTGAACCCGGCGCAGTACTGGCAGGCCATCACCGATGCGCGCGTGCTGTCGAGCTACCGCGTCACCGTGGGGGCTGCGCTGTATGCCACCGTGGCCTCGGTGCTGATCGGGCTGTTGTTGGCCTGGGTGACGGTGCGCTACGAGTTTCCCGGCCGTCGCTTGCTCGACACCCTGATCGATCTGCCCTTTGCACTGCCCACGGCCGTGGCGGGCCTGACCTTGTCGGTGCTGCTGGCCCCCACCGGTTGGGTGGGCCAGTGGTTCGAGCTCGTGGGTCTGAAGATCGCCTATGCCTATCCAGGCATCGTGGTGGCCATGACCTTCACCAGCCTGCCCTTCGTGGTGCGTACCGTGCAGCCCGTGCTGCAGGATTTCGGCACCGAGGTCGAGGAGGCCGCGCGCACGTTGGGGGCAACGCGCGTGCAGATTTTTTGGCGGGTGATCCTGCCCACGCTGATCCCTGCCGTGGTCACCGGAGGCGCTCAGTCCTTCATCCGCAGCCTGGGTGAGTTTGGCGCGGTGGTGATGATCGCCGGCAACATTCCCTTCCAGACCGAGGTCAGCTCACTGATGATCTTCGTGCGCCTGCAAGAATACGAATACCCGGCCGCCGCGGCGATTGCCACGGTGATCCTGCTGGCGTCGCTGCTGCTGATGTTCAGCCTGTATGTGCTGCAAGGCCGCGTGCTGCGTTGGCAGAGGAGCGCCGGATGAAGCGACCCCAACACCTGCATCAATGGGCTTTGATCGGCCTGGGCGTCGGGGTGGCCGCTTTGCTGCTGGTGCTGCCGCTGCTGCTGATCTTCGTCCAGGCGCTCAGCGGCGGCTGGGCGTTGTTGGCGGCCAACCTGTCCGAAGGCTACATGCGCCACGCCTTGGGGTTGACCCTGCTGGTGGCCATGCTCACCGTGCCGGTCAACCTGGTCTTCGGCATCGCCTTGGCCTGGTGCGTCACGCAGTATGAATTCCGCGGGCGGCGGCTGCTCACCACGCTGATCGACATCCCTTTTGCCACCTCGCCGGTGGTGGCCGGCCTGTGCTATCTGGTGGTCTACGGCATGGAAGGGTGGCTTGGCCGCTGGCTGGCCGCGCACGACATCCAGATCATCTTTGCCTGGCCGGGCATCGTGATGGTGACGATATTCATCACCTCGCCGTACGTGGCTCGCATCCTCATTCCGCTGATGCAGACGCATGGCAACGACGAGGAGCACGTGGCTTTGACGCTCGGGGCCAACGGCTGGCAGATCTTCTGGCGCGTGACGCTGCCCAAGATCAAGTGGGCCCTGCTCAACGGGGTGGTCACGACCAACGCGCGGGCCGTGGGTGAGTTCGGGGCGGTGGCCGTGGTCTCCGGCACCATCATGAACCAGACGCTCACCTTGCCCCTGCTGGTCGAGCAGCTCAACAACGACTACAAAGTGGCCGCGGCTTTCACGGCTGCGGCCTTGCTGGCGTGCATGGCCTTGTTGAGCCTGCTGCTCAAGAGCGTGATGGAGTGGCGCCAGCAGCGGCTGGAGGCACTGGCGGCGGGGCGTTGAGCGCAGCCCGGGCCAGCGGCCAGAGGGAGGGACTTGCGGCTTGGGCCGGATGCACCGCGGTCATGCGCTACCGCGGCAGCGCCAGTGGCGTTGGACCTGCGCGCGGCACGGTTCAAATATCTTTACTCGCGCCGCACAACGGGGACACGCTGGCGCTTCACAGTCATGACCATGGACGCCGGGCATGGGGCCCGGCACCCACCAGGAGTAAGCGCATGGACATGACGAATCTGACTTGGAATTGGTTCAAACGAGGGGTGTCCGTCGGGGCCGCCGCCGTGGCACTGACGGCCGCCGGGGCAGCCGTTGCGGCTGCCTCCAACCCGGGGCCTGGCAGCCCGCCCGCGCTGCACATGGCCATGCATCACGGCGGGCCATCTGGGGGGCTGGGCTTCAGGCTGGGCGACGACCCTCAGCATGTGGACCGCATGGTCGATCGCGTGGCGCGAGACCTGGCGCTGAGCCAAGCCCAAGCAGACCAGATCCGGGCCATTGCTCGGGCGGCTGCTCAGGATCTCCAGGGGCAGCGCGACAAGATGCGCGCGCTCAAAGAACAAGCCGCGCGAGTGTGGACGCAACCTCAGGTCGATGCGGCGGCGGTGGAATCGATGCGGCAGCAACACATGGCCTTGATGGACGAGCGCAGCCGACGCATCAACCGTGCCTTGCTGGAGATCAGCGCCGTCTTGACGCCCGAGCAACGCACACAGCTGGTGCAACGGATGCAGGAACGCAGGCACGAACGCCGGCAGGAGCGTCATGAGGGGGCGCATCGGCGCAACGCGCCGCCTCCGACGCAGTGAGCCGGTGGCGCCGTTGGCCTGGTACGGTGCTCAGTGATGCTGCTCGTGCTGCGTGCCAGCGCCCGGCGCTATGCTGTGCGGCCTAGAACCTGCGGCGAGGAAACGCTCATGTCTGCGCACCTGTTGCTCATCGATGACGACACCCGCCTTACCGGCATGGTGGGTGATTACCTGCGTCAGGCCGGCTACCAGGTGACGGCCGCACCGACGTTGGCCGTGGCGCGCAAGCTGCTGTCGGCCAAGGAGCACGGCTTTGACGGGCTCATCCTCGATTTGATGCTGCCCGACGGCGATGGCCTGGACCTGTGTCGGGAATTGCGCGCGCAGCCGCGCACCCGGGCTTTGCCGGTGCTGATGCTGACGGCGCGTGGCGAGCCCATGGATCGCGTGGTGGGCCTGGAAATCGGGGCTGACGACTATCTGCCCAAGCCCTTCGAGCCGCGCGAACTGTTGGCCCGTGTGCGCGCCGTCTTGCGCCGTGCCAGCGGCGGTCAGACCGAAGATGAGGCCGATGTGATGCGCTTTGGCCGCTTGGAGATCGACTTGGGCGCGCGCGTGGCCCGCGTGGATGGCCGCGAGTGTGACTTGACCGGTTACCAGTTTCAGATGCTCACGGTGCTGGCTCGGCATCCTGGGCGAGTGCTGTCGCGCGACCAGATCATGGATGCGCTCAAGGGCCATGCCTTGGAGGCATTCGACCGCTCCATCGATGTGCATATCTCGCGCATTCGGGCGGCCATCGAAGACGATCCCAAACATCCCAGGCGCATCCTGACGGTGCGCGGCACGGGGTACGTGTTCGCCAAGAAGCAAGATGCAGAAGACGCCTGAAACGTGAAGAGCTTGTACCTGCGCATCTATGTCACCGTGGTGGCGGTGTTGCTGTTGTTCGCGCTGGTGGCGGGGTGGCTGTTCAAGCACAACTTCGAGCGCGAGCAGGCGCAGCGCGCCGTGGCGCTGTCTTCGGAGCGGCAGGCCGCATGGGGTGAGTTGTTCGCCCATGCCCTGCCCCCGGCCAGCGCGCCACGGCAGACGCAGGCCCAAGGGGTGCAAGAGTGGTCCGAACGCCTGCGCGTGCCGCTGGCGTTGGATGATGCGCAAGGTCAACGCATTGCCGAGTCCGCCAGCTTCCGCGAGGCGCTGGACGAAGGGCCCCGTCGCTTTTGGCGCATGGAGCTCAATGACGGACGGGTGTTGTGGGCGCTGCGAGGTCCCCCGCGGCCCGGGCCACGAGCCGAAGGAGGCTGGCGCCGTGAGGTGCGCGTCATCACCGAGTCGGGCGAAGTGCGTGCCTGGCCGCCACCGGGGCCGCCGCCGGGGGCGCCTCCCTGGGTGTGGTTCGAAGGGGCGCAGGGCCTGTTGATCGCGCTGGTGCTGCTGTTCGTGGCCGTGTCCGTGGGGGCCTATCCGGTGGTGCGCCGGCTCACCCGCCAGCTCGAGGCGCTCAAGCGCGGCGTCGAGGCCTTCGGCGCCGGCCGGCTCAGCCAACGCGTGCATGTCAGCGGCCGTGACGAAGTGGCCGCCGTGGCCGCGAGCTTCAACCGGGCGGCCGAGCGCATCGAGGAGCTGGTGCGTTCGCACAAATCGCTGCTGGCCAATGCCTCGCACGAGCTGCGCTCTCCGTTGGCGCGGTTGAAGATGGCCGTCTCACTGCTGGAGACGGCGCCTGCCGATGCGCGGGTCGCGTTGCGGCAGGAGATCGAATCGAACATCCGCGAGCTCGATGCCCTGGTCGAAGAAGTGCTGTTGGCCAGTCGGCTCGATGCGGCCCAGACCTTGGATCGTCGCGAGCCGGTGGATTTGCTGGCCCTGGCCGCCGAGGAGGGGGCTCGCTTCGATGCTCAGGTGGAAGGGGACCCCGTGGTGGTGCTGGGCGACGAACGCCTGCTGCGCCGCGCCTTGCGCAACCTGCTGGAGAACGCGCGCCGCTATGGCGGCAGCGAGCCGCCATTGGTGCGCGTGGGTGTGGACGGTGGGCAGGCCCATGTGCAGGTGTGCGATCGCGGCCCGGGGGTGCCGCAGGACCAGCGCGAGCGCATCTTCGAAGCCTTCTATCGTCTGCCTGGTCATGCGGAATACGCCGGCGGCGTGGGCCTGGGGCTGAGCCTGGTGCGCCAGATCGCGCAGCGCCACGACGGGCAGGTTCGCTGCGAGCCGCGCGAAGGCGGGGGCAGTTGCTTCAGTTTGTCCCTGCCGCTGGGGATGCCGCAGTGATGGCCGCATCCCCTTGGGTGCGCTCGGCATAGCGGTTGAAGCGCCAAGCCGTGCCTTGCAGCGTGATGCGCCGCCAGGTGGCGCGTTTTTCGGCGGGGCTCATCTGCGGCCAGCGCTGCACCTCGCTGAAGCTGCGCCCGCAGCCTTTGCACACCTCGTCTCCCTGGCTGGTCGAACAGATCGCGATGCATGGCGTGTCGGGCGTGGTGGCATACCAGGCCAACCAGGCGGCCTTGGCCTGAGGCGGCATCGTGTGCTCGTCACATTCGCTGTGGCGGTAATAGACCATCAGCGCATACACCTCGGCCAAGGCGCGCACCTCGGGGCAGGCCGTCACGCCATCGGGCGAGGGCTGCCGCTGACGCCACCAGTTGATGGCCGCTTCGATGTCGGTGATGTGGATCCCGGCCATGAGGGCTCCTGCGGGGCTCACTCCTGCGAGGCCACCAGGGCGGCCAGCGCCGCCTCGACGGTGGCGCGATCGACCCCGTCACCGAGCGACACGGGCGCCTCGTCCAAGACTGCAGCGCCTTCGGTGCGCAAGCGCTTGACCCACACGCCGGCTTGGCGGCCTTCGGCCAGCCCGTGGCTTTGCAGCAGCACGCGGCCGTCGGCTGCGGTGAGCTTGAAATAGAACAAGCCGTTTTCGCGGTACTGCTTGAAGTCTGGCAAGGCTGGGGCCTTGACCGCCGGGGCGGCTTTCACCGGCGCAGCCCGCGGCACCGCCACCATGGGCCGCAGACCCACGGCATGGCGCAATTCCTTCAAGAACGGCGTGGCCACTGCGCGAGCTTTGCGAGCACCGTCTTGCAAAATGTCCTCGACCTGTTCGGGATGGGCCATGTAGCGCTCATAGACCTCGCGCATCGGCCCGATGTGTCCTTCGATCAGGTTCACCAAACGTCGCTTGGCTTCGCCCCAGCCCAGTCCGGCGCGCAGGTCGGCCCGGAAGGCTTCGCGTTGCTCGGCGTCGGCAAAGGCGTCATAGATCATCACCAGCGCCGAGCCTTCGGGCTCTTTCGGTTCGCCGGGCGCGCGCGAGTCGGTCACGATGCGGGCGACGGCTTCCTGCAGGCCCTTGGCGCCGCCTTCGAACAGTGGGATGGTGTTGTCGTAGCTCTTGGACATTTTGCGGCCGTCCAGGCCGGGCAGGGTGGCCACATGATCGTCGATTTGGGCTTGCGGCAGCACGAAGTAGTCGCGCCCGCGCCCGAACAGGTGATTGAAGCGCTGCGCGATGTCGCGGGCCATTTCGATGTGCTGCACCTGATCGCGGCCGACCGGAACGCGGTGGGCATTGAACAGCAGGATGTCGGCCGCCATCAGAATGGGGTAGCTGAACAGACCCATCGTGACATTGGCATCGGGATCCTCGCCGGCGGCTTCGTTGGCATCGGTGGCTGCTTTGTAGGCGTGTGCGCGGTTCATCAATCCCTTGGCGGTCACGCAAGTCAGCAGCCAGGTCAGCTCGGGCGTCTCGGGGATGTCGCTTTGCCGGTAGAAGGTCACGCGCTGGGGATCGAGCCCTGCGGCCAGCCACGCGGCGGCGATCTCCAGGCGCGAGCGCTCGATGCGTTCGGGTTCGTCGCACTTGATCAGCGCATGGTAGTCGGCCAGGAACAGAAAGCTCTCCACCCCGGGCTCCAGGCTGGCTTGCACGGTCGGGCGGATGGCGCCGACATAGTTGCCCAGGTGGGGGGTGCCGGTGGTGGTGATGCCGGTGAGGACGCGTTGGGTCATGGGTCAGGCCACAAATGGGAACGGCACAAGGTGAGCGCTGGATTTTAGGTGGGCGGCTTCAGCCCTGCCGAGGCCGGCGCAGGCAAAGGCTACACTGCCGGCCCATGAAACGTATCGTGATCCTGATCTCGGGGCGGGGCTCGAACATGGAAGCCATCGTCCAGGCCTGCGAAGCCGAGCAATGGGCCGCGCGTGTCGTCGCCGTGGTCAGCAACCGTCCACAGGCCAAGGGTTTGCAGTTCGCCGCGGCGCGCGGCATTCCCACGGCGGTGGTCGACCACAGCCAGCATGCCAGCCGCGAGGCTTTCGATGCCGAACTGGCTCGCGTGATCGATGCCTTCGAGCCCGATGTGGTGGCTCTGGCCGGCTTCATGCGCATCTTGACCGCGCGTTTCGTGGAGCACTACCGGGGCCGGCTCGTGAACATTCATCCCTCGCTGCTGCCGGCTTTCCCGGGCCTGCACACCCATCGGCGTGCGCTGGAGGCCGGCTGCAAGCTGGCTGGCGCCACGGTGCACTTGGTCACCCCCGAACTCGACCACGGGCCCATCATCATCCAGGCGGCCGTGCCCGTGCTGCCCGACGACACCGAGGATCGCCTGGCCGAACGGGTGTTGGCCAAGGAGCATGTCATCTATCCGCGTGCGGTGCGGTGGATGGTCGAAGACGCGCTGCAGGTGCGTGACGGGATCGTCATTCATCGCGCGGGGGAGCCGCAGCTGTTGCTGTGATGGACTGCGCGGCCGGGGATAATCCCGCGCCATGCATCCGAATGCTTTGCTCGATCTCGCCACCGCCTTGCTGCGCGCCGTCTTGAAGCTGGAGGCGCCGGCCGATGCGGTGGTGTCCCAGTTCTTTCGACAGCATCGCGCGCTGGGGCCGCGCGAGCGGCACGCCCTGGCGGAAACCGCTTACGCGGTGCTGCGGCGGCGGCTGTACTACCAACACTTCGCCCAATCGGGCCATGGCGCTTTGGAGCGCCGACTGGTGTTGCTGGCCTGGCAAGGCAGCCCGGCCGTGCTGCGCGCTGCCACAGGTCCCAATGAACAGGCCTGGTTGGAGCAGGTTCAGGCGGTCGATGCGACGACCTTGCCGGAGAAGCTGCGTCACAACCTGCCCGATTGGCTGGCCGGTGCGCTGAAGACGGCGCTGGGCAACGAGTTCTGGCCGCTGGTGGACAGTCTGTCCCGTCCGGCGCCGTTGGACCTGCGGGTCAACGTACTGAAGGCCAAGGTGGAGTCGGTGCAGGCTGCACTGGCGGCTGCCGGCATCCAGGCCGAGCCCACGCCCTATTCCCCCTGGGGCTTGCGTGTGCAGGGCAAGCCGGCGTTGCACACGCTGGAGGTGTTCACACGGGGCGATGTCGAGGTGCAAGACGAGGGCAGCCAACTGCTGGTGCTGCTGACGGGGGCCAAACGCGGCGAGATGGTGGTGGACTTCTGCGCCGGCGCGGGCGGCAAGACCCTGGCACTGGGGGCGGCCATGCGCAATACCGGGCGGCTGTATGCCTTCGACGTGTCAGGGCATCGGCTGGAAAAACTCAAGCCCCGCTTGGCGCGCAGTGGCCTGTCCAACGTCTACCCGGTTCAGATCGCCCATGAGCGTGACGAACGCATCAAGCGCCTGGCAGGCAAGGTGGATCGGGTGCTGGTCGATGCGCCTTGCTCCGGTCTGGGCACGCTGCGTCGCAACCCCGACCTGAAGTGGCGTCAGTCGCCGCAGGCCGTGGCCGAATTGCAGGCCCGGCAGCGCGCCATCCTCGACAGTGCGGCGCGGCTGCTCAAGCCGGGCGGGCGCCTGGTGTATGCCACATGCAGCGTTCTGCCCGCAGAAAATGAACAGATCGCGGCGTCTTTCTCCGAAGCCCATCCCGACTTTTGCCGGCTTGGCGCGGCCGAGGCGCTGACCCAGGCCAAGGTGCCGCAGCCTGAGCGCTTGGTGCAAGGCGATAGTCTGCAGCTATGGCCGCACCGGCATGGCACCGATGGTTTTTTTGCGGCCGTGTGGGAACGGCGCTGAGGGGCGGGACTCCAAGCCGAGCCTTCCTGCTGGATTCCGACGGGGGGAGGCGCCTCGCAGGCCGCGCAGGGCCTGCGGCGACTGTGCGATGTGGCCGCATCGGCTCGGAATTTCGGGGGCGGTGTGCCCCCGACGGCGCGGCCCGTCCTACAATCGCCTGGACTCAAGCGTGGGTGCCATGAGGGTGCTGGCGGCTTGAGGGTTTCGTTTGTTGCTGAAAGGATCGGTTCAATGTCCGACATTCTCATCGTGTGGGAGAGCCTGGTGGACTGGCTCGCCAACGGGATGCTGCAGGCTGCCTGGTGGCAGATCCTGGTCTTCACGCTGGTGGTCACACACATCACCATTGCCTCCGTCACGATCTTCCTGCACCGTTCGCAGGCGCACCGGTCCTTGGATCTGCATCCGATCGCGTCGCATTTCTTCCGCTTCTGGCTGTGGTTGACCACCGGCATGGTCACCAAGGAGTGGGTGGCCATCCATCGCAAGCACCATGCCAAGTGCGAGACCGCGGACGATCCACACAGCCCGCAGGTGTACGGCATTGGCAAGGTGTTGCGCGAAGGCTCCGAGCTCTACCGTGCCGAAGCCAAAAACCAGGAAACCCTGGCCAAGTATGGGCACAACACGCCCGACGACTGGCTGGAGCGCCACGTCTACAGCCGCTACACCTGGCAAGGGGTGGGCTTGATGTTGATCATCGACCTGGCGCTGTTCGGGGCCATTGGCTTGACGGTGTGGGCGGTGCAGATGCTGTGGATCCCGGTCACGGCCGCCGGCATCATCAACGGCTTGGGCCATTGGTGGGGTTATCGTAACTTCGAGGCGGCCGATGCCTCGACCAACATTTCGCCTTGGGGCATCCTCATCGGCGGAGAGGAGTTGCACAACAACCACCACACCTACCCGACCTCGGCCAAGCTCTCGGTGAAGAAGTTCGAGTTCGACATCGGCTGGGTGTACATCCGGGGCCTGCAAATGCTGGGCTTGGCCAAGGTGCGCAAAACGCCACCGATGCTCAAGCTGGGGGCGGTCAAACCGGTGGCCGACGCCAAGACCCTGGAGGCCATCATTGCGAACCGCTACGAGGTCATGGCCAAGTACGCCCGTGAACTGCGTCGCGTGTGCCAAAACGAACTGCGTGCCCTGAAGCAGGCTGGGGCGAAAAACACCGCGCGCTGGAAGGAACTGCGTCTGGCCAAGCGTTGGCTGCATCGGGATCAGGACCGCATTCCCAGCGATCTCAAGCCCCATATCGACAGGGTGTGTGCCCAATCGCCGACGCTGGCCAAACTGGTGGCGATGCGAGAGGAATTGCGCCAACTGTGGACGCGCACCAATGTCTCGGCCGAACAGCTCGTTGCCGACTTGCAGGCTTGGTGCAAGAAGGCCGAGGAAAGCGGTGTGGCTGCCTTGCAAGAGTTTGCGTTGAAACTCAGGGCGGTTCACGCCTGAGCCGCAAGGCGCAGCCTGGCGGTCCAAGAGCGCCCCCAAGAGCGCCCCCAAGAGCGCCCCCAAGAGCGCCCAGTGGGGCGCTCTTTTTGTATTCGGTACGGGGTTCGGGCCCGGGCCTTACCGAGCGCGTCCGCGCGCCACGCGCGATGGTCGAGCGCGAATGGGGCCGCCCATGAAAAAACCCGCCGGCGTTGCCGCTGGCGGGTTTTGCTTTGCCGGTGAACCGGGGCGGCAGGCCACGGACGGCCCGCCCTCGGGTTTACTTCAGCTTGGCTTCCTTGTAGGCGACGTGCTTGCGCGCCTTGGGGTCGAACTTGATGAATTCCAGCTTTTCAGGCGTGGTCTTCTTGTTCTTGGTGGTGGTGTAGAAATGACCCGTGCCGGCCGTGGATTCCAGCTTGATCTTTTCGCGTCCGCCTTTGTTGGCCATCGTGCGTTCTCCTCAGTGGGGCAGGGGTAGGGGATCAGAGCTCGCCCTTGGCGCGCAGGTCGGCCACCACTTGGTCGATGCCAACCTTGTCGATCAGGCGCAACGCGGCGTTGCTCACGCGCAGACGCACCCAGCGGTTCTCGGATTCGAGCCAAAAGCGGCGGTACTGCAGGTTGGGCAGGAAGCGACGCTTCGTTTTGTTGTTGGCGTGGGACACGTTGTGACCCACCATCGGGCCCTTGCCCGTAACTTGACAGACGCGTGCCATGACGCTTCTCCGTTTCAATCTCGGTTCACGACGCGGCAACCACGAGTGCGGGGCGACTTCTCCCCCAGTGGCTGCCCTTCGAAGACCCTTCGAAGACCTTGGACTGCCTGCCGACCCATGTTTGCATGCCGCTGCGGGCATGCAAGCGGCCAAGCAAACACCCGGCGCAACACTCGCCATCCAAGGCCATTTTCGCAAGGCCATTTTCGGCAAAGACGGCCATTATAGCCATAACGCAGCCGAGTGGCCAGCCGCCCCCGGGCAGGGCGGCGCCAGAGGGCTTCAGCGGGGGTTTTGCTCCAGGAAGCGCTGGGCATCCAGGGCCGCCATGCAGCCGGTCCCGGCGCTGGTGATGGCCTGACGGTAGACGTGGTCTTGCACGTCGCCGGCGGCGAACACACCGGGCACGCTGGTCATCGTGGCCATGCCGTCCAAGCCGCTGCGGGTGAGGATGTAGCCATCCTTCATTTCGAGCTGCCCCTTGAAGATGTCGGTGTTGGGCTGGTGGCCGATGGCGATGAAACAGCCCTGGACCGCCAGCTCCTTGGTGCTGCCGTCTTGGGTGTGCTTCAGGCGCACGCCGGTCACGCCACTGGCATCGCCCAGCACCTCGTCGAGGGTATGGAACAGGTGCAGCTCGATCTTGCCGGTGGCCACTTTGTCCATCAGCTTGTCCACCATGATGGCTTCGGCGCGGAATTTGTCGCGGCGGTGGATCAGGTGCACCTTGCTGGCGATGTTCGACAGGTACAGGGCCTCCTCGACGGCCGTGTTGCCGCCGCCGACCACGCATACCGGTTGGTCGCGGTAGAAGAAGCCATCGCAGGTGGCGCAGCCGCTGACCCCACGCCCCATGAAGGCCTGCTCCGAGGGCAGCCCCAGGTACTTGGCCGACGCGCCGGTGGCAATGATCAACGCATCACAGGTGTAGCTGCCGTTGTCGCCGATGAGCGTGAACGGCCGCCGCGACAGGTCGGCCGTATGGATGTGATCGAAGACGATCTCGGTCTTGAAGCGCTCGGCATGCTGTTGGAAGCGCTGCATCAGCTCGGGGCCTTGCACGCCATGCACGTCGGCGGGCCAGTTGTCCACGTCGGTGGTGGTCATGAGCTGGCCGCCCTGGGCCAGACCGGTGATCAGCAAAGGTTGGAGGTTGGCGCGTGCCGCATAGATGGCGGCGGTGTATCCGGCCGGGCCGGATCCCAGGATCAGAACCCGGGCGTGCTTGGGAGGGGTACTCATGACGATGGCGATGCGAGAAGGAACGGTTGGGCGGTGTTCGCGCGCCTTGCGCTGGCGCGGCTCTCCGTGAAAGTCAGTGCTTCAATTAGAGTTGCGGTTGTGCGATAACTCACACTGATCCCGGCAATCCGCTGCTGTCACAGATGAGGCCCGCCGGTTTCATTGCAAGACGGCATTGTAGGAAAGCGCTCTTGCCGATGCGCCGTCGGGGTTTGATGCGTGGCAATCCTGATCGATGCTGACCGAAACGAACGAAGGGGGTTTTCCATGGCAATGCTGTCCAACCTCGATCTGATTCGTCGCGTCCCGCTGTTTTCGATGCTCACGCATGCCCAAGCGGAACAGGTGGCCGAAGGCATCGTCAAGCGGCGCTTCCGTCGCGGCGAGATCATCGTCGAGCAGGGGCGCAAGTCCAATGCGCTGTTCATCTTGCTCACCGGCCGCGCCCGCGTGCTGACGGCCGACTCGCGCGGACGGGAGGTCATTTTGGCCATGCTGCATCCGGGCGACTACGTGGGCGAGATGAGCCTGATCGACAACGAGCCGCATTCGGCCACGGTGCGCGCCGAGGTCCAGACCGATGTGCTGGTGCTGGGGCGGGCCGAGTTCGCCCGCTGTTTGCCCGAGAACTCCAGCTTGTCCTACGCGATCATGCGCGGTTTGGTGGCCCGGCTGCGCGCGGCCGACCGCCAGATCGAGTCGTTGGCGCTGTTGGACGTGTATGGTCGGGTGGCGCGCACCTTGCTCGACATGGCCGAGGAGAGCGGCGGGACGCTGCTCATCCGTAACAAGGTGTCGCGTCAGGATCTGGCCAAGATCGTTGGCGCTTCGCGCGAGATGGTCAGTCGCGTGATGAAGGATCTGGAGGAGCGCCATTACGTCGAAACCCAGCCCGATGGCTCGGTCATCATCAGGGAGCCGTTGGTGACGGCGTGAGCGCGCCGCAGGCCATGCCGCCGGGGAGCGGCCCGACGGTGAGCATTCGTTGCACCGCCCGGGTGGGGTGCGCATCAGGGCGTCGGCTTGATTCACAATCCGCGCATGGCTTTTCCTCTTGGTTCTCTAGGCAGTGACGCTTCCGACGCCGCCGACGCTTCCGCCCGGCCTGCGTCTTCGACCTACAAGCGTGTGTCGCGTCAGGCAGCGCCTGCGCCTGCGTCCCCGGCTCCCCGATGGCGCATGCAGCTGGGGGTGTTGCTGGGCGGCATGGGGCTGGCCTTGCTGCTGCTGGCTTTGTTGACGCATTCGGCCGGCGATGCGGCTTGGTCGACCTCGGGGGATGGTCGTCCTTTGCGCAACCAGGCAGGGGTGTTGGGCGCTTGGGTGTCGGATCTGCTGTACTACTTTTTCGGGTTTTCCGCCTGGTGGCTGGTGATCGTGGCCGTGCGCGCCTGGCTGGGTGCGCTGGCGCGTTGGCTGCGCAGCGGCCAAGAACTCCCGGCCGCGTCCTCGGCCGAGCCGGCCGGACCGGCTTGGCTGTTTTGGGGGGGCGTGGTCGTGCTGCTGGCATCCAGCGCGAGTCTGGAGTGGACGCGGCTGTACGCCCTGGAGCCGCACCTGCCCGGCCATGCCGGGGGCGTGTTGGGCTACGCGCTGGGCACGGCCAGCATGAAGCTGTTGGGCTTCGTGGGCTCCGGGGTGTTCTGGATCGCGCTGTTGGTGGCCGGTTTCTCGATGGCCTTCCGCTTTTCCTGGTTGCAAGTGGCCGAGCGGCTGGGCGGCTGGATCGATGGGTGGCGGATGCGGCGGGAGGAGGCGCGCGAGCGCAAAGAGGACCGACGCCTGGGTGAGCGCGCCATGCGCGAACGCGAGGCCGATGTGCAGGTCGAGCGTCAGGTCTTGGTCGAGCATGCGCCGATCTTGATCGAGACCCCGGTGCCCGAGCTGCCCAAGTCGGCCCGTGTGGCCAAAGAGCGCCAAAAGCCGCTGTTCAACGAACTGACCGACACCCGCTTGCCGCAGGTGGATCTGCTCGATGCCGACACCGGTCGGCAGGAGACGGTCTCGCCCGAGACCTTGGAGATGACCTCGCGCCTGATCGAAAAGAAGTTGAAAGACTTCGGCGTCGAGGTGCGGGTGGTCGTGGCTTCGCCCGGCCCGGTGATCACGCGCTATGAAATCGAGCCGGCCACGGGCGTCAAGGGCTCACAAATCGTCAATCTGGCCAAGGATTTGGCGCGTTCGCTCAGTCTGGTGAGCATCCGGGTGGTCGAAACCATTCCCGGCAAGAACCTGATGGCCCTCGAACTGCCCAATGCCCGTCGCCAGAGCATCCGCTTGGCCGAGATCCTGGGCTCGCAGGCTTACAACGATGCGCAGTCTGTGCTCACGCTTGGCTTGGGCAAGGACATCGTCGGCGGGCCCGTGGTGGCCGATCTGGCCAAGATGCCCCACCTGCTGGTGGCTGGCACCACCGGCTCGGGCAAGTCGGTCGGGATCAACGCGATGATCCTGTCGCTGCTGTACAAGGCCGAAGCCCGCGACGTGCGGCTCCTGCTCATCGACCCCAAGATGCTGGAGATGGCCATGTACGAGGGCATTCCGCACTTGCTGGCGCCGGTGGTGACGGACATGAAGCAAGCGGCCAATGCGCTGAACTGGTGCGTGGGCGAGATGGAGCGCCGCTACAAGCTGATGAGCAAGCTGGGGGTGCGCAATCTGGCCGGCTACAACAAGAAGATCGCCGAAAGTGCCGAGCGTGGCGAGAAGATCCCCAATCCCTTCAGCCTCACCCCGGACGCTCCCGAGCCGCTGGAGCGCATGCCCTACATCGTGGTCATCATCGACGAGTTGGCCGACCTGATGATGGTGGTGGGCAAGAAGATCGAGGAACTGATCGCACGCCTGGCGCAAAAAGCGCGGGCGGCGGGCATCCACCTCATCTTGGCCACGCAGCGGCCCAGCGTGGACGTCATCACCGGGCTGATCAAGGCCAATATTCCGACCCGCATCGCGTTCCAGGTCAGCAGCAAGATCGACAGCCGCACCATCCTCGATCAGATGGGGGCCGAGACCCTGCTGGGGCAAGGCGACATGCTGTATTTGGCGCCAGGCACTGGGTTGCCGGTGCGTGTGCATGGCGCTTTCGTCAGTGATGAGGAGGTGCATCGGGTGGTGGAGTACCTCAAAACCCAAGGACAGCCCAACTATGTCGAGGGCATTCTCGAAGGCGGGGTGCTCGACGGCGAGGGCGCTGGCGCTGGCGAGGCCGGGGTCGTTGGCGGTGCCGACGCGGAGGCCGACCCGATGTATGACCAGGCCGTGGCCGTGGTGCTGCAGCACCGTCGGGCTTCGATTTCCTTGGTTCAACGACATTTGCGCATCGGATACAACCGCGCGGCCCGTTTGCTGGAACAAATGGAGCGCGCGGGCCTCGTATCGAGCATGGCCACCAATGGCAGTCGAGACGTTCTCGTGCCGGCTGCCCGCGACGAATGATGAATCGATCCATCCTGATGCTGCTGCTGGGCGCCATGCTGGCGGGGCCCGCCTGGGCCGATGCGCTTGGCAGCCTGCGCCAGTTCGTGCAAGAGGTCAAAAGCGCCCGGGCGGTGTTCACGCAGACGGTGAGTTCCCCCGAGGGGACACGCAAGCGCAGCAGCGAAGGCCGCTTCGAGTTCGTGCGGCCCAACCGCTTCCGCTTCGACTATGCGCCGCCGATGGCGCAGACCATCGTGGCCGACGGCCAGAAGGTCTGGCTGTACGACCCCGATTTGAACCAAGTCACGGTGCGCGCGATGAGCGAGGCCGTGGGCGCCACGCCGGCGGCCTTGCTGGCCGGTGGCCCGCTGGACCGAGAGTTCACCCTCAAGGGCTTGTCCGATCGCGACGGCCTGCAGTGGGTCGAAGCCGTGCCCAAGGCGCGCGACAGCGCCTTCCAGGCCGTGCGGGTGGGCTTCAGGGGCAAGGAGCTGGCGGCGCTGGAGATCGTCGATGGCTTCGGCCAGGTCTCGGTGCTGTCGATGCGCCAATTCGAGGCCAACGTGCACCTTGCGCCCGAGCGTTTCCGCTTCACGCCGCCGCCTGGGGCGGACGTGCTGGAACAGTAGCGCGGGCCCAGCCGGCTTAGCGCACGCGCATGCCGGGCTGTGCGCCCGGCCAAGGCTCCAGCACATAGATGCCGGGATGGGCCTTTTCGTCGGCATGGGAGGCCGCCAGCACCATGCCTTCGCTGAGGCCGAACTTCATCTTGCGCGGGGCGAGGTTGGCCACCATCACGGTGAGCTTGCCCACCAGGTCTTCCGGTCGGTAGGCTGATTTGATGCCGCTGAAGACATTGCGTGTTCTGCCTTCGCCCACATCGAGCGTCAGGCGCAGCAACTTGTCGGAACCGTCCACCGGCTCGCAGGCCACGATTTTGGCGATGCGCAGGTCGATCTTGGCGAAGTCTTCGATGCCGATGGTGGGGGCAATGGCCTCTCCGCCGGGCTTGGGCGTGTCGGGGGCGGGCGGTTCGAACAGGGCGTCGAGCAGCTTCGGATCGACACGCTGCATCAGGTGCTCATAGGTGCCGATCGTGTGGGCGCCGAGCCCGTGTTGGGCGTCGCTCCATTGCAGTGGCTGGATCTTCAGGAAGGCTTCGACCCGCGCGGCCAAGGCCGGCAACACGGGCTTGAGATAAATGGTGAGCAGACGGAACGCCTCGATGCACACGGTGCAGACTTCGTGCAGGCGCTGGTCCGTGCCGGCTTGCTTGGCCAGCTCCCAGGGCTTGTTCTGATCGACGTATTCGTTGACGCGATCGGCCAGCAGCATGATGTCGCGCAAAGCTTTGCCGAACTCGCGCTCCTCGTACAAGCGGGCAATGCCTGCGCGGCCGTCCCTCAAGCCCTGCAGCAGTGCTTGCCCATCGGCGCTGAGGTCGGCGGTGAGCCGTCCAGCGAAACGCTTGGTGATGAAGCCCGCGGCGCGACTGGCAATGTTGATGTATTTGCCCACCAGGTCGCTGTTGACCCGCGCCACGAAGTCCTCGGGATTGAAGTCCACGTCTTCCACGCGCGCATTGAGCTTGGCCGCGATGTAGTAGCGCAGCCATTCGGGGTTCATCCCCAGCGACAGGTACTTCAGCGGGTCGATGCCGGTGCCGCGGCTCTTGCTCATCTTTTCGCCGCTGACGGTGATGAAGCCGTGCACGAAGACGTTGGTGGGCGTCTTTCGGCCACTGAAATGCAGCATCGCCGGCCAGAACAGCGTGTGGAAGTAGGTGATGTCCTTGCCGATGAAGTGGTACTGCTCCACTTGGGGGTCGGCGATGAACGCCTCGAATGAGCGGGACTCACCGTACTTGGCCTTGGGCCCGCCTTGATCAAAGTAGCTCTTGAGCGAGGCCAAGTAGCCCACCGGCGCGTCGAGCCAGACATAAAAATACTTGCCCGGCGCATCGGGAATTTCGATGCCGAAGTAGGGGGCATCTCGCGAGATGTCCCAGTCCGACAGGCCGCCGTGGCCGTGTTCGTCGGTGGTGAACCATTCCTTGACTTTGTTGGCCACTTCGGGCTGCAGCTTGCCGTCTTGCGTCCATTGCTGCAGAAACTCGATGCAGCGCTGCGAGGACAGCTGGAAGAAGTGGTGCTCGCTGGTCTTCATGACCGGCGTGGCGCCGGTCAGCGTGGAGTAGGGATTCTTCAGCTCGGTGGGCGTATAGACCGCGCCGCACACTTCGCAGGAGTCGCCATACTGGTCCTTCGCGCCGCATTTGGGGCATTCGCCCTTGATGTAGCGGTCGGGCAGGAACATGTTTTTCACCGGGTCGTAGAACTGCTCGATCTCGCGGGTGTAGATCAGGCCGTTCTTGCGTAGCGCCCGGTAGATGTCTTGGGCCAGCTCGGTGTTCTCGGGGCTGTCGGTGCAATGCCAGTGGTCGAAGCTGAGATGAAAGCCGTCGAGGTATTGCTTGCGGCCGGCGGCGATTTCGGCCACGAAGGCTTGGGGCGTCTTGCCCGCTTTCTCAGCGGCGATCATGATCGGCGCGCCATGGGCGTCGTCGGCACCGACGAAGTACACCTGGTGGCCCTGCATGCGCTGGAAGCGCACCCAGATGTCGGCCTGGATGTATTCCATGATGTGGCCGATGTGAAACTTGCCGTTGGCGTAGGGCAGGGCAGTGGTGACGAAAATCTGGCGTGTCATCGTGGCTTGGCGCCGCGGCGTGCGAACGCAACTGGGGGAAAACCCCGGATTCTAGGCCGCCGTGGCGCTTGGCGTGTCCCTGTGGCCCTCAGGTCCGCAGCCCTGCGCTAGACTGGGTCGAAGTCCGTTTCTCGCGTTCCGATTTTTCATGGCTCCTACCGAACAAGCGCTGCTCCAAGCCCTCAAGACCGTGGTCGATCCCCATACGGGGCGTGACTTCGTCAGCACCAAAGCCTTGAAGAACCTGCGCATCGACGGGGGGGAGGTGAGTTTCGACCTGGAGTTGGGCTATCCGGCCCGCAGCTGGGTGCCCAGCTTGCGCAAGCAGCTCATCGCCGCGGCCCGCACGGTGCCCGGTGTCGAGAATGTCAGCGCCAACATCACGAGCCGGATCATCGCCCATGCGGTGCAGCGCGGCGTGCAATTGCTGCCCAAGGTGAAGAACGTCATCGCGGTGGCCTCGGGCAAGGGGGGGGTGGGCAAGAGCACGACCACCGTCAACCTGGCGCTGGCGCTGGCCAGCGAGGGCGCCAGCGTGGGCATTTTGGATGCCGACATTTACGGCCCCAGCCAGCCCATGATGATGGGCATCCAGGGGCGTCCCGAGAGCTTGGATGGCCAGACCATGGAGCCCCTGGAGAACTACGGCGTCCAGGTGATGTCCATCGGCTTCTTGATCGAGCCGGACAACCCGATGATTTGGCGCGGCCCGATGGCCACCCAGGCCCTGGACCAGCTGCTGCGTCAGACGAACTGGCGCGATCTCGATTATCTGGTGGTGGACATGCCGCCGGGCACTGGGGACATTCAGCTCACGCTCAGTCAGCGCGTGCCGCTGACCGGTGCGGTGATCGTCACCACGCCGCAGGACATCGCGCTACTCGATGCCCGCAAGGGCTTGAAGATGTTCGAGAAGGTGGGCGTGCCCATCCTGGGCATCGTCGAGAACATGGCGGTGCATGTGTGCCCCCACTGCGGCCACACCGAGCACATTTTCGGGGCCGATGGCGGTCGCAAGATGGCCGAGCAATACGGCGTGGACTACTTGGGGGCTTTGCCGCTGAACCTGTCGATCCGGGAGCAGGCCGACGCGGGCCGTCCCACCGTGGTCAGCGAGCCCGATGGCGAGATTGCGCGTTTGTACCTGGAGATGGCGCGCAAGGTGGCCGTGAAAATCGCCGAGAAGGCCAAGGACTACTCGTCCAAGTTCCCGACGATCGCCATTTCGAAGCACACCTGAGCGGAGCTGCGCATGACCTCATCCGCGCTGCAAACCCATCGCCTGGAGGTGGCCGTGGTGATGGAGCGCGAGCGTGCGCCCAATGTCTGGGAGGACTGGCGTTTCCGCGTGGTCGAGGTCGTGCCCCAGCAACCTGGTTTTGGGCAGGCTGCGCGTCTGTTGGTCGATGATGGGCGCTGGGCGCGTTGGCTGCATCCGGGCTTCGTGGTCGAGTTGTTCCGCGACGAGGCAGAGGGCTACCATCTGAACCTCAGTTCGGGCCAGCCGATGTGGTTCGTGATGTGGCGCTTGCACGCGGACGATGCTTCGCAAGCCTGCCCTGCGGCGGTGAGCCTGTCATACAACGAGGCGGGCCGCTGGCTCGACGCGCAAGAGCGCGTCGATGGCATGCCCCTGCCGCCGGAGGTGGCGGCCTGGTTGCAAGCCTATACCGACGAGCATTACCGGCCCGAGCCCAAGAAGCGTCAGCGTCCGGTGTCTTTTCTGGGGCCGAGCCGGCGTGAACCGGGGGCGCACGATGGCTGAAGAAGGTTTTTTTGCGCGATGGTCGCGGCGCAAGGCCCAGGCCGGCCAGGCGCCATCGGACGAGCGGCCGTTGCCGGCGCGCACCGCCGTGCCGCCGCCAGCGGCGGCGCCGGCCGCCGTCGTTCCCGAGCCCAATGCACTCGAGCCCCGTGCGCCCGAGCCCCGTGCGCCTGAGGCGGTGCCGGAGTCTGCGCCGCCCACGCTGGAGGAGGCGCTGCGGCTGCAGCCGGGGGCGGACGTGTCTCGCTTCATGGCCGCCGATGTCGATCAGACGGTCCGGCATGCGGCGCTGAAAAAGCTTTTCGCCGACCCGCATTTCAACCGGATGGACGGGCTGGATGTCTACATCGAGGACTACACCCAGTTCACCCCTGTGCCGCAGGCCGTGCTGCGCCGTCTGGTGCAGGCGCAAGCCTTGGGGCTGTGGCGCGATGAGCGCACGTGGCCGCAGGGTTCCAAGGCAAAGCCCGATGGTGCCGACGGCGGCAACGTGTCACAGTGTGGGTCCGAGGCCATGTCAGAGCCTGCCGTCGATGCGGGCCGTGAGCCCCCCCACGATGAAAACCTTGATTTGCAGTTGCAATCGCACGATGCCGCTGGACGAAGCGGCCCTGAAGAGGGCGCTGAGCCAGGCGGGCATTGAAGCCGACTTGTCGGCCCACACGGTGCTGTGCCGGCGCGAGGCGGCGGCCTTTCAGCGAGCCGCCCGCAGCGGCGAGGAATTGTTGGTGGCCTGCACGCAGGAAAGCCGGCTTTTCCTGGAACTGAACGAGGCCACCGAGGGCGCGTTGCCGGTGGCCGAGCGGCCGATTCGCTTCGTCAACATCCGCGAGACCGCGGGATGGTCTGGCGATGCGGCGCAGGCCACACCGAAGCTGGCCGCCTTGATCGCGGCGGCGCAGTTGCCCGACCCGGCGCCCGTGCCCACGGTGAGCTACCGCAGTGCGGGTCGGTGCCTCGTGGTGGGGCCTGCGCAGGCCGCGCAGCGCGCCGCGGCGCTGCTGGCCGATGCGCTGGAGGTCACGGTCTTGGTGCAAGGGCGGGGCGAGGGCTGGCCGCAGCGTCGCCAGTACGTGGTGCATGCCGGTCGGCTCACCGGGCTGCGTGGCTGGCTGGGCGCCTTCGAGGCGAGTTGGACGACGGACAATCCGATCGATCTGGATTTGTGCACGCGGTGCAATGCTTGCATCTCAGCCTGTCCAGAAGGGGCCATCGACTTCAGCTACCAGGTGGACATGGAGCGTTGCCGCGCGCATCGGGACTGTGTGCGTGTGTGCGAGGCCGCAGGGGCGATCGACTTTCAGCGCGAGGCGACCACGGTCACCGAGACCTTCGATCTGGTGCTCGACTTGGGCGATCGCCCCTGGCTGGCGATGCACCAGCCGCCGCAAGGTTATGTGCATGCCGGGCCCGACCCGGCGCGGCTGTGGCAGGCCGTGCTGACCTTGAAAGACTGGGTGGGCGAGTTCGAAAAGCCCAAGTTTTTCCACTACAAGCGCAAGTTGTGCGCCCACAGCCGCAACGAGAAGCTCGGCTGCCAAGCTTGCGTGGAGGTGTGCTCGGCCCGGGCCATCCGCTCCGAGTTGCACGACCGCGGCGGCATTTTCGTCGAGCCGCACCTGTGCGTGGGGTGCGGGGCTTGCACCACGGTGTGTCCCAGCGGCGCGCTGGCCTATGCCTATCCCGACACGGTGGATCAGGGCCGCCGCCTGCGCACGCTGATTTCGACGTATTTGAAGGCCGGTGGCCGCCATCCGGCGCTGTTGCTGCACAGCGAGGGGGCTGGCGCGCGGCTGGTGGAGGACCTGGGCCGCGCTGCGCGGGTCGATCCGGCGCTGCACGGCGTGCCGGCCCGGGTGCTGCCGGTGGCGCTGTGGCACACCGCCAGCGTGGGGCTGGATCTGTGGTTGGCGGCCGTGGCGTATGGAGCGGCCCAGGTGTGGGTGCTGCTGACCGACGAGGAAGCGCCTGAATACCGGGAAGCGCTGGCGGCGCAGGCGGCGCTGGCCAACGCCATTCTGAACGGCTTGGGCTTCGACGGCACGCCGGTGGCGCTGATCGAAGCCCGCGACGCGCGCGACCTGGCCGCGCTGGATCGGGCCCTGCGAGCGCCGGCCGGGCGCTCGGTGCGGCAGCCGGCGACTTTTGCCACCCAGGCGGACAAGCGGGTCACGCTGGACTTGGCGCTCGATCATCTGCTGGCCCAGGCTCCGCAACCGGTGGACGAGATCGCCCTGCCGCGAGCGGGCGCGCCGTTTGGCACCGTGGTGCTGGATACGGACAAGTGCACGTTGTGCCTGAGCTGCGTGGGCGCCTGCCCCGAGGGCGCCTTGGTCGACAACCCCGAGCGGCCCCAGCTCAGCTTCATCGAGAAGCACTGCGTGCAGTGCGGCTTGTGCGAGACCACCTGCCCCGAGGGGGCGATCACGTTGCAGCCGCGCTTGTGGCTGGCCGACGGCGGCAAGGCTCGCAAACAGGCCCGGGTGCTGCACGAGGTGGAACCCTATCGCTGTGTGCGCTGTGGCAAGCCGTTTGGCACGCTCAAAGCGGTGGAATTGATGATCGGCAAGCTGGCCGGCCATGCGGCTTTCCAGGGCCCGGCCTTGGAGCGCTTGCGCATGTGTGGCGATTGCCGCGTCATCGATTTGTACAGCCAGCCTGATGAAGTGAGGATCACCGACCTATGAACACCACGGTGATGGCCTTTGCGGCTGCCGGCGATGCCGAAGAGTTGGCGCGTGCCGAGATGTACGGGCTGCTGGCGCGGCTGTTCATGGCGGCCCCGGATGAGGCGTTGTTGCGGCAGTTTGCCGTGGCGGTGACGGACGCGTCGGTGGAGGGGGCGTTCCTGCAGCCTCCCTGGGAGGCGCTGGTGGCCACGTTGCGCGAGTCCACGCCGGCGGAAGTGGCCGAGGAATACGATGCGCTGTTCCAAGGTGTGGGCAAGCCCGAGGTCTTCCTGTATGGCTCGTATTACCTGGCTGGCTTTCTCAACGAAAAGCCACTGGCGGCGCTGCGGCAGGACCTGGCGGCCTTGGGGTTGACCCGTGACGAGACCCGCGGCGAGACCGAAGACCACGTGGCTTACGTGTTCGAGGTGATGCGCTATCTGATCGTTGCAGACGATGCGGCGGTGTGCAACCTGGAGCAGCAACGGCGCTTCTTTCGCGCCCATGTGCAACCCTGGGTGGAGTCCCTGTGCGATGCGTTGGCCGCGCACCCGCGGGCCCGGGTCTACCGTGCCGTGGCCGACTTGACACGCGCCTTCATGCAGGTGGAGACGCAGGGGTTCGACCTGATCGAGTGAGGCGGGTCATCGGGGTGTCACGGACCTGACGCCGTGGCGTCACGCGGGGGCCTCACGATGTGGGCTCATGCGATGGATCCCGCCCACCGAGTTTTTCCAGCCGCAGGCTGCGCCAGCGGCGGTCGAAGCGCCCGAAGTCCACAGGGCGCACTCGCCGGCACCTGCTCCTGCGAAGCCGCAGGATGAGGGCTCATTGAAGGTGCGCACGGTCTTCATTTCGGACCTCCATCTGGGCACCCCGGGGTGCCAGGCCACGGCCTTGCTGGACTTTTTGCGCGCCGTGGAGTGCGAGACGCTGTTTCTGGTGGGCGACATCATCGATGGCTGGCAGCTGCGTCGCCAGTGGTACTGGCCGCAAGCCCACAATGACGTGGTGCAAAAGCTGCTGCGCAAGGCCCGCAAAGGCACGCGAGTGATCTACATTCCCGGCAACCATGACGAGTTCGCTCGCCGCTACGCCGAGCACAACTTCGGCGGTGTGGAGGTCGTGCAGGATTGGGTGCACCTCACCGCGGACGGTCGGCGCCTGTGGATCACGCATGGCGACCTTTTCGATGGAGTCATTCAGTGCGCCAAGTGGCTCGCTCACGTGGGCGATTCGCTGTATGAGTTCACGCTGCGACTCAACCGCCATCTCAACAGCATGCGCGCCCGGCTGGGGCTGCCGTACTGGTCGTTGTCGAAGTACCTCAAATTCAAGGTCAAGCGGGCCGTGAGCTATGTCAGTGACTTCGAGGACGCGCTGGCCCGTGAGGCGCGCAAGCGTGGCGTGGACGGGGTGGTGTGTGGACACATCCATCATGCCGAGCTGCGCGACATCGACGGGGTGCTCTATGCCAACGATGGCGACTGGGTCGAGAGCCTCACGGCCGTGGTGGAGCATGCCGACGGCCGCCTGGAGATCGTCGATTGGGCCGCGCGCATGCGTGCTCGGCAGCGCCCAGACTCGGCCGTGGCCGCGGGTGTGTCGCCGACGCTGGTGTGAGCGGCCGTCGGGGGCAGGGCGTGTCGTTTCAGTGTCACGTGCCGGTCATATACTGAATCGATGAGTTCCGATTTCGCCCCTGTGTTGTCGATGGAGCGTGTGGCCTCGGGCGCGGCGGCGCCCGGCACGCCTGCATCTGGCCTGAAGCTGCTCAACCGCGAACGGGCCATCCTGGAGTTCAACCGTCGCGTGCTGGCCCAGGCGCGCCGCCCCGACGTGCCCTTGCTGGAACGCTTGCGCTACATCTGCATCGTCTCATCCAACCTGGATGAATTTTTCGAGGTGCGCTTCGGCGACTATCTGGAGGCCGCGCGCCGGCCCGGCGGTGGGGTGTCCGAGCACGACTTGGCCGAGGTGGCTGCGGCCGCGCACGAGCTCATCGATAGCCAGTACGCGGTGTTCAATCAGGAGGTGATGCCTGCACTCAAGCGTGAGGGCATCATCATCCTGAACCATGCCGAGCGCAACGAAGCCCAGCGTCGCTGGGTGGATCGCTTCTTCCAGCGGCAGGTGCGTCCGCTGTTGGTGCCGATGGGCCTGGATCCGGCGCATCCCTTTCCGCAGGTGGCCAACAAGTCGCTGAATTTCATCGTCAAGCTCGGCGGCAAGGATGCCTTCGGACGCGACAATTCGATCGCCATCGTCAAAGTGCCGCGTGTGCTGCCGCGCGTGATCCGCCTGCCGCAGGAGCTCACCGATGGGAAGCAGGCTTTCGTGCTGCTGTCCAGTGTGATCCGTGCGCACTTGGAGGACTTGTTTCCGGGGCGCACGGTCGAGGCCTTTTCGCAGTTTCGCCTCACGCGGGATTCCGACCTGGCGGTCGACGAGGAAGACGTGACCAATTTGCGTCAGGCATTGCGGTCTTCGCTCAGCGCTCGCCACTTCGGCCAGGCCATTCGCTTGGAGGTCGTCAGCACTTGCCCGCCCGAGCTGTCGAGCTTCCTGCTGCGGCAGTTTGGCCTGCCCGAGGCAGCGCTGTACCGGGTGGACGGGCCGGTCAACCTGGTGCGGCTCAATCAGCTCATCGATCAGGCCGATGCGCCCCATTTGCGCTTCCCGGTCTTCGAGCCGGCCTGGCCGCGGGAGCTGCCGCGGCAGCTGTCGATCTTCGAGCGTCTCAAGCGCGGCGACGTGTTGCTGCACCATCCCTTCGAGTCTTTCGAGCCGGTGGTGCAATTCCTGCGCGAGGCCGTCCACGACCCGGATGTGCTGGCGATCAAGCAGACGATCTACCGCACCGGCAGCGAATCGGTGCTGATGGATTTGCTGATCGAAGCGGCCCGGCGGGGCAAAGAAGTGATGGCGGTGGTCGAACTCAAGGCGCGTTTCGACGAAGAAGCCAATATCAACTGGGCCGAACGCCTGGAGGCCGTGGGGGCCCAGGTGGTCTATGGCATCGTGGGCTTGAAAACCCACGCGAAGCTGCTGTTGGTCACGCGCCGCGAGGAAGGCCCCCGCGGGCCGGTCTTGCGCCGCTATGCGCACTTGTCCACTGGCAATTACAACCCCAAGACGGCGCGCCTGTACACCGACATCGGCTTCCTGACGGCCGATGCCGAATTGACGGCCGATGCCGACTTGGTGTTTCAGCAGTTGGCCAGCCTCACGCGGGTACGCAGCCCGCGTCATCTGCTGATGGCGCCGTTTAGCCTGCACAAGCAGATGCTGCGTCACATCGAACAAGTGGCCGAGGCCGCGCGCAGCGGCGCGCCGGCACGCATCGTGGCCAAAATCAATGCGCTGACGGACGTGCCCTTGATCGAGGCCTTGGTGCAGGCGGCGCAGGCCGGCGCCAGCATCGACCTCATCGTGCGCGGGGCCTGCATCTTGCCGCCTGGGGTGCCGGGCTATTCCGAACGCATCCGCGTGCGTTCCGTGGTGGGACGCTTCCTCGAGCACAGCCGGCTGCTGTATTTCCGCTGGGGCGCGTCGGATGACCAGGAAGTCTTGTATCTGTCCAGCGCCGACTGGATGAGCCGCAACATGTTCCGCCGCATCGAAGTGGCCTGGCCGGTGCGCGACGCCGCGCTGCGCCAGCGCTTGATCGACGAGTGCCTGATGCCCTACCTCCTGGACGCCCGCGACGCCTGGGTCCAACACCCCGACGGACACTACGAGCGGGTCGGCACCGACGGCCCCAGTGCTCAGCAAGCGCTGATGCTGCGCTACACGCCCGCCGGCTGAAGGGAGCAAGATGGATTTGATCTTGTGGCGCCATGCCGAGGCCGCGGTGGCCCGGGCCGATCAGGACGACTTGGCGCGCCCCCTCACGCCCAAGGGGGAGCGCCAGGCCGCGCGGATGGCCGAGTGGCTCAATCAACGGTTGGCGCAATCCACCCGCATCCTCGTGAGCCCGGCGCTGCGCACCCAACAGACGGCCGAGGCCTTGGGGCGGCCCTTCCGCACCGTGGCCGCGCTGGCCCCCGAGGCGGACGTCGAGTCCGTGCTGCGCGCGGCGCGCTGGCCCGATGCCGCTGAGCCGGTGCTCATCGTGGGCCATCAACCGGTCTTGGGCCAGGTGGCTGCGCAATTGCTGGCCGGCGTGGAGCAGTCCTGGTCGATCAAAAAGGGGGCGGTGTGGTGGCTGCGCCGGCGCGAGCGCGACGGGCGACCGACCGTGGTGCTGCAGGCGGTGCAGTCGGTGGACTGTCTCTGACGAGCCTCGAACGACCGTTTGGCGGGCCCCTTTGGGGGCGACCCTTTTCGCTGCCACTTTTCGGTGCCACTTTTCGGGCGCCACGTTTTGGCGCCCTTTTGGGGCGCGCATGGCCGCGCCTCGATGGCTGACCGGGCCTGGGTCGGGCGGCGTGCTTGCCTGGGCCCCGGGCGCAACCCGGATGCGAAAGATCGACACCTGTGTGCCCAGGGGACACAAAAATATTGATTGAGGTTACTAATGAGAACGATTACTATTACGGCTTGTGCTCAAGAAGTTTTCGTTTCCTTCCGTGTCCTGTCGTCCCGGGTCCTGTTTGAACGCTTTGCGCCGCGGCACGACGGGTTCGATGCGCTTGCTGGCGGTGTGTCTGGGAGTGGTCTCGTGGCCGGCTGCGGGAAAGGCGCAGCCATTGACGGCGGCGTTGGAGGCCATCGTGGTGACGGGAACGCGCACCGAAAGGTCGGTCGATGAGACCCCGGTGCGCACCGAGGTGGTGGGCTCCGAGGAGTTGCGCCGCACGCATGCACGCACGCTGAAGGACGCCTTGGAAAACCTGCCGGGCGTGCAATTGCGAGAGATCCACGGCAAATCGGGCTACGAATTGTCGATGCAGGGCTTGGGCAGCGACCAGGTGCTGGTGCTGGTCGATGGGCTGCCCTTGACGGCCAGCACGGGCTCCACGGTCGATCTCAGTCAGTACTTGCTCACCGATGTCGAGCGCATCGAGGTCGTCAAGGGGGCGGCCTCGGCGCAGTACGGCAGCTCGGCGATGGGCGGGGTGGTGAACGTGATCACCCGCGGCATCACGCCCGGGCGCAGTGGGTTCGCGGTGGTCGATGGCGGCAGTCGGGGGCGGCAGAACCCCTCAGGCCGCAGCGCGGACCTGGCGCAGCGCCACGTCCAGGTGGGCGTGCAAGGCGGCAGCCCGCAGTGGCGGCTGCGTGTGGTCGGTGATGTGTTGGATGACCAGGGCTTCGCGGTGGATCCGACGGCCTGGGCGCGTCAAGGCGACGCCGTGCAACGGGCCCAGGCGGGGGTGCGTCTGGCCTGGCATCCCTCGGATCGAGCGCAAGCGTGGTTGGACGCCAGCCATTACCGCGAAGACGCCGAGAAACGCTATGACTACTATGTGCCTCCGCGTCTCGTGCCGCAGCGCAAGGCCGAGGAGGCCTCCCGGGATCGGCTGGCCGCGGGGGCGCGATGGGCGCTCGAGGGCGGCTGGGGCTTGGACCTGCGCGGGGTGCACGAGCGCTACCGTGCCTACACGGGGTCTTATTCCGACGCCACGCTGACGGGCCAACGCCAGGCGGAGCTGGATTTGAGCCACCTGGGCGGCCAGATCGACATGCCGGCTTGGGGGCGCCAACGCTGGCAAGTCGGCTTCGACCTGCACCGTGAAGGTTTGTCGCAAACCCACAATGGACGCTCGGAGGTGGTGCTGGACGGGCGCGTGGAGCGTCGCAGTCACGAGGTCTTCGTGCAGAACGACATCCTGCTGGACGACCGCTGGGAGTTGCTGCTGGGGCTGCGGTGGCAGGACGATTCCGACTTCGGCGGCCATGCCGCGCCCAAGCTGAGCGTGCGCCGTCGGCTCGGGGGGCAGGGCGACTGGCGTGGCAGCCTGCGCGCCAGTGTGGGTCAGGGCTACCGGGTGCCCAATCTGAAAGAGCGCTTCTACTTGTTCGACCACAGCGCCTTGGGGTACCGGGTGATCGGCAACCCCGACTTGCGCCCCGAGTCGTCCACCAGCGTGCAACTGGGGGCCAACGCGCAGATCGGCCCTCGGCTGTCGTTGGATCTGAACCTGTTTCACAACCGGGTGCGCGACCTCATCCAGACCGACCTGGCGCGTGCGGTCGTGATCGATGGGGTGGCGCAATACACCTATCGCAACGTGGCGCGCGCTCGCACGCAAGGGGTGGAGGCCGGCATGCAGTGGCAAGCCTTGCCCGCGTTGCGCGTGCAGGCGGCCTACACCTACACGAACACCCGGGATGTGGACAGCGGCACCGAGCTCACGCGCCGGCCGCGCCACATCGCGCGCCTGGGGGCGGACTGGGCCCTGAGCGATCGGCATGAATGGTCGCTGCGCATGCGCCATCAAAGCGACGAATTGGCCGACACCGCCAGCGGGGCGCGTTCGCCGGCCTGGAGCGTCTTGGATCTGCGCCTCAATCACACAGTGCGCCCCGGCTGGACGCTGTTCGCCGGGGTGGACAACGTCTTCGATGTCCAGCGCGACTTCACCCAGGCCCAGGACTTCAGCCCGGCGTCCGGCCGCTTCGTCTACCTGGGTGTGCGGATGAGCCTGGCCCCCCAACCCTGAGCTGCCTAGGAGTTTTGCCCATGCCTCATGCCTTCGACCGCTCGCTGCTGCTGGTCTGCGCCTGCTCGATTCTCGCCGCCTGTGGCGGGGGCGGCGGTGCACAGGAGGACAGCTCGCCGACGCCGACCACGTCCTTCACCCAGCAGGCCACCTGGGCCGTCACGCTGCCGGCCAGCGGCAGCTCGGTGTGCTACGACTTCAACGCGCGTGCCGAGGTCGCCGGCTGCGCCGGCAATGCCTGGGATTTGAAGCTGACCGTAGGCTCGCGCGGCAGTGCCAGCTTGTGGACCAACAGTGGCACCAGCGGCACGGGCGCCGGCGGGGCGTTCGGCGGGCCCTTCGATCACACCTGGACGGAACTGCAGTCTTACACCGATGCCACCACGCTGCCGGCCACGGTGTTTCGTGCCGACGGTGCCAGCGGGGTGTTTTCCGGCAGCAATGGCATCCAGTCCGCCGCCTTCGAATATGGTGTGGGCGGCAGCAACGACCATTTGCTGTATCCCAACTTCCGGGTGTTTCTGATCACCACCAATGCGGCCTCGGCCGATGCCGTAGGCACCGAGACATCGCCGGTGTTTGCGCTACAGATCACGGGCTATTACGGTGGGGCGGGCGGCACCACTTCGGGCTATCCCTCGTTCCGCTGGGTCGATCGGCGAGACCCGTCCATGGTGCATGAGGCCACCGTGGACGCGCGGACGGGCTGGGTGTATTTCGACCTCGTCCAGCGCCAGCTCAGCAGTGAAACCGGTCCTTGGCACATCGCCTTCAACCGCTACAACGTCAAGCTCAACGGCGGCAGCTCCGGCAGCGGCAATGTCGCGGGCTTCATCGGGCGCACGCCGGCGGGCTTCTATGACGCCAACGGCGCCCCCATCGCGGCCAAGTTTCAATCGCAGACCGTGGCGGCCGACACCTTGCCGGACTTGCAGGCCAGCGACCTGAGCACGCCATCGAGCGCCAGCGCCTGGGTGCGGGACACCTTGGCCTCGGCCCTCAATCCCGCGGTCCGCGGCAGCTACCCCAACTCGTTGGACTATGGCTGGTATGTCTATCACCCAACGGCTGCGTCGGCCCAAGCGGCCGGTCTGCCTGCGGTGGCCCACTTGCTGCAGGCTCAGCCCGAGCGCGGCACCTTGTTGCGTGGCGGCGAGGGCAACACCTTTGCTCGCATGCGTTTGCGCTCGATCGTGTATGCCGACCCGAACAATGCCAGCAGTGCCCAGACCTGGACCTTCGAGTTCGACGTCCAACCCGCGCGTTGAGTCTCGCTTTTGGAGTTGCCCATGGATGCCATGATCCGCATGATCGACCTGCGCGCCCGGCACGACCGACTGGTGGCCGAGCAGCCCCGCTTGCGCATGCGCGAGCGGGCCGCGGCCTTGCAGGTGAGCGAGGCCGAGTTGGTCGCGGCCGATTGCGGCCTGAGCTCTTACGAGCTGGACGCGACGCCGCAGACCCTCTTGCGTGCACTGCCTGCGCTGGGCCCGGTGATGGCGCTCAGCCGCAACGATGCGTGTGTGCATGAGCGCCATGGTCGCTACGAGGACGTTCGCATCGATGGGGCCGTGGGCCTGGTGTTGGGGCCGGACATCGACCTGCGCATCTTTTTCGAGCATTGGGTGTACGCCTATGCGGTGATCGAGAACGAGCGGCACAGCTTGCAGTTCTTTGATGCCGCAGGGGTGGCCGTGCACAAGATTTACCGCACCGCCGCGACCGATGCACGCGCCTGGGACGCGCTGGTGGCCCGTCATGCCCTGGAGCACAAGCGGCCGGTGCAGCCGGCTGCGCTGGCGCCGCTGGACGAGGCCGACACACCGCAGGACCCGGCGGCCTTGCGGGCTCACTGGTTGGGCTTGCAAGACACCCATGAGTTTTATCCGATGCTGCGCCGCTTCAAGGTTTCGCGCTTGGGCGCCTTGCGCGCGGCCGGCGCCGATCTGGCGCAGCCGGTGGACCACGGGGCCGTCGAGCGCACCTTGCACATCGCCGCGGCCTCAGCCTTGCCCCTCATGTGCTTCGTGAGCAACCGCGGCATCGTGCAAATCCATACCGGCCCGGTGCAGCGTTTGCTGCGCACCGGCCCTTGGTTCAATGTGCTCGATGAGCGCTTCAACCTGCATCTGGACACCACGGCCATCGCCTCGTGTTGGGTGGTGAACAAGCCCACCCGCGATGGCTGGGTCACCTCGCTGGAAGCCTATGCGGCCGATGGCCGCTTGATCGTGCAGTTCTTTGGTGCGCGCAAGCCAGGCCAACCCGAGCTGCCGGCTTGGCGCCGGCTGCTGGCCGATCTGTGCCCCCAACCGCTGGCAGCCTGAGATGCGTGGCCTCGATTGCTGGCGCCGCCGGCTGGTGGCGTTCGTCACGATGTGGGCCGCCACCGGCATGGCGCTGGCCGCACCGGCGCGGGTGGTCAGCCTGGGCGGCGTGATCACCGAGATCGTGCATGCGCTGGGGGCGCAGGCGCTGCTGGTGGGCGTGGACCAGTCCAGCCAGTATCCGCCGTCGATGCGGGACTTGCCCCAGGTCGGCTACTACCGCAACTTCTCGGTCGAGGGCGTGCTCAGCCTGAAACCCGATGTGGTGTTGGCCTCCGAGCATGCGGGGCCGGCGGGGGCGCTGGAGCAGTTGCGCCGCTTGGGCTTGAAGGTGGTGGTGCTGCCGGCCGGGCCGACTTTGCCGGCCTTGCGCGCAAGAATCATCGGCGTGGCCGATGCCTTGGACCGGCCCGTGCAAGGCCGCCGCCTGGCGCAAGACATCGAGCGCCAGGTGCAGTCTTTGCCACCGCTGCCGGGGCGCTTGCGTGTGCTGATGTTGAGCGGCCATACCGGTCGGCTGCAGGCGGCCGGGCGTGAGACGGCCGCCGATGCGCTCTTGACCTTGGCCGGTGGGATCAACGTGTTTCAGGACCACACCAGCTTCAAGCCGGTCTCGGCCGAGACGGTGGCCGCGTTGCAGCCTGAGCTCATCGTCACCACCGAGTCCGCGGTGGCTGCGGCCGGCGGTGTGGAGCGCTTTGCCGCTCAGCCTGGCATTGCCAGCACGCCGGCGGCACGACAGCGCCGCATCGTGGTGATGGACGACTTGCTGTTGCTGGGCTTTGGGCCGCGCTTGCCTCAAGCCTTGGAGCGCTTGCGTGCGGGATGGGAGGGGCGATGAGTTCGTTGGCGCAGCCACTCCAACGCCGGCGGCAACGCGCAGGACCCGTGCGCTGGTTGGCCGGGGGCTTGCTGCTGGTGAGCGTTTTGGTGGTGGTGTCGGCCGCTCTTGGGGCCGTCACCGTGCCGCTTTGGCGGCTGGGGCCGGCACTGTGGGCGGCTTCGGCCGACCCGCAGGACGCGCTGTGGCGCCAGGTGGTGATCGAGCTGCGCTTGCCGCGCATCGTGCTGGGCCTGTTGGCCGGGGCGGCGCTGGCCGTCTGTGGGGCGGCGATGCAGGCGTTGTTTCGCAATCCGCTGGCCGAGCCCGGGCTGGTGGGCGTGTCCCTGGGGGGAGCCACTGGAGCGGTCGTGGCCATCGTGCTTGGGGCGCAGACGCTGCCGGCAGTGGCGGTGCCGGCCTTCGTCGGCAGCTTGGTGGCCACGTTGGCGGCCTACCGCTTGGGGGGCCGGCACGATGGCGTGGCGCATTTGCTGCTGGCCGGGGTGGCCATCAATGCGATCTGCGCCAGCGTGATCGGCTTGTTCACGTTCCAGGCCAACGATGTGCAGTTGCGCAACCTCACCTTCTGGAATTTGGGCAGTTTGGCCGGCGCTCAATGGACGCTGTTGGCCTGGCTGGCGCCTTGGGTGCTGGGCTGGTCGATCTGGCTGATGCGCGACTGGCGCGCGATGAACGCCTTGTTGCTGGGCGAGCGCGAGGCCCGCCACCTGGGCTATGCGCCGCAGCGGCTGCAACGGCGCATCGTGTTCGGCGCGGCACTGTTGGTGGGGCCTTTGGTGGCGGTGACCGGCGCCATCGCGTTCGTGGGACTGGTGGTGCCGCACCTGGTGCGCTTGGGCGTCGGTGCGGACCACCGCTGGCTGCTGCCGCTCAGCGGCGTGTTCGGCGCCTTGGCGTTGCTGTTGGCCGATACGCTGGCCCGAGTGGTGGTGATGCCTGCCGAGCTGCCCATTGGCATCGTCACGAGCCTGGTGGGCGGTCCGTTCTTGCTGTGGCTGCTGATGCGGGAGCGGCGATGACCCTGTGTGCACGTCAGATGCACCTTCAGCGACTTGGGCGCAGCGTGCTGCGCGAGGTGGATGTCGAGCTGCAGGCCGCAGAAGTGTTGGGCGTGCTGGGGGCCAATGGGGCGGGCAAATCCTCGCTGCTGGCCGCGCTGGCGGGCGAGCTGATCGTGCAGTCGGGCTGCGTGAGCCTGGACGGGCGCCCGCTGGACCGTTGGGAGCCCCGTGCCTTGGCGCGGCGCCGGGCGGTGCTGCCCCAGTCGCCCTCGCTGAGCTTCGATCTGGAAGTCTCGACCGTCGTGGGCATGGGCGGCTATCCCCATCCCATGCTCAGCCCGGGCGCCTTGCGGGCCTGTTGCGAGCGGGCCATGCAGGAGGCCGATGTGGCCGCGCTGGCCGGGCGACGCTACCTGAGCTTGTCCGGTGGGGAGCAGCAGCGCGTGCAGTTCGCGCGATGCCTCGTGCAGGTGCTGGCCGGCCGACCGGACGGTGAGTACCGGGCGCTGTTGCTGGACGAGCCCACCGCGAGCCTCGATCCTCGTCATCAGATCGCGCTCATGCACACGGTTCGGCGTTTGGCCCGGCAGGAGGGCTTGGCCGTGCTGCTGGTGCTGCATGATGTCAACCTCGCGGCGCAGGCTTGCGATCGGCTGTTGCTGTTGTCCGAGGGGCGTGTCGTGGCGCACGGGCCGGTGGCCGACGTCCTGCGGCCTGCGGTCTTGGCCTCGGTGTACGGCTTGTCGGCCCAGGTGATCGATCACCCCCAACGGGCCGGATGCCCCCTGGTGGTGTTCGATGCGTGAGCGCGCAGCGGGCTCAGCCGTGCGTGCTCAGGCTCAGCCGGAAGCACTGGCTGCGCTCCCAGGCGGCCTGCTCCTCGTGCAGCAAGTACATCGTGCGAGGATGGGCTTGCGCCCAGCCGGCTTCCACGCTGAGCACGATGCTGCGACCGTGACGGCTGGCCGTCAGGGCCGACAGCGCCGGCAGGGTGCGCGCATGGCACAGGATCACGGCCAAACGCAGGCACAGCACTTGCACGGCGAAGCTTTCTTCGCGCAAAGCGTCTTCCAGCTTGCGCAATCCTCCGCGCTGCCCCAGCACCAGGTTGGCCAGGCGGCGCTGCTGCGACTGCGAAAAGCCCGGCGCATCCACATGGCCCAGCAAATAGGCGCTGTGGCGGTGGTGGTCGTGGTGCGACACCATCATGCCCATCTCGTGCAGCGCGCAGGCCCAGTCCAGTTCGCGTTGGGACTCCAGCGCCGCCTGGGGCGCCAGGCTGTGATACAAGGTGCGGGCGACGGTCTGCACCCGTTCGGCTTGCAGCAGGTCCACACCGAAACGCCGTTGCAGCTGCACGACCGAATCGTCGCGCATGTCGTGGGGGTGCTCGCCGTCTTGGCTGCCGTACAGGCGATCTTGCAAATCGAAGATCACCCCTTGGCGCAGGGCGCCGCGGGCCGGCTGTAGCTTCGCGATCCCGAAATGCGTGGCCAGCGTGTACAGGATCGACAGTCCGCCGCCCAGCACGGCTTTGCGGTCCTCTTTGAGGCCGGGCAGCGACAGGCGCTCGATGCGGCCGGCGCGCAAGCAGCGTTCGATGCACCAACGCAAGCCTTCGGGGGTGATCGTGCCATCGGTCACACCGCTGGCTTGCAGCAGTTGGGAGACGGCCCCGACCGTTCCCGAGGCCCCCAGGGCTTGCTGCCAGCGCGTGGGAGCGAAGGTGTCCAGGGCTTCTTCCAGTTCGGCCCCAGCGGCCACTTGCGCTTGCCGGAAGGCCGTTTCCGTGAAACGTCCATCGCCGAAATAGCGCATCGACAGACTCACGCTGCCGATCTGGAACGACTCGGCCTGCAGCGGCGAGCGGCCCTCCCCCAGGATCATCTCGGTCGAGCGTCCACCGATGTCGATGACCAGGCGGCGCCCTTCGGCCGGAGGCATGAGCCGTGTCACGCCCACATAGATCAGTCGGGCCTCCTCGCGTCCGGAGATCACCTCGATCGGGTGTCCGAGCACGGACTGGGCGCGGCGCAGAAATGCATCCCGGTTGCGCGCTTCGCGCAAGGTTTGCGTGGCCACCGCGCGCACTTGGCTGGGGCGAAAGTTGCGCAAGCGCTCGGCAAAGCGGGCCAAGCAGGCCAGTCCGCGCAGCGCGGCTTCCTCGGTGAGCATGCCCTGGGCATCCAACCCGCCGCCCAGGCGCACGGTTTCCTTGATGTAGTCCAGGCGCCGGTAGTGCCCACGCTCGATCTGGCCGATCTCCAGCCGGAAGCTGTTGGAGCCCATGTCGATGGCCGCCAGCGGCGATTCCGCCGGACCGGGCACGATGTCGGGCCCATGCCGGGCCGGGGCAGCCGCGTAGGCCGAAGCGGACGTGGAAGAGGTCATGGCCGTGATTGTCCCTGCAAGCGGCTTGCCCCGTCACCCCTGGCCTCGGGGCCGGCCCGCCTCCTGCCCAGGCCAGCCCGTGTTGACAGGGTTGTTAAGATAGTGCGTGCTTCGATGCACAGTGAAGGGCCTGCGGGCCCTTCTTTGCTGTGGACCACATTCCTGTTTCCATGACGCTCGTCTACATCGTGTTGGCCACCCTGATCGGTGGCGTGCTGTCTGTCGTGATTGCCGCCAGCCTGACGGTGAGCGTGCTCAGCCGGGTGGTGCGTCACCTGGTGAGTTTGTCCGCAGGCGTGCTGCTGGGCACGGCGCTCATCCATGTGCTGCCCGAGGCCTTCGAAAGCTCGGCCGGCGCTCATGAACTGTTTCTCACGCTGCTGGCAGGGCTGTTGTTCTTCTTTCTGCTGGAGAAGGCCGAGCTGTACCGGCACGGCCACCATCACGAAGGCGATGGCGATCACCACCACCATGGCTTCGACCATGAGCAGGCAGGCCGGGGCGGCTGGGCGGTGCTGGTGGGCGATAGCATCCACAATTTTTGCGATGGGGTGATCATCGCCGGGGCCTTTCTGGTGGACGTGCGCCTCGGGGTGGTGACCTCGGTGGCCATCATTGCCCACGAGATTCCGCAAGAGGTGGGCGACTACATCGTGTTGCTCAATGCCGGGTTTTCGCGCGCCAGAGCGCTGCTGTACAACGCGGTGTCCGGCCTGGCCGCGGTGCTGGGTGGCGTGATCGGCTACTTCGTCGTGAGGCCTTGGGAGGATGTGTTCCCCTATCTGTTGGTGGTGGCCTCCTCCAGCTTCATCTATGTGGCCGTGGCCGACTTGATTCCCCAGCTGCAGCGCAGGCTGTCACTGCGCGAGACCGTGGCCCAGCTGCTGTGGCTGGCCACAGGGCTGGGCTTGATCCTCGCGCTGGTGGAGCAGTTCCACGGCCATTGAAAGTCCCCGGGTCGGGCCGCAACCCGCCCGACGGCCCGAGGCTGCGGCCGTGTGGCCGTCCTGCGGAGGCGAGCCGCGGACTTCAGCGCACCACCAATACCGGCACGGTGGTGTGCGTGAGCACGCGGTTGGTTTCGCTGCCCAGCAGCAAGGCTTGCACGCCACGGCGGCCGTGAGATGCCATCACGATCAGATCGATTTGGTGTTGTTTGGCGTAGTCGACGATCGCCTCCCAGACGCTGACCGACTCCACCGTGTGGCCGGTGCAAGGCACGCCCTGGGCGGCGCAGGCCTCTTTGACCGCCGCCACGTTCTTGGCCGCCACCCGCTCCTGCGCGTCGAGAAACTCTTGTGGCAGCGTGGGCTGCATCTCCGACATCGCACTGTAGGGGTAGGGGTCTTTGACTGCGAGCGTGTACACCTCGGCACCGAACTGTTTGGCCAGGCCCACGGCAGTGGCAACGGCGCGTTGGGTGATGTCGGAGCCGTCCGTAGGAACGAGGATACGCTGATACATGCTGACCTCCTGTCGGTGATGGATGTCCAGATCTTGCGCCGAGGGCGCCCAAGCATGTTGAGGCAAATCAAGCGACGCGACAAGGCGCGCTCGAGCCCCGTTCGATGGGCCGGGTCGGATCGGCACACCACTCGCTCCAGGAGCCGGGATACAGCGCCGATCCGTGCAGCCCTGCGGCTTCCATGGCCAACAGGTTGTGGCAGGCCGTCACGCCCGAGCCGCACTGATGCACCACGGCTTGCACGGGCGCATCGCCCAGCAACGTGAGGAACTCTGCCCTGAGCTCCTCAGCGGGGCGGAAGCAGCCATCGGCGCCGAGGTTGTCTTTGTAGAAGCGGTTGATGGCGCCGGGAATGTGCCCGGCCACCGGGTCCAGCGGCTCGACATCGCCGCGATAGCGCTCGGGAGCGCGCGCATCGATCAGGCATTGCTGCGGCGTGCCCAACGCGTGCAGGACCGCTTGCGCATCGCGCATGGGCATGCCTGCCGGTCGCAAAGGGTAATCGCGGGGCGCCAGCGGGGGGACGGGGCCGGCCTGCAGCGGTGCGCCAAGGGCTTCCCAGGCCGGCAGGCCACCATCCAAGACGGCCACCTCCGGGTGGCCCAGCCAGCGTAGCATCCACCAAGCCCGGGCGGCGAACATGGCGCTTTGGCGATCGTAGACGACCACGGGGGTGTCTGGGTCGATGCCCAGCGCGCCGATGCGTTGCGCAAACACCTCGCGGGCAGGCAGCGGATGGCGGCCATTGCCGCCTGTCTTGGGGCCGCACAGATCCCGGTCCAGGTGCAGGTAGTGGGCTTGCGGCAGGTGGGACTGCAGATAAGCGGCCTGGCCGGCGGTCGGGTCGGCCAGGTCGAAGCTCACGTCGATCAGCACGGGCGGCTGCGACGACGCCAGGGCCGCGCGCAGCGCCTGGGCAGAGATCAGAGGAGAGGGCAGGCTCATGACTCGGTGCTGGTGGATTGCGGGGGCACGTTCGGTGCGGTCTTGCTGCGCAGGAAGGTGGCGGCAATGCCTGCCACCACGATCAGGATCATGCCGACGATGGCCATCCATGTCACGGGGTCGTGGAACAGCAGCACGCCGTAGCCAAAAGAAAAGACGATGCCCAGGTATTGCAGGCTGGCATTGACCAAAGGCTTGCCGGTGGCATAGGCGCGCGTCATCAGCAGTTGCGCGACGGTGGCCAACACCCCGACGGCCAGCAGCAAGGCCACGCCCTGGGGCGTGTGTGTGCTGGCGCCACCGACCAGCATGGTCAAGCCCCCGGCCACCACGCCGCCGAGGGAGAAATAAAAGACCACACGGTATTCGGGCTCGCCGACGCGGCCCAGGGCCGTGACCTGGAGATACGCCGTGGCCGACAGCATGCCGGAAATGAGGCCGACCAGGCCGTACCAGAGCTGACGGTCTTCGATCGTGGGTCTCAGGATCAGGGCCACGCCGGCAAAGCCAGTGATCACTGCGGCGATGAGCCGGCCGTCCACGCGCGCGCCGCCCATCAGGATCGCCCCGCCCAGCAGAAACAGCGCCATCCATACCGAGGACATGTAGTTGAGCGTCATGGCCGTGGCCAGCGGCAGTCCGCCGATGGCATAGAACCACAGACTCAACGCGAGCACACCGCTGAGGCTGCGCCAGAAGTGCATGCCAGGCACCGAAGTGCGCAGGCTGCCGCCTCGTCGCCACACCAGCAGCGCGATCGATGTGGCGCCCACCAAGCCGCGGTAGAACACGATTTCACCGCTGCTGTAGTACGCGGAGGCATATTTGACGCACACCCCCATGGTGGCGAACAGCAGCGAGGACAAGACCATCAAGACGGGTGCACTCACAAGATTTCTTCCTCGGGACGTCGTAAGTGGGCCGGGGGCTCGGGCAGTTCGGCCCCTTCGGGCAGCCCCCAGACTGGCACCCGCGTGCCGCGGCCCTTCAGGGCCAATTCGCCCAGGGGTTGCAAGGCTTCGCGCAGATGCGGTGGCAGCAGGTCGCGGGTGGCTTGGTTCATGAAGACCTGCATGCCGCTTTCGTGTTTGGCCAAGCCTTCCAGACGGGCGGCGATGTTCACCGTGTCCCCGATCACCGTGTAGATGCAGCGTTCGGGCGAGCCGATCTGTCCGGCCAGGGCGGTGCCGCTGGCCAAGCCGATGCCGATTTCCAGCGGAGCGGCCCCATAGCTGGCACGCTCCTGGTTGAAGGCCGCCAGCTCGCGACGCATGGCCACGGCCGCGTGCAGCGCCCGCTCCACGCGGTGCGGGTCGGGCGTGGGCGCCCCGAACACCACCACCATGGCGTCGCCCATGTAGTTGTTGACGTAGCCGCCGAAGCGCTGTACCGCATGGGTCATGCGTGTGAAGTATTCATTGAGCGTGAGCACCACGTCGCGCGGCTTGAGTCCTTCGCACAACCGAGTGAAGCCGCGGATGTCGGAAAACAGCACCGTGACTTCCACCTCTTGCCCTCCGAGCATCAGCTCGCCTTGCACGAGCTGGTCGCGCACCTCGGGCGAGACCAGGCGGCCAAAGACATCGCGCTCGCGCTCCCGTTGCTCGAGCTGCCGGCTCATGTGATTGAACGACTGGGCCAACAGCCCCAGCTCGTCATCGCGCTGTAGGGCCACATGGGCATTGAGGTAATGGCCGCGCAGGATGGCCCGCGCGGCACGCGCCACTTCCCGGATCGCTCGCGTCAGCGAGCGAGCGAAATGCCAGGCCAGCCCAGCGCTCAGGGCCGAGATCACCAACACCGTCAGGCCGAAACGCAGCAGCTCGGCCAAGACCAAGGAGCGGTAGGCATCCAGCGAAGCCTGGACTTCGACGCTCCAGGCGCTGTCGTCCAAAGCCGAGCGGGCCACCACCGGGCGGGAGCGGGCGTCGGGGGCGGCCAGGGCCTCGATCACCGGCAGGGGCTGGACCTCCGGTGGCTGACCGGCGATCCGCCGCACCAGCATGAGCACCCGCCCTTGGGCATCGCGCAGCAGGGCCCACAGTTCGCCGCCGTCTTGGGCCGGAGGCTCCAACGCCCGGGCCAGGGACTGCGCCGACACCCCCACGACCACCCAGCCGTCGGCTCCATCGTGCGTCACGCGCAGCCCAATCTCGATGCTGCCGAGATCCTCCCGGGGGTACCAAGGGGGCTGCGAGGCGGTGAGGTGGCGCACCGGCGGGCTTTCCTGCAGCCGCGGCGGGTGGGTGTAGACCTTGCGGCCCTGTGCATCCAGCAGCTCGACGCGGTCCACTTCCGGAAAGCTGCGGATCAGAGCCAGCCATGGGTCGCCGAGGACCTCCGGGCGCGAGGGCGGCTCGTCCATCGCACGATCGGCAGAGGCAGGCGGCTGCAAGGCCGCCAGCACCGCGGGCGAGACGGCCATCGCTTGCCCCAAGCGTTGGGCGCTGGCGAGCAACTGGGTGACCCGCCCGGCCAGCAGGCTGGCCGTCTGGCGCGCCCGCAGCTCTTGTTCCTCGCGCAGCCGTTGTGCGCCTTCGGTGAGCGTCAGCAAGCCGGCGATCACCAGCGGCACCACGGTGAACAGCAACACGGAGATCGGCAGCGTGCGGCTGAGCGAGCGCGTGTGGGTGTCGGGCGGCGGCGGCGTCACGGGCGATTCGGGGCAGGCAACGTCCGGCATTGTGCGACAGCCGGAAAAGAAACACCCGGCCGCAGCCGGGTGTCGTGCCTTCGAGACGTCAAGGCATCGGATCAGAGTGGGCCGATTTTCTTGCGATACCACTCGTGGAAATGCTGCATGCCATCTTCCATCGGGCTTTGGTATGGGCCGACCTCGTTGTCGCCGCGCTCCAGCAGGGCCTTGCGACCCCAGTCCATGCGCAGGGCGATCTCGTCGTCTTCGGCGCAGGTTTCCATGTAGGCGGCACGCTGCGCTTCGACGAACTCTCGTTCGAAGGCGGCAATCTCCTCTGGATAGAAAAATTCCACCACGTTGAGCGTTTTTTGCGGGCCCTTGGGGTGCAGCGTGGAGACGACCAGCACGTGCGGATACCACTCCACCATGATGTGGGGGTAATACGTCAGCCAAATGGCTCCTTGGGTGGGCGGCTCGCCATTGCGGTACGCCAGCAGCACCTCATGCCATTTGCGGTAGACGTCCGAGCCCGGCTTGCCCAGCGCATTGGACACCCCCACGGTCTGCACCGAGTACTCGCGACCGAACTCCCAGCGCAGGTCGTCGCAGGTCACGAAGTTCCCCAATCCGGGATGGAAGGGGCCGACGTGGTAGTCCTCCAGGTAGACCTCGATGAAGGTCTTCCAGTTGTAGTCGCACTCGTGCAACTCGACATGATCGAGCACATAGCCCGAGAAATCGAAGGCTTGCCGCGGGCCCAGCCCGGCCAGGTCGGCGGCGATGTCGCGCCCGTTGTCCTCGAACAGCATCCCGTTCCACTCGCGCAGTCGGTAGGTGTTGAGGTTCAGACAGGGGTCTTGCGCGAAGTGCGGGGCGCCCAACAACTGGCCGTCCAGCGAATACGTCCAGCGGTGCAGCGGGCAGACGATGTTGCTTTTCGTGTTGCCGCGACCGCGCAGCATCACGGCCTGACGGTGGCGACACACGTTGGAGATCAGTTCGATGCCACGCGGCGACCGCACCAGTGCACGGCCCTCGCCTTCCTGGGGCAGGGCGTAGTGGTCGCCCACCTCGGGTACCGCGAGCGCATGCCCGAGGTACCGCGGACCGCCATGGAAGATGAGCTCCATTTCGCGACGGAACAACTCCTCGCTGAAATAGGCCGATACCGGCAGTTGCGTGTGGCTTTGCTCAAGGGCAATGCTTAGGTCTGACATGATCCCCAGGATCTCCAAAAACCAATGTCCAACCACCACCCACGGTGGGCCCATCTTCCCCGATCAGGTCACAGTGGCGCCGTCCATGGCAAATGCCTCCGTTGAAGTGTGTGTTGAGGACCTCTGGGCGGTCCGGGACGGGCGATGACGGGGAATCCACGATTTTACCGGCGGGGGGGCTGTTCGGCCGGGTGGCCCTACGTGGCGCTGCGGCTTGCGCCATCCCAGGGCGTAGGGATGGTCTGCGGTGCGTTTTTCGCACAATGACGGTTGACTACAATCAGAAGCTTTTCCCCGCGTCCCATGCCCAAGACCCCGACATCTGCGTCGGCCGCCAGCGCGGCCCGCCCTGCCAGCTATGAGGAGGCGCTGGCCGAACTCGAGCGCCTGGTGGCCGAGCTCGAGTCCGGGCAGTTGCCGCTGGATCGTCTGTTGCAGACCTACCAGCGCGGGGCGGAGTTATTGGCTTTTTGCCGCAGTCGCCTCGAGGCGGTGGAGGCCCAGGTCAAGGTGATCGAGGACGGGCAGCTCAAGCCCTGGAACCCGACATGAGCCCGGCGCAGTTTCAGGACTGGACCGCAGCGGCGCTGCAGCGCGTGGAAGCCGCCTTGGATCGCTTCGTGCCGGCCGATGCGCCGGCCGGGCTGGGGGAAGCCATGCGCTACGGCGTGCTCGATGGCGGCAAACGCTTGCGCGCGTTGCTGGTGCTGGCCGCTGCCGAGGCCGTGGGCGGCCATGCGCAAGCGGCGCTGCGTGCGGCGTGTGCGGTGGAGTTGATCCACGCCTATTCGCTGATTCACGACGACATGCCTTGCATGGACAACGACGTGCTGCGCCGGGGCAAACCCACGGTCCATGTGAAGTTCGGCCAGGCGCTGGCCATGCTGGCCGGCGATGCGATGCAAGGCTTGGCCTTCGAGGTGCTCACGCCGCAGGACGAGGCCGACATCCCGCTGCCGATGCAGGCCCGACTGTGCGGTCTGCTGGCGCGCGCGGCCGGGCATGCCGGCATGGCCGGCGGGCAGGCCATCGACTTGGCGGCGGTGGGCCGCACGCTCAGCGAGGCCGAGTTGCGCCACATGCACCGATGCAAGACCGGGGCCTTGTTGCATGGCAGCGTGATGATGGGGGCGAGCTGCGGTGCGGCCGACGCGGCGGCCATGCAGGCGTTGTCGGACTATGGGTGGGCCGTGGGCTTGGCTTTTCAAGTGGTGGATGACATCTTGGATGTGACCCAGGCGTCGGAGACCCTGGGCAAGACCGCGGGCAAGGACGCTCAGGACGGCAAGCCCACTTATGTCTCACTGTTGGGCTTGGAGGCCGCACGGCGTCATGCCGGCGAGTTGCGGGACGCCGCCTGCGAGGCCTTGGCACGCAGCGGCTTGGCCAACACGGCCTGTCTGGCCCGGCTGGCCGAGCGCATCGTCGATCGAGAACACTGATGAAGCACTCCTTGCTGGAAACGATCCGCAGTCCAGCCGATTTGCGGCGGCTGCCCCGCGGCGAACTCAAACGTTTGGCTGTCGAGTTGCGAGACTTCGTGCTGCAAAGCGTGTCTCAAACGGGCGGTCATTTGTCGTCCAACTTGGGCACGGTCGAACTCACGATCGCGCTGCACTACGTGTTCAATACGCCCGAGGATCGGCTGGTATGGGATGTGGGGCATCAGACCTATCCGCACAAGATCCTCACGGGCCGGCGCGAGCGCATGCACACCTTGCGTCAGCTCGGCGGCATCAGCGGGTTTCCGCGCCGTGACGAAAGCCCGTATGACACTTTCGGCACGGCGCATTCGTCCACGTCGATCTCGGCCGCGCTGGGCATGGCCTTGGCGGCCAAGCTCAAAGGCGAGGACCGGCGCTGCGTGGCCATCATCGGCGATGGGGCGATGACCGCTGGCATGGCCTTCGAGGCGCTGAACAATGCGGGCGTGCCGCATGCGGTGGGCTTGGCCGACATGCTGGTGGTGCTCAATGACAACGACATGTCGATCAGCCCGCCGGTGGGGGCGCTGAACAAATATTTGGCCCGGCTGATGAGCGGCAAGTTCTATGCCGCCGCGCGCGAGGGTGCCAAGGCGGTGCTGAAGAACGCGCCGCCACTGTTCGAATTGGCGCGCCGCTTCGAGGAGCATGCCAAAGGCATGGTGGTGCCAGGCACGATCTTCGAGGAATTCGGGTTCACCTATGTCGGGCCGATCGACGGTCATGATCTCGACGCCCTGATTCCCACGCTGGAGAACCTGCGCCAGCGCAAGGGCCCGCAGTTCTTGCACGTGGTCACGAAAAAGGGTTACGGCTACAAGCTGGCCGAGGCCGACCCGATCGCCTACCACGGCCCGGGCAAGTTCGATCCGGTGCGCGGATTGCAGAAGCCGGCCACGCCGCCCAAGCTGACCTTCACCCAGGTGTTCGGCCAGTGGCTGTGCGACATGGCCGAGGCCGACCCGAAGCTGGTGGCCATCACGCCGGCCATGCGGGAGGGCTCGGGCATGGTGGAGTTTCATCAGCGTTTCCCGACCCGTTTCTACGACGTGGGCATCGCCGAGCAGCATGCCGTCACTTTTGCAGCCGGGCTGGCTTGCGAGGGCCTCAAGCCGGTGGTGGCCATCTATTCCACCTTCTTGCAGCGCGCCTACGATCAGCTCATCCACGATGTGGCGATTCAGAAACTGCCCATGGTGCTGGCCGTGGATCGCGCCGGCATCGTCGGGGCGGATGGCGCCACCCACATGGGCGCGTTCGACATCGCCTACTTGCGCTGCATTCCGAACGTCAGCGTGCTGACGCCCGCCGACGAGAACGAGTGTCGGCAGATGCTCTACACCGCCTATATGCAAGACCATCCGGTGGCCGTGCGCTATCCTCGTGGCGCCGGCGTCGGCGTGGAGGTGAACAAGGCGATGACGCTCCTGCCCTTTGGCAAGGGCGAGGTGCGTCGCCGTGGCCAGCGCATCGCCATCTTGGCCTTCGGGCCCATGCTTTACCCCGCCTTGGCCGCCGCCGAGCGGCTGGATGCCACGGTGGCCAACATGCGCTTCGTCAAACCGCTGGACGTGGCCCTGGTGGAGGAGCTGGCCCGCAGCCACGATGCCTTGGTGACGGTGGAGGAAGGCTGCCTCATGGGGGGAGCCGGCAGCGCGGTGGCCGAGGCGCTGCATGCAGCGGGCGTGACGGTGCCGGTGCTGATGCTCGGCCTGAAGGACGAGTTCGTCGAGCATGGCGATCCGGCGCGCTTGCTGGCCCTGCAAGGGCTGGATGCCCAGGGCATCGAGCGGTCGATCTTGCAACGCTTTGGCGCCAAGCTCGAACGGATCAAGCCGGCGGCCTGAGCCGCCACGGATCGGTCAACGCACCACCAACCGCGCTTCGCCGGCCTCGATCCGACCCACGACGGTGGCGGCCTCGAATCCGTGCCGGCCGAAGATGCCCAGCACCTCGTCGACGACCTCAGGGGCGCAGGCCGCCAGCAGCCCGCCGCTGGTCTGTGGGTCGGTGAGCAAGGCCCGCTCGATGTCGTCGAAGCCCTGGGGGAGATCCACCGAGGCGCCATAGCTGGCCCAGTTGCGGCCCGAGGCGCCGGTGATGAAACCACGCGCGGCCAGCTCGCGTGCGCCTTCCAGCAAGGGCACCGAGGCCCAATCGATCACCACCCGCACGCCGGCTCCCCGCGCCATCTCCAAGCCGTGACCGGCCAGGCCGAAGCCGGTGACGTCGGTCAAGGCATGCACGCCGGGCAACTCGGCCAGGTCCATGCCGGGCGTGTTCAGGCGCGTGGTGGTGTCGATCATGCGCCGATAGCCGGCCTCATCCAGCGCTTGCTTCTTCAGTGCGGCCGACAGCACACCCACGCCCAGCGGTTTGCCCAAGACGAGCAGGTCGCCGGGCCGCGATCCTGCATTGCGCTTGACCCGTTCGGGATGGACGAGCCCGAGCACGACCAGGCCGTAAATGGGCTCGACCGAGTCGATGGTATGCCCGCCGGCGATCGGGATGCCGGCTTGGCGACAGACGCTCTGGCCGCCTTGCAAGATGCGGCCGATGATCTCCAGCGGCAGCACATTGACCGGCATGCCCACCAGGCCCAAGGCGAGGATGGGGCGGCCGCCCATGGCATACACGTCGGAAATCGCATTGGTGGCTGCGATGCGCCCGAAGTCGTAGGGATCGTCGACGATGGGCATGAAGAAGTCGGTGGTGGCGATGAGGGCCTGCTGGTCGTTGAGGCGGTAGACGGCCGCATCGTCGGCCGTCTCGATGCCCACCATCAGCGCCTCGGGCACGGGCAGTCCGGGCGTGGAGCGCAGGATCTCGGACAGCACCGCGGGCGCGATTTTGCAGCCGCAGCCTCCGCCGTGGGACAGCGAGGTCAAGCGAGGAGGGGTCGAAGCAGTCATGGGGTGAGGTCTTGGGCGGTGGATCGGGGGGCGGCGGGCCACCGGAGGTGGGACAATGCCCGCATCGCCAATTGTGCGGGAATCGACGATGGTGGACATCGACACCCCCTTGTTGCGCCAGCTGGGGCGCGACGCCCTGTCCTTGGCCTTGATCGATGCCCGCAACTGCAGTTTGCGTCGTTTTGCGTCGTTCGAGCAGGCCGGCATGTTGCAGGTGCCTTGTTGGCCCGAACTCGAGCCGCCGCTGTGGTTGCTTGGCCACGTGGCCTGGTTCCAGGAATACTGGATCGGTCGCAACGTGGAACGTTACCGCGGGGCTCAGGCCGACCCGACCCGGCCGAAGCTGGCCTCCATCTTGCCGCAGGCCGATGCTTGGTATGACCCCACGTGCGTGCCGCACGACCAGCGCTGGTTGCGGCATTGGCCCGATGCCACCGAGACGCGCAACTACCTGGTCGATACCTTGGAGGCCACGCTGGACTTGCTGGCCAACGCTCCAGAGACCGACGAGGGCTTGTATTTCTTCCGGCTGGCCCTCTTTCACGAGGATCAGTGCGCCGAGACCTTGGCCTGCATGGCCCAGACGGTGGGCATTCCCATGCCCGATGTGGTCGTGCCAGAGCCCTGCACGCCACGTGCGGCAGTGCGGGTGCCTCATTGCCGCTGGAGCCTGGGACGGCCGCGCGGGGAAGGCTTCGTCTTCGACAACGAAAAATGGGCTCACGAGGTGCGCTTGCCGGAGTTCGAGATCGACGCGCAGCCGGTGAGCTGGGCGCAGTTTCTGGAATTCATCGATGATGGGGGCTACGAGGATCCCCGCTGGTGGAGCGAGGCCGGTTGGGCCTGGGTGCAGCGGCAGGCGCGCACCGCGCCGCGTCATGTCGAGCAGTTGCGCCATGGCGTGCTGGTGCGACGCTTTGGCGTGCTCACCCAAGTGCCGCTGGCCGCGCCGGTGACCCATGTGAGTTGCCACGAAGCCGAGGCGTGGTGCCGCTGGGCGGGACGGCGATTGCCCTTCGAGGAGGAGTGGGAGGCCGCGCACGCCCTGGGCCGTCGCCAGGGGTTTCGCAGCGGGGAGGTCTGGGAGTGGACGGCCAGTCGCTTCGAACCGTATGCTGGCTTCGAACCCGATCCCTACCGCCATTACTCCTTGCCTTGCTTCGGGACGCACTGGGTGCTCAAGGGCGGGTCGATGGTCACGCGAGGACGGCTGAAGGACCCGAAGTACCGCCACTTCCTGCTGCCCGAACGTGACGATGTCTTCAGCGGCTTTCGCTCTTGTGCGCTGTGAGAAGACGCTGGCTTCATCGGCGCGGCTGTCGGTAGCTCCACCAGGGCAGCACCGCGCGCAGGCTCAGTACTTCACCGCAGCGCTCGGGCGTGTAGCCGGGCAAGGTGGCCAGCTCGGCCTGCCAGGCCGGGTCGCGTAGCGCTTGCATCAGCCGTTGCACGGCAGGCTGCTCCAGCGATGGGGCCAACACGGCGAGCACGTAGCGTTCCTGAACCAGCGGCAGGAAGTCCAGGCCACGCGAGCGCGCTACCGTCTCGATGCCGAAGCCGGCATCGGCGGCGCCACTGGCGACGGCCTCGGCCACGGCAGCATGTGAAGGCTCGGTGAGGGCTGCCGCAGGCCATGCGAGCCCGGCCTGCGCGCACAGTTCCTCGAAAAGTACCCGTGAGCCCGTGCCCCGCGGTCGGTACACGACGCGCAGTCCTGGGCGGCTCAGATCGGCCAGGCCCTGCACATGCAGCGGATTGCCTGGCGCGACGATCAGGCCTTGGCAGCGCTGCGCAAAGCCGATGAGCTTGTGGCGCCCCGGCTTGAGGCGGGGGCGGTAGGTGCGCGCCGTGGCCGAGCGGCGATCGGCATCCAAGCGCAGATGGAAGCCAGCCACCAGGCAGCGCCCTTCGTTCAAGGCATCCAGCGCATCGACGCTGCCGCTGAACTGCAGGTCCAGATGCAGGCCCGAGCGAGCCACTCGCTCGCGCAAGCGCGGCAGGGCCTCATCGTGGCTGGCCTGCACGCTCAGCACCAAGGCTTGCTCGTCGAAGACCACCGCGAAGGCCCGCTCCAACTCGCTGCGCAAAGCCTCGATCTGCGGGGCCAGCCGCGCGCGGGCGCGGCGCTCGGCCCACAGCAGCTTGTCGCCAAAGGGCGAGAGTTGAGCCCGCTGACCTTTGACCCACCGCACCAGTGGCTGGCCCAACTCGGCTTCCCAGCGCTTGAGTTCGCCCCACACATGGCGGTAGGACAGCTCCAGTTCGCGCGCCGCGGCAGAGATCGACCCCGACCGGTCGATGGCCTGGAGCAGCCGAATCAAGGGGTGGTACAGGTCTTCGACCGGCTCGTTCGGTGCGCACAGCGCATAGCGCAGCGAGATCCTATGCATGGGTCTTCATATCGCCGTGGAGGGAACTGAGCCCTAGCATAACGAGCATGACCGGAGTCTTTGCATGAACGCCTTGGCCGACAGCGTCGTCCAGGCGCTCGCGCTGCTGTCGTCCTTCGATCCACGGCTGTGGAACATCGTGATGCTGTCCCTGCAGGTCAGCGGCACGGCCAGCCTCATCGCGATGGGGCTGGGGCTTGCGCTGGGTGCGTGGATTGCGGTCAGCCGTTTCCCAGGCCGCGCTGCCGTGTTGGTGTTGCTCAACACGTTCTTGGCCCTGCCGGCGGTGGTGGTGGGCTTGGTGGTCTACCTGCTGCTATCGCGCGCAGGTCCCTTGGGCCCCTTGGGCCTGCTGTTCACGCCTGCGGCGATGGTAGTGGCGCAGACGCTGCTGGTGCTGCCCATCGTCACCGCGCTGGTGCGCCAGCATCTGGAAGCGGCGATGAACGATCACGGCGAGCAGTTGCGCTCGCTCGGGGCGGGGCGCCTGTGCAGCGCCTTGATCTTGGCCTGGGACGAGCGTGCCGCACTGGCCACGGTGGGACTGGCGGCCTTCGGCCGTGCGATCGCCGAGGTCGGGGCGGTGATGATCGTGGGCGGCAACATCGATGGCGTCACGCGCGTGATGACCACCGCCATCGCCTTGGAAACCAGCAAGGGCGACCTGCCGCTGGCCCTGGGGCTGGGGCTGGTGCTGTTGACCGTGGTGCTGGCGTTGAACGTGCTGATCGCCGCCATGCGCCAGTGGCACGAACGGAAGGATGAGTCCTACGCATGATTGCTGCTGCTGCACAGCCGTTCCCAGAGGAGGGCGCCTCCCATTTCGGAATCAGGTCACGCCGTGACCGGAGGGCCGCGCCGTGAGCTGGCCGCCGGTGACGTCTTTGCGTGTGGTGCACCGCGCGCCTGCTGCGCAGCCGACCCTGCAGATCGGGCTGGAGGGGGCATGCGTGCGCTTTGGCCGCAAGACGGCATTGCACGGTGTGGACCTGCAGGTGCATGCCGCGGAGCGCATCGCTTTCGTCGGGGCCAATGGGTCAGGCAAGAGCACGTTGCTGCGGGCCTTGCACGGGTTGGTGCCACTGACCGAAGGCCGCCGGTACTGCGGCCGGCGCGAGGACGGGCAGCCGTGGCGCCAGGCGATGGTGTTCCAGCGCCCGCACATGCTGCGTCTGAGTGTGCGCCACAACGTCGCCTTGGGGCCGTGGCTGGCCGGTGTCCCTTGGCGCGAATGTGTTGCGCGTGCCGAGGAGGCGTTGCAGCGTGTGGGGCTGCACACGCAGGCCCGGCGGGCGGCCCGGGTGCTGTCCGGCGGCCAACAGCAGCGCGTCGCGCTGGCGCGCGCTTGGGCTTTGCAGCCCGACATGCTGCTGCTGGACGAGCCCACCGCCAGCCTGGACCCCTCTGCCCAGCGTGAGGTGGAGGCCTTGATCGAGCAGTTCGCCGGCCAGGGGCTCACCGTGCTGATGAGCTCTCACAACCTGGGGCAGGTCCGGCGCTTGGCCACCCGTGTCGTCTACCTCGAGCAGGGGCGGGTGCTGGCCGATGTCGATGTCGATCGCTTCTTCCACGGCGAGTTGCCGCGGCAAGCGCAGCTATTCCTCAAAGGAGAACTTCCATGGCACTGACGATTGGGCGACTGATCCTGCGCGTGGCGGGCTTGGGCCTGGGGGCCTGTTTGACGGTGGGGGTGTGGGCGCAGGAGCGCTTCATCGTGGTGGCGTCAACGACGTCGACCGAGCAGTCGGGCCTGTTCGCCCACTTGCTGCCGGCCTTCAAGCAAGCAACCGGCATCGAGGTGCGGGTGGTGGCACTGGGCACGGGGCAGGCGCTGGACATGGGGCGGCGTGGCGACGCGGATGTCGTCTTCGTGCACGACCAAGCCGCCGAAGAGAAGTTCGTCGCCGAAGGCTTCGGCCTGAAGCGCCTTCCAGTGATGTACAACGATTTCATCCTCGTCGGTCCGAAGGCTGATCCGGCCGGCGTCAAGGGGCGCGACATCGTGGCAGGCTTGCAGAAGTTGGCCGCCGGCCATGCCACCTTCATTTCCCGCGGCGACAAAAGCGGCACCCATGCGGCCGAGCTGCGATATTGGAAGGCGGCGGGCATCGAGGCCCCCGAGACCCGGGTCAGCGGCTACAAGGCCTGCGGCTGCGGCATGGGCCCGGCATTGAACATGGCCGCTGGCAGCCAGGCCTACGTGCTCACCGATCGCGGGACTTGGCTGTCGTTCAAGAATCGCGGCGATCTGGCCGTGCTGGTCGAAGGCGACCAGCGCCTGTTCAACCAGTATGGTGTGATCGTGGTCAACCCGGCGCGGCATCCGCATGTCAAGCGGGACCTGGCCCAGACCTTTGTCGATTGGCTGGTGTCCGAGGCCGGCCAGGCCACAATCGCCGCCTATCGTATCGGTGGCGAACCGCTGTTCTTCCCCAACGCGAAGACCGCTCCCTGAGCCGGCTCAAGACGCGCCCGGCGATGCCTTGCGCAACTTGCGGTACAGCGTGTTGCGTCCAATGCCCAGCTGGCGGGCCGCCTTGGAGATGTTCCCGCCGGCGGCCGTGACCGCCCGCCGGATGGCCTCGAGCTCCAAGGCTTGCAGGGTCGCCGGGGGCGTCGTGACGGCCACCGGTGCAGCGAGCAAGGCCGGCGGGGGCGGTGCCACGGCGTTGCGCCCCCGGCTCCACAAGGTCGGCCAATTGAAAAATGCGCGCAGATACAGGCTGCTTTCGCCCAGGCCCCCGCGGTGCAGCACGATCCGCAAGGGCTCGTCGCCGCAGCGACGGCAATGGTCGATGACCTGGCCGACGGTGATGCCGAGTGCGGCTTGCAAGCCTTGCATGCGCAGGGCAGCGGCGCTGCGCCCCAGCATGTCCAAGGCGGTGCGGGTGGCGCCGAGCACCGCGCCATCGGGGGAGACCGCCAGCAAGCCCTCGCGGACCGTGCCAAGCATCTCTGGCCGCGGGTGAATGTGCAGCCGCAGCCCCTGGCGGAAGCGGTCGTTGAAGCAATGGTTTTCGATCATCTGGGCCGACAGGCGGACCAGCGCCAGCGTGTGGGGGTGGTAGGAACGCTGGTCGCCGGTCACGTCCAGCACGCCCATCACCTGGCCGGCATGGTCGAAGATCGGCGCGGCCGAGCAGGTCAGGAAATGATTGACTCGCACGAAATGTTCGGCGCCATGCACCAGGGTGGGGGCTTCGTCGAACAAGGCGGTGCCGATCGCGTTGGTGCCTTTGGTGGCCTCGGACCAGTTCACCCCGGGCGCCAGCGCGATTTGTTGGGCTTTCTCCATGAAGCCATCGTCGCCCAGACTGTGCAGGATGGTGCCTTGGCTGTCCGTGAGCACCACCAGGCTGCGGGTGAAGACGATTTGCTCGAACAACATCTCCATCACCGGCACGGCGTGTCGCCAGAGTTGCCGGTTGCGCTCGCGCATCTCTTGCAGCCGTCCAAGCGGCACGGGACTGAGGTCCGGCACGGCACGCTCATCCACGCCCAAGGCGGCACAACGGGCGTGACTGCGCGCGATCGCGCTGGCGTGGTCGGCAGACATCGGGGGCGGGCCCTCAAGGGCCATGCGATCCAGCTTGCCGATGGCAGGGCGATCCAATCGGGACATGCTCGTTGCGCGACGAAGGCGGCAGTGCCTGTGGCTGGCTGCCCCAGGCACCGCGGGAATTGACCATGACGCGCAGTGTGGCATTGGCCGAGCGGCTTGCCAAGGTGGACCGGGGGCTGTCCCAGCGTGGAACAGCGGCGCGGCCCAGACCCCCGGAAAACCCGGGTAAGGCCTAGGTTTGCAGGCCGACGACCTAGGAAGAAGATTGCATAGCACCGGGTCAGGACGCGCGCATGCCCTGTCCTGCCGCACGAACCCTCCACAGCCAACCGAAAGGCGAGCCATGCAAAAGGTTCTGCACATCAATCCCGAGAAGTGCACCGGCTGTCTGCAATGCGAGATGGCCTGCAGCTTCGAAAACTACGGGGTGTATGCGACCTCCAAGTCGCGCATCAAGGTCTTCGACTTCCACCACACCGGCCGCAAGGTACCCTATACCTGCACACAATGTGACGAGGCCTGGTGCTTGCATGCCTGTCCGGTGGAGGCCATCACCATCGACAAGCTCACCGGCGCCAAGGTGGTCAGCGAGACCACCTGCGTGGGGTGCAAGGTGTGCACGATTGCCTGCCCCTTCGGCACCATCAATTACGTGCAGGAAACCGGCAAGGTGCAAAAGTGCGACTTGTGCGGTGGGCAGCCGGCCTGTGCCGAGGCTTGCCCCACACAGGCCATCACCTTCGTCGATGCCAACTGGACCGGCCTGGACCGCATGAAGGCCTGGGCCGACAAGCTCGGCAACCAAGCAGCAGCGGCCTGAAAGGAGCGCATCATGTCCTGGGCTGGCAAGATTTTGCGTGTGAACCTCACCACGGGGCAGTGCAAGAGCGAACCGTTGAACATGACCTGGGCCAAACAGTACCTCGGGTCACGCGGCCTCGCCTCCAAGTATCTGAGCAGCGAAATCGACCCGAAAGTCGATCCGCTGTCGCCGGACAACAAGATCATTTGGGCCACCGGCCCGCTGACGGGCACGATGGCCTCCACCGGCGGACGCTACACGGTGGTGACCAAAGGGCCACTGACCGGCGCCATCGCCTGCTCGAATTCAGGCGGCTACTGGGGGGCCGAGCTGAAGATGGCCGGCTGGGACATGGTCATCTTCGAAGGCAAGAGCCCCAAACCGGTTTATCTGGCGATCGTCGACGATCAAGCCGAGTTGCGCGATGCGGCCCACTTGTGGGGCAAATCGGTGTGGGAGACCGAAGAAATCATCAAGAAGCAGCATCAGGATCCGCTGACCCGCATCTCCAGCATCGGGCAAGCGGGCGAGAACCTGGTGCTGTTTGCCGCGGTGGTCAATGACTTGCACCGGGCCGCCGGACGCTCTGGCGTGGGGGCGGTGATGGGTAGCAAGAACCTCAAAGCCATTGCCGTGCGCGGCACCCGGGGCGTGGGCAACCTGGCCAACCCCAAGGAATTCATGCGAGTCACCTTCGAGAAAAAGAAGATCCTCGCCGACAATGCCGTCACCGGCCAGGGGCTGCCCACCTATGGCACGCAGGTGCTGATGAACGTCATCAACGAGGTGGGCGCGCTGCCCACGCGCAACCACCGCGACAGCCAGTTCGAGGGGGCCAAGGACATCTCGGCCGAGGCCATGGCCACGCCGCGCAAGAGCGATGGCAAGCCTCAGCTCGTGACCAACCAAGCTTGCTTCGGCTGCACCATCGCCTGCGGGCGCATCAGCAAGATCGACCAGACCCACTTCTCGGTGGAAAACAAGCCGCAGTACTGGGGCGCCTCCGGTGGCCTGGAGTACGAGGCTGCCTGGGCCTTGGGCGCGGCCAACGGGGTCAACGACCTGGAGGCGCTGCAGTACGCCAATTTGATCTGCAATGAGCAGGGCATGGACCCGATCTCCTTCGGTGCCACCGTCGGCGCGGTGATGGAGCTGTACGAAATGGGCGTGCTGACCAAGGAGCAGATCGGCATCGAGGCGCCGTTCGGCTCGGCCAAGGCCTTGTGCGAATTGGCCGAGATGACGGCCAAGGGGGTGGGCTTTGGCAAGGAGATCGGGCAGGGCAGCAAGCGGCTGTGTGCGAAGTACGGCCACCCCGAGCTGTCGATGAGCGTCAAAGGGCAGGAGTTCCCTGCCTACGATGCCCGCGGCATCCAGGGCATGGGGCTGACCTATGCCACCAGCAATCGCGGGGCCTGCCACCTGCGCAGCTACACCGTGGCGTCGGAGATCCTGGGCATTCCGATGAAGACCGACCCGCTGGTGGCCGATGGCAAGCCCGAGCTGGTCAAGGCCTTCCAGGATGCCACGGCGGTGTTCGATTCGGCCGGCATTTGCATCTTCACCAGCTTCGCCTGGAGCCTGGCCGATGTGCAACCCCAGGTGGCCGCGGCCTGTGGCGAGGAGTTCACGCTGGAATACCTCAACGAGGTGGGCGAGCGCATCTGGAACATGGAGCGCGATTTCAACAACCGGGCCGGCTTCACCGCCAAGGACGACACCTTGCCGCCGCGCTTGCTCAAGGAAGGGGCCAAAACCGGGCCGGCGCAGGGGCTGACCAGCAAGCTGCCCGAAATGCTGCCCAAGTACTACGAGCTGCGCGGCTGGACCCCCGATGGCCAGCTCAAGCCGGAGACGCGCGCCCGTTTGGGACTGTGACGACGGGACTGTGACTCCGGTGGCGTGACCCCGTGGGGCGGCCCAGCGCGCTGGCGCCGCCCCTGGTTTTTGGAGCCTTCCATGAAACACGTCATCCTCGGCGCCGGCCCGGCCGGCGTGATCGCCGCGGAAACCTTGCGCAAACACGCCCCGCGCGACGAGATCCTCCTCATCGGAGCAGAACGCGAGCCGCCATACTCGCGCATGGCCATTCCTTATCTCTTGAGCGGCCAGATCGGCGAGTCGGGCACCTACTTGCGCAAGCGAGCCGATCACTTTCAGCGCTTGAACATCCAGGTGCGACAGCAGCGGGCCAAACGGCTCGATGCAGCGGCTCGTCGCCTCACGCTGGATGACGACAGCCTCCTGGACTTCGACACCTTGTTGATCGCCACCGGCTCCAGCCCCGTGCGCCCGCCCATTCCTGGCTTGGATCTGCCGGGCGTGCATGCGTGCTGGACGCTGGAGGATGCTCGCGCCATCGAACGCTTGGCCACCAAGGGCGCACGCGTGCTGCAGATGGGCGCTGGCTTCATCGGCTGCATCATCATGGAAGCGCTGGCCCTGCGCGGCGTGCAGCTGACCGTGGTGGAAATGGGCGACCGCATGGTGCCGCGCATGATGGGGCCGACCGCCGGCGGCATGATCAAGCGCTGGGTGGAGTCCAAGGGCGTGACGGTCTACACCGGCACCCGGGTGGAGGCCATCGACAGCGGCACGCCGTTGAAAGTGCGGCTGTCCAATGGCCAGCACCTCAGCGTGGACCTGGTCATCAGCGCCACCGGTGTGAAGCCCAACATCGCCTTCCTCGAGAACTCGGGCGTGACTTGCCTGCAGGGGGTGCTGACCGACGAACACATGCGCACCAACGTGCCGGGCATCTATGCCGCTGGCGATTGTGCCGAAGCGCTGGACCTGGTGACCGGCCGCCCCATCGTCAGCGCGATCCAGCCCAACGCGGCCGATCAAGCCTACGTGGCAGCGATGAACATGGCTGGCAAGCCTGCCGTGCTCAAAGGCGTGACGCAGATCAACGTGCTCGACACCCTGGGGCTCATCAGCACGAGCTTTGGTCTGTGGCAAGGCGTGCCTGGCGGCGAGGGTGTCGAGCTGACCGATGAGGCCCAATGGAAGCACCTGAGCCTGCAGTTCGAGGCAGACCGTCTGGTGGGCTGCAACACCATTGGCTGGACCGAGCATGTGGGCGTCTTGCGCGGCCTGGTGGAGGGCCGTGTGCGCCTGGGGGCGTGGAAAGACCGGCTGCTGCGCGAGCCCACGCGGCTGATGGAGGCTTACCTTGCCTGCGCGCAGGCGCAGCACCAGTGGCAAGCCGCGCGGCTGAAGGCGGCGGCATGATCGGGCCATGAGAATCACCTTCAAGCTTTACGCCACACTGACCGACTATCTGCCGCCGCAGGCGCGCAGCGACAACCGCATCGAGCTCGACGTGGACCCACAAGCCACGATCGAGCAGATCGTGGCCCCGTTCAACCTGCCAATGAAGCTCGTGCACTTGGTGCTGGTCAATGGTGTGTTCGTGCCGCCCCAGGAGCGCGCCACCCGCCGCTTGCAAGAAGGCGATGTGTTGGCGATCTGGCCGCCGATTGCCGGGGGCTGAAGACCATGCCCTTCGAGCCTGCCGAGTGCTTCGAGCGGGACATGGGATGTACCGAGGCCGAATGGCTGGCCTGGCTGCCCGGGGCGGTCGGCCAGGCGCCGCTGCGGCTGGATCGCGGCCAAGCGCAGGTGGAGCTGGGCTCCGGTCGTCTGACGTTGCGCTGGCAGGCGCTGCCGCCACGGCGCATCGCGCTGGTGCAGTTGCCGCGTTTGAGCGTGTCTTTTCGCTTCGAGGGGGTGGAGGCCAGGCTGCGGCAGGCCTTCATGCGGCACTTCGATCTGTACATGCAGCGCGGAGGCGGATGAGGTCGGCACACCGGCGCTCGGCCTTGCGGTGCCCGCAGATGCGCTATCGTTGGAAGGCTTCTTGTTCACAGACGAGAACCCATGACCATGCAGCCATTTTTCGTTTCCAACGATCCCGTGTGGGGCGGTGAGGCGGGCGACAAGTCCGACAAGCTCGACAAGGCGGGAAACCTCACCGAACGCCTGGTGTTCCAGTCGCGCTTCGTCTTGGTGTTTGGTGAGATCAATCCGGCCGTCGCGCGCGCGACGTGTGAGAAGCTCATCGCCATGGATCGGGAGTCGGACGCCCCCATCCATGTGCTGGTGTCCTCGCCTGGCGGCCATGTGGAATCGGGCGATGCCATTCACGACATGATCCGCTTCGTGCGCTCGCCAGTCACCACGATTGGCACCGGCTGGGTGGCCAGTGCCGGCACGCATGTGTTCTTGGCGGCCCCGAAAGAACGCCGCGTGTGCTTGCCCAACACCCGGTTCATGATCCACCAGCCTGGCGGCGGCGCCGGTGGTCAAGCCACGGACATTGCCATCCAGGCCCGCGAGATTTTGCGCATCCGTGAACGCATCGCGCGCCACACCGCAGCAGCCACCGGGCAGCCGCTGGAAAAAGTGCAGGCCGACATGGAGCGCGACTACTGGATGAATGCGCAGGAGGCGATCGACTACGGCATCGTCTCCCGCATCATCGAGCGGTATACGGATCTGGGCTGAGGCCGGCCTGCGCCGGGGCCCTCAGGTGCTGCTGGTGGCGCGCACCTCGGCCAGCGTGGTCACCCCGGCCAGCACTTTGAGGATGCCGTCCTGGCGCAGCGTGCGCATGCCCTCCTGGAGCGCGCGCTGTTGCAGTTGGTCGGCGCGCGCATTCGTTTGAATGAGGTGGCGCAGCTCGCGGCTGATGATCATCAATTCATGCAGCCCCGCGCGCCCGCGATAGCCGGTGTGGTTGCATTTGTCGCAGCCTGGGCTTTCGTGGTGCATCAAGCGGCCGTCACGGCCGTAGCGTTCGATCCATTCCTTCAGTAAGGACTCGCGCCTCGAGTGGGCCTCGTGGCCTGGGTCCACATGCAGATAGTCGGCCAGCAATTCATCGACTTCCTCGGCCGTGGCGGGTCGGCTGGTGCGGCATTCGGTGCACAGCCGGCGAACCAAGCGCTGGGCCAGCACGGCCAGCAAGGAGTCCGCGAAATTGAACGGATCCATGCCCATGTCCAGCAAGCGGGTGACGGTCTCTGGCGCGCTGTTGGTGTGCAGCGTGGACAGCACGAGGTGCCCGGTGAGCGAGGCTTCGATGGCCATCTGAGCCGTTTCCTGATCCCGGATTTCACCGACCATGATCACGTCAGGGTCGGCGCGCAAAAAGGCTCGCAGGGCTTTGGCGAAGGTCCAGTCGATTTTGGGGTTGATCTGGACTTGGCGCAGCCCCGGCTGGGTGATTTCCACCGGGTCTTCGGCCGTCCAGATCTTGCGTTCGGGCACGTTGATGTAGCTCAGTGCCGAATGCAGCGTGGTGGTCTTGCCTGAACCCGTGGGGCCGACGCACAGCACCAGGCCGTGCGGGCGCTCCATGGCCTGCTGCAAGCGTTGCAGGTTGTCGGCGGCCAAACCGAGCTGATCCAGCGGGATGGGCTTGGCCGAGGCCAAAATGCGCATCACCACGTCCTCGAGATTGTTGTTCGTCGGGATCGTGGCCACTCGCAGCTCGATGCGGTGCCCCGGCATGAAGCGAGCGAAATTGATTTTCCCGTCCTGCGGCTTGCGCCGCTCGGAGATGTCCAGGTCGCACATGATCTTGATGCGTGCGACCATGGCATTGCGGTAGGTGTGCGGCAATTCCAGGTACGGTTGCAACAAGCCGTCTTTGCGGAAGCGCACCTTGACCTTTTCGCGCCCGGGGTAGCATTCGATGTGGATGTCGGACGCACCTTGCTGATAGGCCTCCACGATCATGGTGTTGATGAGCCGAACCAGCGAGTTGTCCGACTGCTCGATCGGCTTTTCTTCGAGATCGGCGGCCGGTTGTGTGTTGAGGTCTCGCTCCAACGACTCGACCAACAGGTTGGCCGAATCGGGCTGGAACTCGATCGTGGGTAAGTGGGCTTGCGATGACCAGACGTCGGCGCCTACTTTCTCGTAGGCACTTTTGATGGCCAAAGACAGATTGACCGACGCGCCCAGCGTGGGAACCACTTTGAGTTGACTGACGAACTCCAACTCCTCGATCACCGAATGGCGAGACGGATCTTCCATCGCCACGATCAAGCGGGAGTCCCAAAGCATCAAGGGCAGCACTTCGAGTCGTTCGGCCACCGCATAGGGCACTTTCGACAAGGCGTCCGTGCTGACCGGGTAGTGGTCCACGTCCACCAGCGGATAGCCCATTTTGCGGGCCAGAGCCGCCTGCAAGTCCTTTCGGGACACCAGCTGCATGCGCACCAGCAGCTCGCCCAAGGGGACGCTGCGATCCTTGGCCTGCTCGGCCAAGGCTTCATCGATCTGCTCTTGAGTCACCAAGCCCATCGAGACCAGCGCCTCGCCGATGCGCATTACCGGCATGCGGCTTTGCTGCTCGATGGCGGCTTTGAGCTGGTCTGGGCTGACGATGCGCTTGGACATCAAGATGTCGCCGATCTTGCGCTCTCGCAAGGTGGCCTGCTCACGCACGGCGAGTTCGATGTCTTGTGTCGTGGCCGCGCGCTGCTGCACGAGCACTTCGCCGATGCGCGGCCCCAATTCGACGCGCGAGTAGGCGTGGCGGGGAATGAATAGACGCTGAACGGTTCCCTGGTCGTCGATGGGCGGAAACAAGAACAGCCCAAAGTCGGTTTCCACGTGGCCGATGGTCACGCCTTGCAAGTCTGGCCCGTCTTTCATGCGCACCACGTACGGGGTTTGCGGACGGGTGTCGAGCAAACCCTCCATCTGCGTGAGTGCCGCCGAGGGGTGGGCCTCGACCGGTTGCTTCAGATGCAGGGCGCGGAACTGATGGAACCGCAAGGCCATGGTCGTGCGTGCTGGAGGCACTTGCACGTGCAGCACTTGCTCCTCGGGCACGAAGAAGATCAGCCGCCCGTGGATCTGCTTCAGATTCAGCCCTTCGATGATGCAGTCGATCGGCTGAAGTTGCTCTTGAGCCGAGGGGTAAGCGGCATAAGCTGGTGTGGGCCACCGGTACGCCGGCCGACGAAACTTCTCCCGCTCCGGGAGAGCCGGTGCATCGGTCTGCAAGAGCGGCAAGGGGCGGGTGTCGGACATGTGGATCGGCGGCGCAATTTCGCGTCTGACTATGCCAGCAGGGCGAGCGAACCAAGCGGCCGAATTGACCGGCAATCCCGGGCTTCTTCGACGCAAGGGCTGCCCGTGGGGCGATCTTGCTTGCTTTGGCGCTTGCTTGGCATACTGCGGCGCATGTCGCCCCCTTGTGGGACTTTTCCGCGCCACAGTCCCGCCGCCGCCCGATGGATTATTCACTCGTATTTTTGGCCTGTGCCGTGGTGGGTGCGTTGTTCTCGATCATTTTGACCCTGACCATTCCCCACGTGCCGGAGGCTGAAGGGGCAGGTTTGTGGGCGGCGGCTTTCGTGCCTTTGGCCGCCGGAAGCGCGATGTTGGGCGGATCGTCGCATCTGCCAGGCGCCTTGCTCGTGTGGCGTGAACCCTTGTTGCTGACGGGTTACGCCTTGCTTTTGTCGGGTCTGAATCGCTATTTGCAACGCCCTCAACCCTGGCGTCTGTCGGTGGTGGTGGTGGCCAGCTCGGTGTTGTTGTCCGCCGCCATCATGGTGGCTGGTGGTTCGGACGATGGGTTGGTCACGGTGCGGACCGCAGGCATCATGGTGCTGATGGGGGCGGTCCTCCTGACCTTGCGACGGTCGCGACGACCGGGCATGCATCGCACGATGGTGTTCTTGGAGTTGGCGTGCGCGCTGATCTTTTTTTTCGCGGCTTGGCGCCTCATCGCGCTGTGGGGGCCGTGGCCTGCGCTCAGGTCCCCGGCGTTGTTGGCCGGCGCAAGCATGGTGACCACCCTGTTGATCTTGGCGGTCATTTGCGGGTTCACCTTGCTGATGACCGCGCGCATGAACGGACAGCTGCACACGCTGGTTGTGCGCGATCCGCTGACCGGATTGCTCAATCGGCGAGGGCTGGAAGAGGCGGTGCACAGCATTTTTGCCTTCACCCGACGCGTCGGGCATTCATCGGTGGCGGTCATCGCGTTGGACATCGATCATTTCAAGCGCATCAACGACGAAGAAGGCCATCTGCGCGGCGATGCCGTGTTGCAGGCGCTGGCCAAAGTCATGACCGAGCACTTCAGTGAGGCGGCGGTGGTGGCTCGATTGGGAGGCGAGGAATTCGTGATCGTCTTGGGAGGCGCGACCGCCGACGAGGCCATGGCGCAAGCCGAGCGTCTTCGTTCGGTGATCGAATCGCAGTGCGCCCGCCTGGCCGCTCTGCGTCGGCCGGTGACGGTCAGTCTGGGCGTGGCGGTCGATCAGCCAGCCCACGTCTCGTGGGAGTCCTTGCTGGCCCGTGCCGATACCGCGTTGTATGCGGCCAAGCAGCAAGGGCGCAACCGATGTGCCATGTATCGACCCGGCACGCACGATGCGTCTGCGGGCACTGTCTGTGGCGCGACCGCATGAACGTCTTCTACAACTTGACGATCGCTCAATATTGGGGGCTGTTGCTGGCGCTGTGCGTCTTGTCGCTGATCATTCTGGCGCTGTTGGCCGTTCTGCGCCATGAATCGCGCCATATCCGGGGTCCCGGTCATTGGCTGGCTGCGGTGGCCCTGATGATGGTGGGCACGGGCTTGGCCGGAGTGGCCGTGGCCCAGGCGCAAGGGGTGTGGGTGTGGATGTATGCCCCGGCCTCGGCGATTCAATTGCTGGGCATCGGACTGTTCGGGGAGGGACTGAGGCGACATCAAGGGTTGCCTTCACGCGCCGCGACCGTGGTGATGCTGTCGGTGTTGGCCATGCTGGTGTTGCTGGGCCTGACGGCTTCAGGCCGACAGTATGGGGCCGTCTCGAGCATGTCGTTGTTCGCGGGGCTTGCGTGGGCGCGATTCGTTTGGTTGTCGGTGCGCTTTCGGCGGCCAGGCTACGGAGCGATCCGCTTCGGGCTGGTGGCCAGTGGCCTGTTCCTGTTGCTGGGATGGACGGTGCGCGGCGTCGTGTTGCTGCACGCCGGGCCGACGGCCTGGCGAGAACTCATCAGTCTGGCCAACATCGGGTTGATTTTTTTCTCCTTCATCGGCGCGGGCATGTTGGGCTTGCTGCTGGTGTTGCTCATCAACTTCCGGCTGGCCGAGCGCTTGCGGTCCATGGCCTTGCGTGACGCACTGACCGGGGCGCTCAACCGTCGCGGCTTCGAAGAGCGTGCGGCGCGCCTGGTGGCCCTGTCGGCGCAGATGGGCCAGTCAGTGACCGTGCTGATGCTGGACATCGATCATTTCAAACGGGTCAATGACGAGCACGGGCATGCCGTGGGCGACCTCGTGCTCAAGGCCTTGGCGCAGCTGGTGCACCGGGCCAAGCGCGAGACCGATCTGTTCGCTCGCTTGGGGGGCGAGGAATTCTGTCTCGTCCTGCCAGGCACCGATGTGCCCGGCGCCCGAGTCTTCGCCGAGCGACTGCGCCATAGTTTCGAAGTGTTGGAAATCGACACCGGCAGCCGCTTCCTGCGCTGCACGGTGAGCATCGGCGTGGCCTATGCGTCGGCTGCCATGCTGCAATCCAGGCGAGTCGATCTGGTGGACCTGCTGCACCAGGCCGACGAAGCGCTGTACGAAGCCAAGCGAGCCGGCCGTAACCGTCTGCGCTTCTACGCTTCGCCCGAAGTCGTCTCCAGCCGGCTGGACTCACGCCTGTTCGCCACGACCGGCCTGTCCTCGGGCTTTGGCCCATCGAGCCTGGTGTGGGGGGATTCCTCGGGCGTGCAATGAATTCGTGCTGCGGCCGTCGGCCTTGCCAACGGCTGGACCATCTCGCCAGGCAGGGCCGGCCAGCCTTCGGTGGGCGGATCCCGGCGCAGCGGTGCAGCCACTGAACTTTGTCGCGGCGGTTGACTCTGCTTGGCATGTTCCGTGGCCTCTTGCTCCTGCGAATCGCCCTGGCGGCCCTGCTGCTCCACAGCCTCAGCGGCGTGGCGTCCGAGCTGAGCCCCTGGGCCGGCGCATCTGGGGCCGCGCCGGCTCCTCCTTGGCATTTCGTGGGTCTGCCAGGACAGACCTTGCCTCGCACCCGTTACAGTCTCGTCGAGATGGATGGGGTGTCCAGCCTGCGCATCGAGGCCCAGGCGTCTTATGGCAATTTTGTGCATCCAGTCAAGAGCCGGCCGGGCCATTTGAGCTGGTCCTGGCGTGTGGCACGCTTTGCCGAACATACCGACTTGCGCACCAAGGCAGGTGACGATACCTCGGTGAAGGTCTGTGCCTTGTTCGATCATGCGCTGGAACGCGTCCCCTTCTTCGAGCGGCAGTTGTTGCGCATGGCCCGCGCGCGCAGCGGCAGCGACTTGCCCGCTGCCACGCTGTGCTATGTGTGGGATACCGATCTGGCCGCTGGCACGGTGATCGACAATGCCTACAGTCGCCGCGTGCGCTACCTCGTGCTGCGCAGCGGTGAAGCTGCTCCTACGCCTTGGCGTCGCGAGTCGCGCGACCTGGCGGCCGACTTCCTGCGCGCCTTCCACGACGAGGCCACCGACGTGCCGCGCCTGCTTGCCATCGCCGTAGGGGCCGATACCGACAATACGGGCAGCCAGGCGATCGCCTTCGTGCGAGACCTGCAGCACCGCCCGGGAGGATCCGAATGAAACAACTCGTGCTGGCCGGTGGAGGCCATGCCCATGTCCAGGTTTTGGCTGCTTTTGCACAACAGGTCTTGCCCGGGGTCGAGGTGACGCTGGTCACCCCACAGCCCGTGCAGTGGTATTCCGGCATGGTGCCTGGCGTCATTGCGGGCCGCTATAGCGCGCATGAGGCACAGATCGACCTGGCCGCGCTGGCCCGCCGTGCCGGCGCACGTGTGGTGCTCGATGCCGTGGTCGGGGTGCGGCCCGATGCCCGCCAGCTGCGCTTGGCCAGCGGTGGCGAGCTGGCTTATGACGCGCTCAGCCTCGATACGGGCGGAGAACTCTCTCGCGACCTGATCGACGGGGCCCGCGAACATGCCCTGTTCGTACGCCCGCTGCATGCCTTCATGCACCTTTGGCCGCGTTTGCAATCCCTCGCGGCGCGCCAGCCCGGGCTGCAAGTGGTGGTCATCGGTGGCGGGGCGGCAGGCTTCGAACTGGCCGTGGCCATGCGTCACGCGCTGGTCGCCCAGGCGCGCGTCACCCTCGTGGCCGGCAACGCCGGATTGCTGCCGCGATTTCCGCGTGGGCTGCGCCATCGCGCCCTGGCGGTGCTCAAGTCGCGTGGCATCACCGTCATCGCCGACGACGCGGTCGAGATCGAGCCCGGACAGCTGCGCCTGTCCGGTGGCAGTCGCCTGCCTTGCGATGCGCCGGTCGTGGCCTTGGGCGTGCAGCCTCCGGCTTGGCTCGCTCACAGCGGCCTGCGCTTGGCCGCCGATGGCTTCATCGCCACGACCGCCAGCTTGCAATCCGTCTCCCACCCTGAGGTGTTCGCGGTGGGCGACGTGTCCTGCCGTATCGACGCTCCCCATCCCCGCAGCGGTGTCTATGCCGTGCGCGCAGGCCCGGTCCTCGCTGCCAACCTGCGCGCCTGGGCGGCCGGGCGACCCTACGCGATGTATCGTCCGCAGCGGCGGGCCTTGGCGCTGCTGTCTTGCGCCGATGGCACTGCGCTGGCCAGCTGGGGCCCCCTGTCGGCTCGTGGGGCCTGGGTGTGGCGCTGGAAGGATCGCATCGACCGCGCCTTCGTCCAGGCCTATCGCGACAGCGAGCCGCTCGTCTCCCTGTCCCTGCGCTGACAGTGCGCCCTACGCAGCACGCCTGCAGCCATGAGAGCCGCTGCCGTTTGCAAGCAGCGCCGCGACGCCTGTTTGCCACCAAACCCTGCCAGATGTAAGCGCTGGTCGTTCCTCTCGATCGGGGGGACCGAAGGGGGACGAGGAGCCATACTTCGCGCCCATACAGGCGAGAACCGGCAAAAGACCCCCTTCAGGCAGGAGGCGCGAGATGACCGACGGCTTTCCGATCTGGGCCCACTCGTGCGTGCGGCGCAAGCTGGCCCTGAGCCACACGAACGGCTGCTGCGGCGGCACTGGCCGCCAAGCCCGCAGCGCCGCGGAAGTGGAAGTACCACGCAGGATCACCATGCTGCCGCTACGTCCTGGTTACTACGTGGCAAGCGAGACACCCTGTGATCAGGCATCCAACGCAACCATCGTGCGGGTCCACCGGAATGGCATCAATTCGTCCCGCCTGGTCTGTGAATTCTCGAGCATCGAGCAGGTCAGGTCGAACACCTTCCACACGCTGGAATCCTGTAAGGATATCCGTGTTGAAGGCGCCGGAGATGTCGGCACGATTGTCTACACGCTGGATGAAGAATACACTTTCATTTTCGAAAGCCCGCAGGGTGTGGTGCAGAGCTTTCGCTAGTGCCCACAATCCGGCATGCCGACGCCCTGGCGTGATAGCGCCATCAAGGGTTGACCGTAGGAGAAGACGGCAATGTATTTTCTGGTAACAGTCGGCATGGTGGCATTGGGTATCTGGATGTTCACCAGCGCAGTTCGCATTCGCAAGGAATTGGCACGCTACGAATTCGAGCACAGAGACGCTGGAGGCAACGTGACCTTCAAGTCATTTGAGGATGCCGAGCGGCATCGCAAACGTGAAGCAAGGATGAACGTTCTGGTGACCTTCGGTGTGTTGCTGGTACTCGTCGGCGGACTGGGTCTGCTGGCTGGCATTACTCTTCCGCGCTTTCTCGTATGACGGGGCGACCGGAACAGCAACCCGCTCCTGCGTAAAGCAACGCCGCGGAACCGGCCCAAGGGCGATGCCGATGCAGGCAGACAGCCCGGTCCGACGGCGTTCTTGCCCTTTAGTCTCCTGCCCTGCCCGTTTGCCCATCCGCAGATCCGCGCACTCTGCCCTCTACCTGTCGGGTCCCGGATGATTCCCAACCTGTTTTGAGAACAGATGCGGATGGGAGCGGCGCCATCGTTTCATGGCCTGAAGGGTGAGGTGTGGCAGAGCCTTCTGGGGCAGGTGCTCGTTGCGCAGCCACACGCAGCCGTGCAGCGGGGTGGCCAGGCTCTGGGCGCTGTTGAAGGGGTGCGCGCGCAGCACCTGCTCAAGCCGCCCGTTGAATCGCTCGACCATGCCGTGGGTCTGCGGGCGACTTCGGCCGGGTCCAGCGATGCTCGATGCCCAGGGCTTCACACAGGGCGTCCAACGCATGCTGCCCCCTTGGCTTTGGAGCCGAAGGGGCGGTCGGTGAACTCACGGCCGTTGTCGGTGAGCAGGGTGTGGATCTCGAACCGCGCGGCCTTGTGCAGCATGTGGAGGAAGGCTTTGGCCGCCGCAGCCGTCTTGTGGCTCTTGATGGCGATGAACACCCAGCGTGTGGCCCGGTCGATGGCCACGAACACATCGCGCCAGGCCGGCTCGTCGGCCTTGAAGGGTTGGGGCGAGCGCGCAGGGACCTGCGGGGCCGGCAGGCGCGAATGGCCTCGTCGATCGTGCAGCAACCAATCATCCGGGACCCGACAGGCGGTTTGGGAGGAAGGTTTGGGTATCAGCCAGCGAAGGGGGGTGGCGAGCAGGGGGGCGGGGCGCCGACGGTCGAAGTGGCTTGAAGCAGCTCGGCGGCCACGGCCACGGCGATCACTTCGGGAGACTTGCCTTCGATGCCGGGCACGCCAATGGGGCAGCGCATGCGGGCAAGGGCTTGCGGCGCGATGCCTCGTTGAATGAGACGGTGTTCGAAGCGGCTGCGCTTGGTTTTCGAGCCAATCAAACCGAAGTAGCGGAAGTCGCCGCGACGCAGAATGGCTTCGGTGATGCGCAGGTCCAGGTCGTGCTGGTGGGTCATCACCAGGAAGCAGGCGTTGGCAGGTGCGCGCGCGACTTCGGCTTCGACGCTGTCGACGCACAGGCGCTCGATGCGTGCGGCCGTCGAGAGGGGGATGTCCGGAGGAAAGGCGTCTTCGCGCTCGTCGATCCATTGCACCTGACAGGGCAAGGTTTCCAATACGCGCACCAAGGCCCGGCCGACATGGCCCGCGCCGTAGAGCTGCAACACGAAACGCGGTGGAGTCTCGGGCCATTGTCTCCAGGCCGCCTCGTCCAGCGGGGCGATGCGCAGCTCGACCACTCCGCCACAGCATTGGCCCAATCGTGGCCCAAGCGGAAAGCGTTGTGTGAACGCGGTCCATCCGGGGTGGGCCAGGGCCTCGCGCGCCAGACGGATGGCTTCGAATTCGAGATGCCCGCCGCCGATGGTGCCGGCCACCTCGCAGGCGTTGACCAACATGCGCGTGCCGGCTTCACGCGGGGCCGAGCCCTGGGTGTGCTCGACGCTGACCACCGCGGCGGCTTGTCCGCGGTCGAGCCAGGTGCGGGCCAATTCGCGCAACATCAGCCGGCCTGCTGCACGGCATGAATGGCCGCCAGGATGGCCTCGGGCGTGGCCGGCGCGCGCAGCGGGGGATCGATGCGGTGGCCGCCCACGGCCGAGATGGCGTCGCGGATCGCGAAAAACACCGAAAAGGCCAAAAGCAAGGGAGGCTCTCCCACCGCTTTGGAACGGTGGATGCTGTCTTCTCGGTTGTGCGCGTCGTACAGATGCACGTTGAACACCGGTGGCACGTCGTTGGCAGTGGGGATTTTGTAGGTGCTGGGCGCATGGGTCATCAGGCGGCCAGTGCGAGGATCCCACCACAACTCTTCGCTGGTGAGCCAGCCCATGCCCTGGATGAACGCGCCTTCGACCTGCCCTAGATCGATGGCCGGGTTCAAGGAACGGCCCACGTCGTGCAGGATATCGGCGCGCAAGGTGCGAGCTTCGCCAGTGAGTGTGTCCACGATCACTTCCGACACCGCCGCGCCGTAGGCGAAATAGTAGAAGGGCCGGCCTTGCAGGGTCTGCGGATCCCAATGGATCTTGGGTGTGGCGTAGAAGCCATCGCTCCACAACTGGACGCGGGCCAGGTAGGCTTGCCAGACGAGTTCGGAGAAGGTCAGGCGGTGGCCTGCGACATGCACCATGTCGTTGGCGAAGTGCACCTCCTGAGGGGCGCCGCCGAATCGGCTGGCGGCAAAGGCGGCGAGACGATCACGGATCTGACGCGCGGCGTGTTGCGCGGCCTTGCCATTGAGGTCGCTGCCGGTCGAGGCCGCAGTGGCCGAGGTGTTGGCGACTTTGTCGGTATCGGTGGCGCTGCAGCGCACGCGCTCGAAGTTGACCCCCAGCTCGTGCGCCACCACCTGGGCCACTTTGGTGTGCAGGCCCTGGCCCATTTCGGTGCCGCCATGGTTGACCAGGATCGATCCGTCGTTATAGACGTGCACCAAGGCGCCGGCTTGGTTGAAGTGCGGCACGTTGAACGAGATGCCGAACTTCACCGGTGTCAGCGCCAGCCCCTTTTTCAGCACCGGGCTGGCGGCGTTGAAAGCCTGCACCGCTTCGCGCCGGGCGCGGTAGTCGGCGCTGCGTTCCAGCGTGTCCACCAGCTCGTGAAGAATGTTGTCCTCCACCGGCTGGCCATAGGGAGTCGTCTGTCCCTGGCGAGCATAGAAATTGAGCTTCCGCACGTCCAGCGGGTCACGGCCGAGCTTGCGGGCGATGGAGTCGAGGATCCATTCGATGGCAATGGCGCCTTGCGGTCCGCCGAAGCCGCGGAACGCGGTGTTGCTCTGCGTGTTGGTTTTGGCGCAATAGCCATGGATGGCCACCTCGGGCAGCCAGTACGCGTTGTCGAAATGGCACAAGGCACGGGTCATCACTGGACCGGAGAGGTCGGCCGAGAAACCTGCGCGTGAGACCATGTCGATTTCGACGCCCAACAAGCGCCCTTCGTCGTCGTAGGCCGCTTCGTATTCGTAGTGGAAGCAGTGGCGTCGGCCCGTGATCAGGAAATCGTCGTCACGGTCCACGCGCAGCTTGACCGGTCGGCGCAGGGCGCGCGCGGCGATGGCTGCCACACAGGCGAACAGGGCGGACTGTGACTCTTTGCCGCCGAAGCCTCCGCCCATGCGCCGGCATTCCACCCGCACATGATGGGCTTGCAAGCCCAGGGCATGCGCCACCACGTGCTGCATCTCGGTCGGGTGCTGAGTGGAACACTGCACCAGCATCCCCTCGTCTTCGAGCGGGCGGGCATAGGCGATTTGCCCTTCCAAGTAGAACTGTTCCTGGCCGCCCACCTCGAACGTGCCTTGCAGCTTGTGCGGCGCCGTCGACAGCACATGCTGCACAGCCCCTGGCGCACTTTCTCGTCGCATGTGCATGGGTGGCAGCACGTACTGGCCGGCCGCGTGCGCGGCTTCGGGGGTGAGCAGGGCGGGCAGCTCTTCATAGGCCACCACTTCGGGTTGCTGCGCCAGGGCAGCAGCGCGTCGAGCGGCTTGGACCGAGGTGGCCACCACCGCAAAGACCGGTTGGCCCACATAGTGCACCAGGCCATCGGCCAGAATGGGGTCGTCTCCCTTCACGATGGGCGCCACATCGTTGGTGCCTGGAATGTCCCGTGCGGTGAAGACCGCCACCACGCCTGGCATGGACCGTACAGGCTCGAGGTTCAGCGCCGTGATGCGTGCGTGTGGCACACGGGACAGGCCCAGCGCTGCATACAGCGTGCCAGAGACCTCGGGAATGTCGTCGGTGTACGTGGCTTCTCCAGTGACGTGCAGGTGGGCCGATTCATGGGGCCGGCTCACTCCCACGCGCTGGCCGGCGCGCAGGCGTTGCGCCTCGCCATCGGCATCGATGCGGATCGCCCGCGGCGCCGGGTCGATCAGAGCGGGCTCGCTGGGGGTCAGGTCGGTTGGGTCGGCGCGCTGGTTCATGGCGAGTTCCTCATGCATCGGAGGCCGCAGGCAGGGCTTGCGCTCTGTCGTGCCACACCGTCACGGGGGCAGCCCCTGCTTGGCTGTCGTGCCAGGCCCGCAGGATCAGATGGCTGGCCACACGCAGCCGGTACTCGGCCGTCGCCCGCAGGTCACTCAGGGGTCGAAAGTCTTGCGCGAGTGCGGCCATTGCGGCTTGCACGCGCGGCAGCGACCACGGTCCGCCGCGCAGCGCGGCCTCGGCTCGTGGGGCACGGCGCACGGTCGCTGCCATGCCCCCGTAAGCCAGGCGCACGTCGCGCACGGTATCGCCTTCTAGCCACAGTGACAGACCCAGGCAGACCGCTGAGATGTCGCTGTCGTAGCGCTTGCTGATTTTGTAGCCACGCACCAGTTGGCCGGGCTGGGGCAGGGGCACTTCCAGTGCCTGCAAGAACTCGCCCGGCTCCAGCGCGTTCTTCATGTAATCGAGGTAGAAGTCGGCGAGCATCAGGCGGCGTATCCGTGGCCCGCGCCGCAGCACGACTCGCGCATCGAGCGCGATGAGCGCCGGGGCGCTGTCGCCGATGGGTGAGCCGTTGGCCACGTTGCCCCCCATGGTGCCGGCATGGCGGATGGGGGGTGAGGCAAAGCGCAGCCACAGCTCGGCCAGCTCGGGATACAGTCCCACCAGGGCGCTCCAGGCCGCTTCCAGCGTTGCGCCTGCACCAATGTGCAAGCACCCATCGCGCTGCACGATGTGTTTGAGTTCCGCGACCTCGCCCAGGTAAATCAGATCCCCCAGGCGGCGCATCTGCTTGGTGACCCACAGGCCCACATCGGTGGAGCCGGCCAGCAGCCGGGCCTGCGGATGGGCCAAGCGCAGCTCGGCCAGTTCATCCAGGGTGCGCGGGGCGAAGAATCGATCGCTGCCGGCTGGCGTGGCCAGCTGCGCACCTCGTGCCGGGATCAGGCTGCGCAATGCCGCTTCGATGGGCGTGGTGTCCAGGTGCACCGGCGGCAGATCGAACATGCGCAGTCCGGCCTCCAGGATCGGGCGGTAGCCGGTGCAGCGGCACAGGTTGCCCGACAGATCGTCGGCCAAGCGCTGTCGGCTGGGCCGACCGGCAGCCCCGCGGCCGTGGCGCTCATAGGTGTGCCACAGCGTCATCACGAACCCCGGCGTGCAAAAGCCGCATTGCGAGCCATGGCAATCGACCAAGGCTTGTTGCACCGGATGCAAGCGGCCACCGGCCAGGCGCTTGAGGTCTTCCACCGTGAACAGGGCCTTGCCGTCCAGCGTGGGCAGGAACTGGATGCAGGCGTTGACATTGCGCAGATCCAAGCCCCCGACGCGGCTGACGCCGGGCGCCGGCGGGGCCGAAAGATCGGCCAGCTCACCGACGACCACGGTGCAAGCGCCGCAGTCGCCCTCGGCACAGCCTTCCTTGGTGCCGGTGCAATGCAAGTCTTCGCGCAAGTATTGCAGCACGGTGCGCGTGGGCTCGGCCTGCGCCAGCGTGTGCAGCTGGCCTTGGGCGTAGAAGCGGATCGGTCGCGTGTGCATGGCGTCCATGGGGTACGGGCCAAGCCGCTGCTGCGGCGCCGGCCAACGAAGGGCGAATACCGCAACGGTAACGCCAAGGGGGGCTTGGTGTATACGAGAATATGAATAAAGGTTATCGAAACATGGATATGACACTGCGGGCCGAATTCGACAAGATCGAGCTTCATCTCGTGCGGGTCTTGCTCACCGTGATCACCGAACGCAGCGTCTCACGTGCCGCTTTGAAGCTGGGCTTGAGCCAGCCGGCCGTCAGTGCCTATTTGCGCCGGTTGCGTGCGCTGACGGGCGATGCCTTGTTGGTGCGTGCTGGCAATGAGATGATGCCGACCCCGACGGCCTTGGAGCTGCTGGAGCCAGCGCAGACTCTCTTGCGGGAGGCCGAGCGTTTGTTCGGTGCCCCGCAGCGCCACCGCAGTTTTGACCCCTCGACGGCCGCCGGGGTGTTCCGGGTGGCAGCCAGCGACTACCTCGACCCGCTGTTCTTGCCTCAGCTGGTGGCGCACTTCAAGCACGAAGCTCCATTGGCGCAGCTCGATCTCGTGCCGCTGACGGCGCAGTTCGATCTGCGCCGCGCCCTGGCCTCGGGCGAGGTGGATCTCGTGATCGGCAACTGGTTGGAGCCGCCTGAAGAGCTGCATTTGGGGCGGCTGCTGACCGACGAGGTGGTGTGCCTGGTCAACCAGGACCACCCGGCCGTGCGCAGCACGCGCGGCTGGACCGTGGAGCGCTATCTGGAGTGTGAGCATGTCGCGCCCATGCCGCTGCACACCGGACGCGAAGCCCTGGGCGTGATCGACGCCTATCTGGGTGCTCGGGGCTTGCATCGGCGTGTGACCGTGCGCAGTGCCCACTTTGGTCAGATCCCGCACATGGTGGCTGCCAGCCTGCTGGTGTTGACCACCGGGCGGCAGTTTTGTCAGCGCTATGTGGATCACTTGCCGGTGCGCATCGTGCGCTGCCCAGTGGGATTCCCGCCGATGAACTACTACCAGCTTTGGCACGAGCGCACGCATTCGTCTGCCGCCCATCGGTGGTTCCGCGAGCAGGTGCGCGAGGTGGCGCGCGCCTTGGTCGGCTCATGAATTCGATGGCCCACCGATGACATGTCGATGAACCAGCCCTTGCCTTCGAAGTTTGCCCTGCGCGGTGACTTGCTCGACTTTGCCGCCGACCCGGGCTGGAGTGTGGAGCCGGGTGCGGCCGTGCGTTTCCGGCCCGACCATTGGCTGTTGGTGGAGGACGGCATCATCCGTGGTGTGCATGCCAGTGATGCGGCATTCGACGCGAGTTGGACGCGCATCGACCACCGCGGCCGCTTGGTATTGCCAGGTTTCATCGACACGCATGTGCACGCGCCTCAGCTCGATGTGATCGCCAGCTTCGGCGCCGAACTGCTGGACTGGCTGAACACCTATACCTTTCCGGCCGAGCAGCGCTATGCGGATGCGCACGAGGCCCAGGCTGGCGCCGAGCGCTTCTGCGATGCCTTGCTGGCGCACGGCACCACCAGTGCGGTGGTGTTCCCGACGGTGCACAAAGTCAGTGCCGATGCATTGCTGGCGGCTGCTCATGCGCGCGGCATGCGGCTCATCGCCGGCAAGGTGCTGATGGATCGCAACGCGCCGACGGCATTGCTGGACACCGTCGACAGCGCCGAGGCCGACAGCCGCGAGCTCATCGAACGATGGCATGGCCGCGGCCGCTTGGCCTATGCGATGACGGTACGCTTTGCGCCCACCAGCACGGTCGCGCAGATGGAGATGGCCGGCCGCTTGATGCGCGAAGTGCCGGGCTTGTACATGCAGACGCACGTGGCCGAGAACCGCGCCGAGGTGGCCTGGGTGCGCGAGCTCTTTCCGCAGGCGCGTAGCTACCTCGATGTCTATGACCGCCATGGGTTGCTCGGACCGCGGTCGGTGCTGGCGCACGGCATCTGGCTCGACGACGAAGACCGGGCCTTGCTGGCGCGCACCGCAGCGCAGATCGCGCACAGCCCGAGCTCCAATCTCTTTCTCGGCAGTGGGCTGTTCGCTTGGCGTGCCTTGGAGGACGCCGGCGCGCGGGTCAGTGTGGCCACCGACGTGGGCGGCGGCACCAGTCTTTCGATGATCCGCACATTGGCCGATGCCTACAAGGTGCAAGCCTTGCAGGGAGTCAAGCTCACGGCCTGGAAAGCCTTGTATGCCGCCACCCGCGGCGCGGCCCTGGCGCTGGCGCTGGACCACGAGATCGGCAGCTTCGAACCCGGGCGCATGGCCGATGTGTGCGTGTGGGACTGGGCGCGGGGGCCGGTGGGACAGCGCCGCCTGGCCGTGGCCACGGGGCTGCACGAAAAGGTGTTTGCCTGGATGACCCTGGCCGACGAGCGCCATCTGGTGCAGGCCTTCGTGGGCGGCATCAGCCGCGTGCGGCGCGACACGAGTTGACCCGCGTTCATCGATTCCATTCACCAAGTATCACAGGCGGGCGCCCGTGCGACCCGCTGCAACAGGAGACACATCATGCCGGCCCAGACCGACCCCACGCCCGGTGTTGCCAACCCCCTGGTTCCGACGCGCGCCGATGCGCCGCCGCAGCCGCTGCTGGAGCGCTGGTTCCAGTTGCGCGCACATGGCACCGATGTGCGCACCGAGCTGACCGCAGGACTGACGACCTTTCTGACGATGGCGTACATCGTCTTCGTCAATCCGTCCATCCTGGGAGATGCCGGCATGCCCAAAGACGCCGTGTTCGTGGCCACGTGTCTGATCGCGGCCTTGGGCACCTTGATCATGGGCCTGTATGCCAACTACCCGATCGCCCTGGCCCCGGGGATGGGCTTGAACGCTTACTTCGCTTACGTGGTGGTGCTGGGCATGGGCTACTCCTGGCAAGTGGCGCTGGGGGCGGTGTTCATCTCCGGCTGCTTGTTCCTGTTGGTCACCGTGCTGAAGCTGCGCGAACTCATCATCCGTGGCATTCCGTCGGCGTTGCGGGTGGCCATCACCGCAGGCATCGGCATGTTTTTGGCGATCATTGCCTTGAAGAGTGCTGGCATCGTCGCCGCGTCCAAGGCCACCTACGTGACGCTGGGCAATTTGCACCAGCCCTCGGTGGTGTTGGCCGTGCTGGGTTTCTTCACCATCGTGGTGCTCGATCACCTGAAGGTGCGGGGCGCGCTCCTGATCGGCATCTTGTTGACCACCGGTTTGTCCTTCGTGTGGGCAGACAACACCTTCGTGGGCGTGTTTTCCGCGCCGCCGTCCATCGCGCCGACCTGGCTGGAGCTGGATGTCCGCGGGGCCCTGGCGGTGGGGGTGTTCAACGTGATACTGGTGTTCTTCCTGGTCGAGTTGTTCGACGCCACCGGGACCTTGATGGGCGTGGCCAAACGTGCGGGCTTGCTCGCCGAGGGGCAGATGCACCGCATGAACCGCGCGCTGCTGGCCGACAGCGGCGCGATCTTTGCGGGATCTTTGCTGGGCACCTCCAGCACCACGGCGTATATCGAGAGTGCCTCGGGAGTGCAAGCCGGCGGGCGCACCGGCCTGACGGCTGTCACCGTGGCCGTGCTCTTTCTCGCGTGCCTGATGATCTCGCCGTTGGCTGCCTCGGTGCCGGCCTATGCCACGGCCCCGGCACTGTTCTTCGTGGCCTGTTTGATGCTGCGCGAGCTCACCGAACTGGACTGGGATGACACCACCGAAGTCATCCCGGCGGCCGTCACCGCGCTGAGCATGCCGCTGACCTACTCCATTGCCAATGGGATTGCTTTTGGCTTCATCTGTTATGCGGTGCTCAAGCTGTGTACCGGGCAGGCCCGCGCGGTGCACCCGATGGTATGGATCATCGGTGCCATCTTCTTGTTCAAGTTCATCGTCATGGGCGGGCATTGATCGAGCGACGGCCTGGCCCGCCTCGTGCTTGTGGCCGAGGTCGTCGCCACACAGGCACAATCACGGGCCGTGAACGAGACCGCCCCCCGATCGGAGAACTCCATGCCCCTGCGCCTCGAACTGCTGGGCATCAGCAAGCAATATCCCGCCGTCAAAGCCAATGACCGGGTCCACCTGCAGGTGGCCCCTGGTGAAATCCATGCCGTGCTGGGCGAGAACGGTGCGGGCAAATCCACGCTGATGAAAATCATCTACGGCGCGGTGCAGCCCGACGAGGGCGAGATGCGCTGGAATGGGCAGCCGGTGAGGGTGCGCAATCCACATGAGGCGCGCGCGCTGGGCATCAGCATGGTGTTCCAGCATTTTTCGTTGTTCGACACTCTGACCGCGGCTGAAAACGTGTGGCTCGGGCTGGACCGTCGGCTCAGCCTGGACGCGGTGAGCCAGCGCATGCGCGAGGTCTGTGGTCTGTACGGGCTGGACGTGGACCCGCAGCGCCCGGTGCACACGCTCAGTGTGGGGGAACGCCAGCGCGTGGAGATCGTGCGCGCCTTGCTGACCCACCCGCAACTGCTCATCCTGGACGAGCCCACCTCGGTGCTCACCCCCCAAGCGGTGGACAAGCTGTTCGTGACGCTACGCAAGCTGGCCGATACCGGCTGCTCCATCCTCTACATCAGTCACAAGCTCGACGAGATCCGGGCGCTGTGCCACCGCTGCACGGTGCTGCGTGGCGGTCGGGTCACGGGTGAGGTGGATCCGACGAAGGAGACCAACGCCAGTCTGTCGCGCTTGATGATCGGTGCCGATCCGCCCGAACTGGTGCACCGCGAAGCCCAAGCCGGACCGGTGGCCTTGGCGGTGCAGGGCTTGAGCCTGCCCAAGCGCCACCCCTTCGGCACCACGCTGCATGACATCGCTTTCGAGTTGCGGTGTGGCGAAATCCTCGGCGTGGCCGGCGTCTCGGGCAATGGTCAGCAGGAGCTCTTGGCGGCCCTGTCGGGCGAGGACACGCGCGCGGCGGCCGGCAGCATCCGTCTGTTCGGCCAGGACATCGCGGGCCAAGATCCTCGCCGGCGTCGCCAACTGGGCTTGCACTTCGTGCCCGAGGAGCGCTTGGGGCGAGGGGCCGTGCCTTCGTTGTCGCTGGCCCTCAATACCTTGCTGACGCGCACCGAGGCCGTGCATCCCCGCACCGGCTGGATCGATATGCGCCGCGTGCGGGAGCAGACCGAGACGATCATCCGACGCTTTCAAGTCAAGGCCGCAGGAGCGGCCGCGGTGGCCAAAAGCCTGTCGGGGGGCAATTTGCAGAAGTTCATCGTCGGGCGCGAGATCAGCGCCAACCCCAAGGTGCTGATCGTCGCTCAGCCGACCTGGGGCGTGGATGTCGGTGCGGCCGCACAGATTCGAGCCGAGCTGTTGGCGTTGCGCGATGCCGGTTGCGCGTTGCTGGTGGTCAGCGAGGAGCTGGACGAGCTGTTCGACATCAGCGACCGCCTGGTCGTGATGGCCCAAGGACGGCTGTCGCCTGCCGTGCGCACCCGCGAGGCCACCGTCGAGCGCATCGGGGAGTGGATGAGCGGCCTGTGGCCGCAGGAGCGCGCCCAGACGCCTCCAGTGTCTTCCATCGGAGTGACCCATGTTCAAGCTTGAAGCCCGCCCCACGCCTTCGCGGGCCATGTCTTTGGTGTCGCCGCTATTGGCACTGGCCCTGACCGTGCTGATTGGCATCGGTTTGTTCATCGTGCTGGACAAGGACCCGGTGCGCGGCCTGCAGATGTTCTTCGTCGAACCGCTCAAGAGCGGCTACCAGCTCAGCGAGCTGGCAATGAAGGCCGTGCCCTTGGTGTTGATCGCCTTGGGGCTGGCGGTGTGCTTCCGCGCCAATGTGTGGAACATCGGGGCCGAAGGGCAGTTCATCCTCGGTGCCATCTTCGCCGGTGGTGTGGCCATGCAGGCGGGGCCTGGCACGCCGGGCGGCTTCTTCGTCCTTGTGCTGCTGGCTGGCGTGGTGGGTGGCATGGCCTGGGCGGCGATCACCGCTGGGCTGCGTGACCGTTTCAATGCCAATGAGATTCTGGTGAGTCTCATGCTGGTCTACGTGGCTGACATGCTGTTGAGCTATCTGGTCTATGGCCCTTGGAAAGACCCGGCGGGCTTCAACTTCCCGCAAACGATCAGCTTTGCCGAGGTCACCCGCGTGCCGCGGCTGTGGAGCGGATTGCGGGTGAACATCGGCCTGATCCTCGCGCTGGTGATGGTGGTTGCCTTCAGCCTGTTGTTGTTTCGCACCTATGCGGGCTTGAAGCTGCAAGTGGGGGGGCTGGCGCCAATGGCAGCCCGCTATGCCGGCTTTTCCTCACGACAGGCGCTGTGGACGGCCCTGCTGCTGTCCGGCGGCATGGCCGGGCTGGCCGGTGCGCTGGAGGTGGCCGGGCCGCTGGGCCAACTCACGCCGCACGTGCCCTCGGGCTATGGTTTTGCGGCCATCATCGTGGCCTTCGTGGGGCGGCTGCACCCCGTGGGCATTGTCTTTTCGGCGATTCTGATGAGCATGTTTTACATCGGTGGCGAGCTGGCCCAGTCGCGCATGGGGCTGCCCAAGTCGATCACGGGCGTCTTTCAGGGCTTGTTGTTGTTTGCGCTGCTGGCGTGCGACACGCTCATCCATCATCGCCTTCGCTGGCAGCCGTGGGCGCGGGTGCGAGCGGGTGCGGGCCAAGGAGGGGTCTGAGATGGAATCGATCGCCTTGCTGATGGCCGCCACGATGAACGCCGGCACGGTGCTGGCCATTGCTTCGCTGGGTCTGCTCATCAACGAGCGCGCCGGCATCGTCAACCTGGGCGCCGAGGGCATGATGCTGGTGGCGGCCATCGCCGGCTTTGCCACGGGGGTGCACACCGGCAGCGATGGGCTGGCCTTTGCTGCCGGGGCCGCCGCTGGCGCGGCCCTGGCGCTGGTCTTTGGCCTGCTGGTCATTTGGCTCAACACCAACCAGTACGCCTGCGGCCTGGCGCTCAGCCTTTTTGGTGTGGGCTTCTCGGCCTTTGTCGGCATTGGCTATACCCAGCAGCGTCTGAGTGAACGGCCTCGCTTCGAGATCCCCGGCTTGGCCGACTTGCCGTTCTTCGGCGCGGCGTTCTTCAAGCACCATCCGATGGTTTACTTCGCCATCGTGTTGACAGGGGCGCTGGCATGGTTTCTCTACCGTTCCCGTGCCGGCTTGGTGCTGCGCGCGGTGGGCGAATCGCCCGAATCGGCCCATGCCCTGGGCTATCCCGTGCGGCGCATCCGGCTGTTGGCCGTGCTGGCCGGCGGTGCGCTGTGCGGGCTGGCCGGCGCCTACATTTCGGTCATTTACACCCCGCTGTGGGTGGAAGGCATGATCGCTGGCAAGGGCTGGATCGCGCTGGCCTTGACCACGTTTGCCACATGGCGCCCGGCACGGGTGTTGCTTGGCGCGTATCTGTTCGGGGGCGTGACGATGCTGCAGTTCCACCTGCAGGGGCAGGGCGTGCAAATCGCCAGCCAGTTGCTGACGATGTTGCCCTACCTGGCCACCATCGTGGTGCTGGTGCTGATTTCGCGCAACCCGAGCTTCATTCGCGTCAACATGCCGGCCTCGTTGGGCAAGCCCTTCTATCCCGGCGGCTGATGGCGAGATAATTGCCCGTTCACCCCCTTCTTGACCCTTCGATCGGAGACGCTTGGACATGACCGACTTCACCAAACGCACCCTGGTCCGCCTGACCGGCTTGGGCGCCCTGGCGGTGGCTGCGGCCCTGGTGGGCTGCGGCAAGAAAGAAGAGCCCGCCGCCCCAGCGGCCTCTGCCGAGGCGCCGGCGGCTGCCAAACCCGAGCCCCTGAAGATTGCCTTCGCCTACGTCGGCCCGGTGGGCGACGCGGGCTGGACCTTCGCCCACGACCGTGGGCGCAAGGCCATCGAGGCCGAATTCGGCGATCGGGTGCAGACCTCGTTCGTCGAGAGCGTGCCCGAAGGGGCCGATGCCGAGCGCGTCATCCGCGACATGGTCGGTCAGGGCAACAAGCTGATCTTCGGCACCACCTTCGGCTACATGGACTACATGCTGAAGATTGCGGCCGATCACAAGGATGTGAAGTTCGAGCATGCCACCGGCTACAAGACGGCCGAGAACATGCGCACCTACGATTCGCGCACCTATGAGGGGGCTTACATGGCCGGCGTGATCGCCGGCGCGATGACGAAGTCGAACACCCTGGGGGTGGTCGGCTCGGTGCCGATCCCCGAAGTGATCCGCAACATCAATTCGTTCACCCTGGGCGCCCAGAGTGTCAACCCGAAGATCACCACCAAGGTGGTGTGGGTCAACAAGTGGTTCGATCCGCCCAAGGAAGGCGAGGCCGCGCAGTCCTTGCTCAACCAGGGGGCTGACGTGTTGTTCCAGAACACGGATTCCTCGGCCGTGCTGCAAGCGGCCGAGAAAGCTGGCAAGCTGGCCTTCGGTTGGGACTCCGACATGAGCCACTTCGGCCCCAATGCTCATCTGGCCTCGGCCATCATCAACTGGGCGCCGTACTACATCAAGGCCACGCGTGACGTGCTGGAGGGCACCTGGAAGACCGAAACCACTTGGTGGGGCGTCAAGGAAGGCGCGATCGACATCGTCTCCATCTCCGACAAGGTGCCGGCCGATATCCGTGCCAAAGTCGAGGCGGTCAAAGCCGGTCTGAAAGACGGCAGCTTCCAGATCTGGAAGGGGCCCATCGTCGCTCAAGACGGCAAAGAAGTGCTGAAGGCCGGTGAAGTGGCCGACGACAAGTTCCTGCACGGCATCAACTTCTACGTCAAAGGCGTGGACGGCAAAGTGCCCAGCGGGGGCTGAGGCTTGGCCATGCAGGCCGCCGGGGCACAGGCCCGGCGGCTTTTTCGTTTCTCGCCAGTCATGTGGCCACCGCCAGGCCGTGGCCTCGCCCCCACGTGCTGCTGGACGGCCCAGAGGCCCTTGGAGGCGCGTGGCAGACAGGATGCAGGCCGCACTCAGGGGGTGGCGCATCCGTGCCGAGGCCCGGGCCTGTTCGAGGATGGATGCGCAGGAATGGCGGTTCAGTGTGGACGCTTCAGGCTACTTTCCAAACGCAAACATGAACGAGCTGATTGGCTATCTGGCCGCTTGCCTGACCACGCTGTCGTTTCTGCCACAAGCGCTGCACACGTTTCGCACGCGCGATGTCAGCGGGATCTCCTTGGGCATGTATGCGCTGTTCACCAGTGGCGTGGCGCTGTGGCTGGTGTATGGCGTGCTGCTGCGGGCTTGGCCGATCATCGTGGCCAATGGCGTGACCTTGGCGCTGGCGCTGGCCATTTTGTCGATGAAGCTGCGCTATCGCCGGCGCTGAGAAGATGCCCGAGTTCGCCCGCAGGCCAGTCGCAGGGCCGGTCTGCCGCGGTGCGCAGAAGGTCAAAACCCAACGGCGCAGCACGGCCTGGTGTGGCCGCGCTGTGCGCCAGCCGTGGCCGGCGGGCCGCACCGTGCTGGGACGGCCGCGCTGCCGCGGCCGCCCACCGTGCCCCTGCGGACACTCTGGCTCAAGCCACGGGTTGGGGCTTTTGTGTGTGCAGCATTTGCATATAGCGGTCGACTCGGGGGTCCATGATGCGACGCCACAGCGGCGGGCACAGTGCCACCACCACCGCGGCGGCGTAGCCGAACGGCAGTTGCGGGCTTTCATCGAAGTGACGCAGCACTTGGTAGCGCCGTGCGGCGTAGGCGTGATGGTCTGAATGCCGCTGTAGATGGAACAGGAACATGTTGGTCACGAGATAGTCCGAGTTCCATGAATGCTTGGGATCGACGCGCTCGTAGCGGCCATTGGGGAGCTGGCGCCGCTGCAAGCCGTAATGCTCGACGTAGTTGATGATTTCCAGCAAGCACACAGCCACGAAGGCCTGGCCGACGAAATAGACCAAGCCGAGCCAATGGCCTGCGATCCACACGCAGGCCAGGGCGAACAAGGCGCTCAGTCCGAACCAAACCGCCAGTTCCCCGAGCCACGGGCTGTAGGGCTCGCCGCGTCGCTTGGCACGCTGGCGCTCCAGCTCGAAGGCGCGCGGCACGTTGTGCCGCAGTGCGCGGCCGATGAAGCCGTACACGGTTTCGCCGCGTCGCGCGGTGGAGTTGTCGCGCGGCGTGGCCACATCGACATGGTGTCCGTAGATGTGTTCGATCTTGAACGATCCATAGATCACGGACGACAGCAGCAAGCCGCCCCCCCATTGTTCGATCCGGCTGGGCTTGTGGATCAATTCATGGGCGACGTTGATGCCCAGCACGCCGCCCAGGCAGCCCATCGACACGATCCAGCCCACCGCACCCAGCGGACCGAAGGGCGCGGTGGCAAACACATGGGCCCCCCATAGCATCAGGCTGAGTTGAAACGGCACGCACAACAGGGGCAGCGCCGCGTAGTACCAGGACCGCTCCAGCATGGGCGTGTCTTGGGAGGATGGGTTGAGTTTGTCGGTGCCAACGATCAGATCGGCCAGCGGAATCGCCCCGAAGTACATGAGCGGTGTGAGCCAAGCCCACAGATCCCATCGCCCATCCATGCTGGCCATCCAGTAGCTCATCACCGGGGGAGTTCCGGCCAGCAAGAACATCAGATAACCCCAACGGTGATACCCATGGGTTTTCGATCGGGTCAGCCATTGCCACAACATCGCATGCCTCCTCTTGTCAGAACGCGTAGCCCACGCTCAGTAGTACGACGTATGGATCGAGTTTGCTGTCGATCTTGCGCTCGTAGGTTCCCAATGTGCCTCCTCGCGACTGGGCCACACTGTTGAACACGGAATCGAGAATGCCTTGCGTCAGCGGACTGTTGGCGATTTGAGGAATCGGCGCCGGATAGTCTTGCAAGACCGGCGAGCTGCTGCTGAGCATGGTGTCACGCGTGGTCAGGGTGGCGGTGGTGCGCACGGTGACGTACCCCAGCGTCAGCTTCAGATGCAGGCGCTGACTGAATTGGTATTGGAGTCCTGCAAACACGCCCCAACCGGTGGACGGTTTCATTTTGATGTCGGTCGGGCCGCCGGTATAACTTTCCAACGCGGGTGTGGCCTCGGCGTCGAAAAAGTAGGTGTAGTTCAGGCCCACACCCAGCGAGGGGCGAAGTTTGTCGCCCCAGTTGCCGAAGTAGCGGTGCAGGATCAGCGTTGGGGGCAGTTGCTTGACCGTGGCCACCTTGCCCAGACGTTCGATGGTGCCGGCGCCGTAGATGTCGTGCTTGAAGGGCGCGGCCAAGATCAGTCCTTCCACCGCCCAGTTGTCATCCAGGAACTTGCCGATGCTGCCGTAGACCGATTGGCTGTCGCGCACGTCCACGGTCACTCCGGCGGGGATGCCGAAGCTGCGGAAGTTCGGAGAGAACAGCCCCAACACGCCCAGCAGGGGGTGATCGGAGGACGTGAGCACCGGGCCGGTGACGTCGCGCGCATCGCTCGATTCGTCGTTGACTTTGATTTTGGCGCCACCCAGACGGGCGAACCACCGATGCTTGGGTTCGATCTGCAAGCTGCTGCCCGACGATGCCGCGGTGTTGGCTTGCGCCAGTGTCCAGATGCCGCGGTCCTGCTGGTGCGGGCCCGGCCATGAGAGATTCAAGCCCGTGCCACTGGCCGGGCCGACCGCGGGGTCGTCGAGCAACACGCTGGTGGCGGCATGCGCCGGCGAACTGGCGCCCAGGCATGCTCCAGCCAGGGTCAAGGACAGGCTCAAACCGCGCAAACCGCGCGCGGCGAGTCGAATGAACTGCATCGGTTGTCTCCGAATCAAAAAAATGTGGTGGTCGATGGTTCAGTCGGTGTCAGGAAAAGTCCTAATTTCCGGCCAGCGGACGTCCATGATTGATTGAAAGATTGCGGCCTGCGACCGGCTGAGGGGGCTTTGCCTGGGTCATGCGATTGCGAATCGGGTCGGGTCCTCGGGGGCGATTTCAGGTGTGGCGTGATCTGGGTTCGCCCCACGTCCGGTGTGGTGGCTTGCAAGCGTATGGCCCGGGCTGAAAACCCGGGCGATCGATGCGGTCGACGTCAGCGTCAAAACTGTGAGAGATTTCATGGATTGGAAGCATGACCTTCATGCGGAGCACGACACGGTTCGCAGCCCGTCCGGCGTCCGCACTTTTCGCCGGAGTCCGCCTGCGGCATCGTCGATGGAACGACAAACCTTCGTCGGTGGCTGCAGCGTCAAGCATGGCCAAGCCGCTGCCGGTGTTCAATGATTCGAAGCCGTGGGTTGAGGGGGAGCGATGCCAACGCAATCACTGCTGGGTGGGCCGGTGGGGCGAGGGCATTCGCTTGGGGGGCCGATGCGGCCGCGACGCTGATGTTTGAGGGCTGTTTGTGTTTCCACGTATGATGAAAATCGACCATGGGCCCGCTGCCCGGGACTGGCCATCTTGCGGCGCCTGGCCGCTGTGGGCGGCCGCCTGCGGGGACCTTCACGGGCGAGCCAGGGGGCAGGGGGGAGGCCGCGCCGGTCTGGCGGGGCCACGGTGGAAAAAGGGGGGGCGCACATGAGCACGACTCGCACGACGATGGTGCGACGCGGCCCGGCCGAGCCATCCGGCCCGGCGGTGGCGCCCCCGGATCCAGGGTTGGCTTCGACGCCGGAGCCGACGGCCACCGTTTACGAATCCGCCCTGACCCTCATTGCGGTGGTACGCCGACATGGCGCCACCGATGCTCAAATCTTGAACGCCACCGGCATCGACGTGCGCCGGTTGAAGGGGCCCTTGGCGCGTGTGCCCTTGTCGCGGCTCGAAAAATTGTGGGATTTCGCTGCGCAGGTCACCGGCAACCCTGGCATTGCGTTGCAACTCCATCAGTACTATCCCGAAAACAAACTGCATTTCGTGGCCCACTTGGGCATGCGGGCCCGCACGTTGCGCGAGGCCTTGATCAGTTGGCGTCAATACGCGTCTTTGGTGTGTGAGGCCGACGAGGTGGACTTTGCCGTGGACGGTTCGGTGGCAAGGTTCATCTACCGTTGTCGTGACCCGCGTTACGAGTCCCGTTGGTTTGCGGAACACTTTTTGTCCCTGGCCGCTTGGTTCGCTTTGTCCTTCACGGCGGCGCCGCTGCGGGCGCATCAGGTCAACTTCATGCATCCGGATCCGGGCTGTCCCGAAGCGTATCGACAGGCGTTTTACGGCGCGCCGGTGAATTTCCTGGCCACGGAAAACAGCATCGTGTTCGATGCACAGTATCTGGAGCTGCCGTTTTGCACCGCCGACAGCTATTTGCAGCACTTTTTGAAGGAGCAGGCCGAGGAGCTCAAGCGCAGGCTCGAGCGCGATACGCCGGTGAGCAACCGGGTCATGTTTGCCATTTCGGCGTTGATCCAGCGCGGCGAAGAAGTGTCATTCGAGCGCGTCAGTGAAGTGCTCGAGCAGCCGCCGCGCAAGCTGCGTCAGCAGTTGGAAGCCGAGGGACGTCGGTTCCGTGATCTGGTGGACGAAGTTCGGCGGCACTCGGCCGCTCGCTATCTGAAATGGGGGTTGTCGATCACCCAGATGACGGAGATGCTGGGCTTCTCCGAGCCCAGCGCCTTGCAGCACGCCTTCCGTCGGTGGTTCCGTGCGACACCGGGGGCCTTGCGTGCGCAGATGAAATCCGGGGACCCTACCAGCGACTGACCCTCGATCGGCCGTGATCCCTTGGGGCGGCGTTCGAGGGGCCGCCCTGGGGACGTGCGCTTCAGGGGGCCGTCGGCGTTGCGTGGCAGCGCCATCTTGCGTGCGTCCATGCCTTGCCCCGCGTGCACGATGTGCCCGGGCCCTGAGCCGCCTGGCGGCATCGCAGCGCCGCGGGGTGACACCAGCGTCGCCAAAGCCGCGCTGGAGCACATCTCGAATCATTGTCCGGGCCATGGAGCCTGCGTACGCTTGCGTCCATTTCACTGAGCCTTTCAACACTCCAATGCACAGAGGACTTGCGACATGATGGATGTGGGCTTCGTTGCGGCCGTCGTGGCCGCATTGCCGCTCGGGTGGTTGCTCTTGATCTACGCCGGGGCGTCGGTGGGGTGGGCGCTGATGTATGCCCTGGCGTGGACCGTAGGTGCATACGCCACTGGGGCCTTGGGCGTTCGGGGGGTGATCGTCGCGGCGGTGGTGGCGGTGCTACCGCTGGCCGTCTTGACGGTCAAGCCGCTGCGGCGTCGCTGGCTGTCCAAGCCGTTGTTGCGCGTCTTTCGCCGCATCCAACCGTCGATGTCGGCCACCGAGCGTGAAGCCATCGAGTCCGGGACGGTGTGGTGGGAGGCCGATCTGTTTTCCGGTCGCCCCAACTGGGATCGGCTGCTGTTGATGCCGGCGCCACGGTTGACGGCCGAGGAGCAGGCTTTCCTCGACAACGAAGTCGAGCGCTTGTGCGATCTGGCCAATGATTGGGAAACCACGCAGATCTGGCAAGACATGTCGCCGCAAGCCTGGGCGTATGCCAAACAGGCTGGCTTCATGGGCTTGATCATTCCCAAGGAATATGGGGGCAAAGGCTTCTCGGCCTATGCGCATTCTCAAGTGGTGATGAAACTGGCCACCCGCTGCTCGGCGGCCATGGTGTCGGTCATGGTGCCGAACTCTTTGGGCCCGGCCGAGCTCTTGCTGCATTACGGCACGGAGGAGCAGAAGCGCTACTACCTGCCGCGCTTGGCGCGCGGCGAGGAGATCCCGTGCTTTGCGTTGACCAGTCCGTATGCGGGCTCGGATGCCGCCTCCATTCCCGACGTGGGCATCGTGACCAAGCGCATGCACGAAGGGCGCGAAGTCTTGGGCTTTTCTCTGACGTGGAACAAGCGCTACATCACGCTGGCGCCGATCGCCACGGTGCTGGGGTTGGCCTTCCGGGCGCAAGACCCGCATGGCTTGCTCTCGGACAAAAAAGACTTGGGTATCACTTGTGCCCTGATTCCCACGAACCACCCGGGCGTGAACATCGGTCGCCGTCACTGGCCGCTCAACGCCGTGTTCCAAAACGGTCCGACCTCGGGCAAGGATGTCTTCATCCCGCTGGACTGGGTCATCGGCGGGCGCCAACAGATCGGTCAAGGCTGGCGCATGTTGATGGAGTGTCTGGCCGCGGGGCGTTGCATTTCGCTGCCGTCGTCCAATGTCGGAGTCGGCAAGCTCGCGGTGCGCACCACCGGCGCGTATGCCGCATTGAGGCGTCAGTTCAAAACCTCGATCGGCAAGATGGAAGGCGTTCAGGAAGTGCTCGGTCGCATGGGAGGCCACTTGTATGCCATGGATGCGACGCGGCGCTTTGCGGCACTGGCCGTCGATCTGGGCGAGCGTCCCTCGGTGCTGTCGGCCATTGCCAAATACCATGTGACCGAGCGTGCTCGCATGGTCGTCTCCGACGCGATGGACGTGGTCGCCGGCAAGGGCATTTGCATGGGGCCGCACAACTTCATCGCGCGTGCATGGCAGCAGCTGCCCATCGCCATCACGGTGGAGGGCGCCAACATCATGACGCGCAGCTTGATCATCTTTGGTCAAGGATTGATCCGCTGCCATCCATGGGTGTTGCGTGAGCTGCAGGCGGCGTCTCAGTCGGATGAGCGCGTGGCGCTGCAGTCCTTCGATGAGGCCGTGTGGGGGCATGCGGGATTCATGCTGCGCAACGCGGTGCGGGCTTGGATCGATGGGTGGACCGGCGGGCGGCTGTTGAGAGCGCCACGGCGTGCTGCCTCCGAGCTCAAGCCTTACTACCCGGCCGCCACCCGGCTTGCCACGGCTTTGGCCTTGGTCTCCGACGCCTCCATGTTTTCCTTGGGCGCACGGCTGAAGCGCGCCGAGTTGGTCACAGCGCGATTGGGCGATGTGCTGTCGCAACTGTTGATGGCCAGCGCCACGCTCAAGCGCTATGAGGACGAGGGCCGTCGGGTCGAGGATTTGCCGTTGGTGCACTGGGCGGTGCAAGATGCCCTCACCCGCGCTTGGCGGGCTCTGGACGAGGTGCTGCTCAACCATCCGGTGCGCTGGCTCGGTCGTTTGCTGCATCGATGGATTGCGCCTTGGGGCGTGCCCGACTTCCGTCCGTCCGATCGCGAGCTGATCCGCATCGCGGAGTATGTGCAAACGCCGGGTCAAGCGCGCGACCGCTTGTTGGCCGGCTCGTATGTCCCCAGCCCGCAGGTCGATGAAATCGCGCATGGTGAGCTGGCCTTTGCGTTGCATCCGCGGGTGATGCAGATCGAGAAGCGCTTGCGCGAGCAAGGGGCGCTGGTGACCTTGGGGCCCGTGCCGCAGGACTTGCGGCAGTGGCCTGCCTGGGCTCGCAAGGCGCAGCAGCTCAAGCTGATCGACGCACAGGAGCTCGCCCTCCTGGAGCAATACGCGCAGCACTGTGAGATTGCCCTGATGGTGGATGACTTCCCGCAGGACTTCAATTTGTTGGCCGACTTGCAGCGGCGCCAGCAGGCTCTTGCCGATCCTGCGCGCATGGCCGCTTGAAGCAACGATCCAGACTTCCAACGCTTATGAACACCTATTCGCAAGGCTCCACCTCCACGCCGGCATCTTCGGTGGGGGCTCATCCAGCGCTGCGCTCGCATGAGCGCGCGTCCGGGGTGGCCGACCGCTATGTGCATTTCGCCAATTCCGCCTTGGGCAGGCGCGTCATCAGCGCCTTCGGACTGCCACAACCGGCCGTGCTGCGCCGTTGGCAGCCGCATGAGCCCGAATTTCCGGGCCCCGTGATGGTCGATACCTCCCCTGGCAGCGCCCTGGGCGATCGTTTGATCGGCATGCTGGAGGGCTTGGGCGCCAATGTGGTGTCCCCCGCGCGCGTGGACATCGTCAAAGGCTTGCATGCGCTGGTGTTCGATGCCACCACCGTCCAAAGTAGCGCCGAGCTCAAACGCTTTTTCGATTTCTTCCAGCCCAGGGTGCGATCGCTGGCGGCGTGCGCGCGGGTGGTGGTGCTGGGCCGCCCGCCGCAGCAGACCGCCACGACCGCGCAGGCCATTGCCCAGCGTGCCCTGGAGGGGGCGGTGCGTTCGTTGGCCAAGGAGCTTCGGCAAGGTGCCACCGCGCAACTGATCTACGTGACCCCGGGGGCCGAGGGGGCGCTGGAGAGCACGTTGCGCTTCTTTTTGACGGCCCGATCGGCTTTCGTCTCGGGTCAGGTCGTGCGTGTGGATCCACCGGTCGATCCCGTCGTGACCTGGGATCGGTCTCGCCCGCTGACGGGACGCACGGCGGTGGTCACCGGAGCTTCGCGTGGCATCGGCGAAGCCATCGTCCGCGTTCTGGCCCGCGAAGGCGCGCGGGTGATCGGGGTGGACGTGCCGGCGGCCGAGGCGGCCTTGCGGCGGGTGTGTGAAAGCGTTGGGGGGCTGGCCCTCGCGCTGGATGTGACCGCGGCCGATGCCGGGGCCCGCATGGCCAAGGCCGCCGACGGGTGCATCGACGTGATGGTGCACAACGCTGGCATCACGCGGGACAAGCGGCTGGTCAATATGCGCGAGGACCAGTGGAGCAGTGTCATGGAGGTCAACCTGCTGGCGCCGGAGCGGGTCACCGAAGCTTTGGTGGCCCTCAAAGCTTTGCCACGGGGCGCGCGGGTGGTGTGCGTGTCGTCGATGAGCGGCATTGCTGGCAACGCTGGGCAGGTCAACTACGCGGCCTCCAAGGCTGGAGTGATCGGCTTGGTGCAAAGCTACGCGCCACGGCTGGCGCCCGATGGCGTGACGATCAATGCCATTGCGCCGGGCTTCATCGAAACACAAATGACCGGTGCCATGCCATTTGCCATTCGAGAAGCGGGTCGGCGTCTGAACTCCTTGGGCCAAGGGGGCCAGCCGGTGGACGTGGCCGAGGCGATTGCTTGGTTGGCACACCCGGCCTCCGGTGGAGTCACCGGGCAGGTCGTGCGCGTGTGTGGACAGAATTGGCTGGGAGCTTGAGCGATGAACGCTTTCGTGGCGCAAACGAGCTCGTCTTTGGAACTGCCGAGCTGGCGTTATCGGCGGGTGGGTGGTGTGACGATGCTGCGCGCGGGCATGACCTCCTGGACGCGACGGCACCATAGCGCCTTGCCGCCCACCGGGTATGACGTGCGCGGTTTGCCCGAACTGGGCGTGCAATCGAGCAACGTGCAGGTGCGCGCCCGTGACGTGCGGGCCTACGGGAAGGTGTGCGGTTACGCGTTTTCCAGGCACGTGCCGCCGACCTATCTGCATGTCTTGTCGCTGCCTTTGCAAATGGCGCTGCTGCTCGATCGACGGTTCCCATGGCCCTTGCCGGGGCTGGTGCATTTGTCCAGCAGTTTGCGTCAAATCCGACCCGTGCATCCCGGCGATGAGTTGAATCTGGCCGTGTGGATCGATCGGCTCGTGTCGCATCCCAAAGGTCAGGCCGTGGTGTTGGCATGCCGGGTCAAACAAGCTTCGGATGTCGTTTGGGAAGGAGAAAACGTGTATTTGCGCCGCACCGAGGCTGCCTCCGTGGGGGAATCTTGGCGCCCGTTCGTGCTGCCCGATTGGGCTGGCATGACGATGGTCGAGTCCTGGAAAGTGGCCAGCGACATCGGCAGGCGATACGCATGGGTTTCTGGCGATGCCAACCCGATTCATTTGCACGCTTGGCTGGCGCGGATGTTTGGTTTTCGTTCCGCGATCGCGCATGGCATGTGGGTTTTCGCGCGCGCCCTGGCAGGTCTTGGGCAGTTGCCGCCTCGTCTGCGCGCGTATGTGGAGTTCCGCTCTGCCGTGACCTTGCCTACGCGAGTGTCCTTGTGGGCCACCGCGTGGCACAGGGATCGGCCGCGCACCGGGCCGTGGATGGTTCAATCGATGGACGGCTCCCGCATTCATGCCATCGGAGAGTGTGTGGCATTGGGGGAGGTGTGAACGATGCTGGCACTGCAAGCGCCCAGACGGGTGGCCATTGTCGCCGGCAACCGCATTCCTTTTGCCCGCTCGAACACCGCTTATGCTGAACGGTCCAATCAGGAGATGCTGACGGCGGCATTGCGAGGGCTGGTCGATCGTGTCGGATTGCAGGGTGTGCGCCTGGGCGAGGTGGTCGCCGGCGCGGTACTGAAGCATTCTCGTGATTTCAATCTCACCCGCGAAAGCGTGTTGGGCACCACCTTGCATCCAGACACGCCTGCCTACGACATCCAGCAAGCCTGTGGCACGGGGATGCAAGCGGCCATCTTGGTGGCCAACAAGATTGCGCTGGGGCAAATCGACTGTGGCATTGCTGGAGGGGTGGACACCACCTCCGATGCGCCGATTGGACTGAACGAGAAGCTGCGCCGACGGCTGCTGCGTGTCCATCGGGCACGCGGCACCGCAGCGCGTTTGCGCGAGCTGTTGCGCATCAACCCCGGACTGTTCTTCGCACCGGCGCTGCCGCAGATTGCAGAGCCGCGTACCGGTTTGTCCATGGGGGAGCATTGCGAGCAGATGGCCAAGCGCTGGGGCATCTCGCGCGCAGACCAAGACGCCCTGGCCTTGCGCAGCCACCAGCGATTGCATGCCGCCTATGAGCGTGGATTCTTCAATGACTTGGTCACGCCGTATGGCGGACTGCAGAGAGACAACAACTTGCGCGCTCAGCTCAGCGCAGCACAGCTGGCGGCTTTGAAGCCGGCGTTCGATCGTCAGGCTGGAACGCTCACCGCAGGCAATTCCACGCCGTTGACCGACGGTGCCTCATGCGTGCTGCTGGCCAGCGAAGAGTGGGCCAAGGCGCGTGGCTTGCCGATATTGGCCTATCTGCGCTTGGCCGAGACGGCGGCGGTGGATTTCATTGCGCCTCCGGCCGAGGGCTTGCTGATGGCCCCGGCGTATGCCGTGCCGCGCATGCTGGCCAAACTCGGATGGAGCTTGCAGGACTTCGACTATTACGAAATCCACGAGGCCTTTGCCGCGCAAGTGCTGTGCACGCTCAAGGCTTGGCAAGACCCGAAATACTGCCGTGACCGGCTCGGCTTGGATCGCCCCTTGGGCAGCATCGACATGGACCGCTTGAACGTCAATGGCGGTTCGTTGGCGGCAGGACACCCGTTTGCGGCCACCGGGGCCCGCATCTTGGCCCAATTGGCCAAGCAGCTGGCCGAGCGCGGCGGGGGCCGAGGGCTGATCTCCATCTGTGCGGCCGGCGGCCAGGGCGTGGTGGCCGTGGTCGAGCGTTGAGTGTGGCCCCCGGTGGTTGACCGGTCGATGAGGACGGTCGAGACGACAGGAGAAGCATCCGTGATGTCAACGAACGAGTCCAGGATTCGTCTGGCGCGAGTCGCCATGCCCGATGCCGGGGCGGCCGCGGATACGGCCACCCCGGTCCGACCGGTGGGCCCAGAGGGCGCTGCGACTGGCGTGTCCGGTGCGCAAACGGTCGATCCGGATCGCCCATGGTTGCGCTCGTATGCGCCGGGCGTTCCCGCGGACATCGACCTGACGCGGTATCGGTCCATTGCCGAGGTGTTCGAGGAGAACGTCAGGCAGTTTGCCGATCGCACGGCTTTCGTCAGCCTGGGCTCGCCGATGAGCTATCGCCGATGCGGCGACTTGGCGCATGCGTTTGCTGCTTGGCTGCAGTCGGTGGGCGTGCAGCCCGGGGATCGGGTGGCCATCATGATGCCCAACTGCCTGCAGTATCCCGTGTGTCTGTTTGGCACCTTGCTCGCCGGGGCGGTCGTGGTCAACGTCAATCCGCTGTATACGGCGCGTGAGCTGGCGCATCAACTCAATGACAGCGGCGCCGAAACGCTGGTGGTGATGGATTTGTTCACCGGCACGGTGCAAGAAGCGTTGCCGCAAGTGCGACTCAAACGAGTGGTCGTCACCCGCATCGGCGACCTGTTTGCCGACGGGCTGAATCTGAAGGGCCGTCTGGTGAATCGGCTGGTGCGTCTGACCGCGCCCAAGGAGCGACGCGTCGTCTCGCTGCGTGAGGCCATCGATCTGCGTGATGCGCTGAGGTCGGGTTTGCGCCGCAGTGCAGCATTGCCCGTGCGGATGCAAGCAGAGGACCTGGCCTTCTTGCAGTACACCGGGGGCACGACCGGCGTGGCCAAAGGGGCCATGCTCAGCCATCGCAACATCATTGCCAATTTGCTGCAGTCGCTGGCCTGGCGAGGGCATTACGTGGACACCAGCCAGGTTGAAACCAACGTGAGCTTGCTGCCGATGTATCACATCTTCTCGCTCACGGTGAACTGCCTGCTGTTCATGTGCTTGGGCGGACGCAATGTGCTCATCGCCAACCCACGTGACGTCAAACGGGTGATGATGGTGCTGCGCAAAGAGCGCTTCAATGGCATGGCCGGCGTGAGCACGCTGTTCAATGCCTTGCTGGAAAACGAGGATTTCCGGCGCCATGATTTTTCCGATTTCAAGCTCACCATCGCCGGGGGCATGGCCACGCCTCAAGCCATCGCGCAACGGTGGCAGCAAGTCACCGGCGTGCCGGTGATCGAGGGCTACGGCCTGACGGAGTGCTCACCGATCGTCACGATCAATCCCCTCGATCTATCGCAGCCACGCAACATGCGCTACACCGGCACGGTCGGGTTGCCGGTGCCTTCGACCGAGGTGCGTCTGCGTCGCGAGGATGGTCGCTGGGCGGCAGTCGGCGAGCCGGGCGAGGTGTGTGTGCGTGGACCGCAAGTCATGCAAGGCTATTGGCAGCGCCCGCATGACACGGCCCAAGTGCTGGATGCGGAAGGATGGCTGGCCACCGGCGACATCGGCGTGATGGACGAGCAAGGCTATTTGCGCCTGATCGATCGGCGCAAAGACATGATCCTGGTGTCCGGCTTCAATGTCTATCCCAATGAGATCGAGGATGTCGTCATGCGTCATCCCGGAGTCAGGGAATGCGCGGCCGTCGGGGTTCCCGATGCGGTGGCCGGCGAGCGGGTCAAGCTGATCGTCGTGCCCAGCGATGCGCGGCTGACCGAGTCCGAGCTGTTGGCACATTGCCGGCGGCACCTCGTGGCCTACAAAGTGCCGCGCATCGTCGAGTTTCGGCGGGAAGAATTGCCCAAATCCACCGTGGGCAAGATCCTGCGGCGTGAGTTGCGCTGAGCCTTTGCGGCGGTTCGCTGCCGCGAACACTCCAAAGCGCTCGGCGTTGCGGCCATTCGGTCGATTCCAATACCCACCATGAGGAGACAGCCATGGGGATGTATCGTCATCTCATCCATCGTGCCGCCGCCGTGGCGGCGTCTGTTGTCGCGCTGATGTCAGTTGCTGGGGCGGCGCATGCCGTGAAGATCACGCCGGCCGGGGAGGTGGTCGCCTCAGGCAAGTTGCGATACAAGAAGAGTTTCGTGACCCTCGAATGTGACACGAAGTTCGTCTCCCATATCACGGAGGACGGCCGGTTGACGGTGCTCAATGCCGAGTTCGGTCGCAATGGTTTGTGTCGCCACATTTCGGCCTTGGCCTTGCCGTGGCGAGGACAGGCGCAGGGCAACAATTTTTTGGTGATCCACAATGCCTATGTCAATGTCGATGTGCCGCTGCTTGGCGGCGTGTGCGGCCCCAGTCGGCTCGAGCTGGCCTGGGACAACGCGCAGTCCACATTGACCTTCAAGGATGCGGTGTTGATGTCTCCCGAAGGGCGTGACTGCATCACCAATGGGGTGGTCACGGTGGTGCCGGCCTTGGACGTGCAGCCGTGAGCGTGCACCGATGGAGCGTGGCGGCCGGCAGCAGGCGGCCGCTCGCGGCTCCGTAGCCAAGGCTGCTTGTGGCCGTTGTCCGCCGCCAAGGCCAGGCCGCCGGTGCCCTCGGCTTTGAGGCCGGGGGGCTGCGCACCGGGCGATCATCGTGGCTGCTTCGACTCGGCGGTCGGCCACTCCTCCACGCCAAAAGCCATAGCTCGTCTTGCCAGCTTCATCCAGGCCGACCCCGGTCAGCGAGGTGGGGTTGTAGACCGCCACGCCATGCAAGGCCGCCGTCGGCCGACGGCCTCTTCGATCCTGTCCATCCGGGCCACGCCAGCGGTGGCCACCGTGATCATGGGTTCGGGCCTCGATGCAGGGAAAACCATAACTAAATCCAGTTGATTTATTTAGATGTGGGCAACTATAGTTGCTGCCATCCGCGGCTGGATGCGGGGTTCGTCCCGATCCCACGTGCTGATGCACCAGGCCGAGCAAGGGCTGCGGAGCAGACCTGACCTCTGAGGAGACCGTCCATGAACAAAGCCATCTTCCTGTCGTCCGTGCTGGCCTTGGCGATGGGGTCTGTGTTCGCGCAGACGCAGCCAGTCATTGGCCTGATCACCAAGACCGAATCCAACCCGTTCTTCGTGAAAATGAAAGAGGGCGCCGAGGCCGAAGCCAAGAAGCTGGGCGCCAAGCTGATCGTGGCTGCGGGCAAAACCGACGGGGACAATGCTGGTCAGGTCACGGCGATGGAAAACATCGTGGCCGCCGGCGCCAAGACCATTCTGATCACGCCCAGCGACGCCAAGGCCATCATTCCGGCCATCAAAAAGGCCCAACGGCAAGGCGTGATGGTGATCGCGCTGGACAGCCCGACCGACCCGCCTTCGGCCGTGGATGCTTTGTTTGCCACCGACAACTACAAGGCCGGTGTGCTGATCGGGCAGTATGCCAAGGTCGCCCTGGGCCAAAAGAAACCGGTGATCGCCACCTTGGACCTGTTCCCCGGACACCCGGTGGGCGCACAGCGCCACAACGGCTTCCTCAAGGGCATGGGGCTGAACGCCCCGGATGCCAAGAGCAATGAACTCGGTGGCAAGGCCGCAGGCGTGGCCTGCATGGCCGACACCTACGGCGACATGGCCAAGGGCCAGACTGCCATGGAAAACTGCTTGCAGAAAAACCCCGACATCAACCTCGTCTACACCATCAACGAACCGGCCGCAGCCGGTGCGTACAAGGCGCTCAAAGCCGCTGGCAAGGAAAAGGATGTGATCATCGTGTCCGTCGATGGGGGGTGTGAAGGGGTGAAAAACGTGGGCGCAGGCATCATCGCGGCCACCAGCCAGCAGTACCCCTTGCGCATGGCCGCCATGGGGGTGGCCGCCGGCGTGGAGTACGCCAAGACGGGCAAGAAAGTCAGCGGCTATACCGACACTGGTGTGACGCTGATCGCAGCCAAGCCCATGCCCGGTGTGGACAGCAAGGACGTCCAAACGGGGCTGGACCTGTGCTGGGGCAATAAGTAAACGATGCTCTGTGTCGCGCCGCCTGCCGGGCTCGTCGTCGGGGGCCCCCGCACGAGTGGGCGGGCCGCGTGGGGTGTGCCTAGCAAACTTTCGCCACCGCCCCAACGGGGCCGATCGCCATGACTGCCATCCACACCAAACTGCCGCCCTTGGGCGCACTGGGACCGTTCATCGCGCTGGTGTGCGCCTGCGCCTTCTTTGCGACGCAAAGCGAGCGGTTTTTGACCTTACAAAACTTCTCGCTGATCCTGCAACAAGTGATGGTGGTTGGCACGATCGCGATTGGCCAGACCTTGATCATCTTGACCGCAGGCATCGATCTGTCGTGCGGCATGGTGATGGCCTTGGGGGCCATCGTGATGACCAAGACGGCGGCTGACCATGGTTTGTCTGCGCCGGTGGCCTTTGCGCTGGGCATGGCCGTGACCACGCTCTTTGGCCTGATCAACGGTTTGTTGGTCACCAAGGCCAAGTTGCCGCCGTTCATCGTCACCTTGGGCACACTCAACATCGCGTTTGCCATCACCCAGCTGTACTCGGGCTCGCAAACCATCACCGAGGTGCCCGCGGGCTTGACCTGGCTGGGCGAGAGTTTTCGCATCGGCTCAGCCCACATCCTCTATGGCGTGGTGCTCATGCTGGCGCTGTATCTGATCACCTGGCTGTATTTGCGCGAGACCGCGCCCGGCCGGCACATTTATGCGGTGGGCAACAACCCCGAAGCCACGCGCTTGACGGGCATTTCCACCGACAAGGTGCTGCTGGGGGTGTACCTGATGGCTGGCGTGTTCTACGGCATCGCCTCGCTGCTGTCAGTCGCACGCATCGGCGCGGGCGACCCCAATGCCGGTCAGACCGAGAATCTGGACGCCATCACGGCCGTGGTGCTGGGCGGCACCAGTCTGTTTGGCGGACGCGGCGTGGTGCTGGGCACCTTGGTCGGGGCGTTGATCGTGGGCGTGTTTCGCAACGGCCTGACGCTCATGGGCGTGTCCTCGGTCTATCAGATCTTGGTCACCGGCATCTTGGTGATCCTTGCGGTCCTGACCGACCAAATGTCACGCAAAGGAGTGCGTTGATCATGAGCACCGATCGCAAGCCCTCTGTCGTGATGCAGGCCAAAGGGCTGGTCAAGCGGTACGGCCAGGTCACGGCCCTGGATGGGGCGGACTTCGAGCTGCGCGCGGGCGAAATCTTGGCCGTCATCGGCGACAACGGCGCGGGCAAGTCTTCGCTCATCAAATGTCTGTCGGGGGCGATCCAACCCGATGAAGGGCAGATCCATCTCGACGGCCGCCCAGTGCAGTTTCGCAGTCCGATCGACGCGCGTCGGGCCGGCATCGAGACGGTCTATCAGGACTTGGCCGTGGCCCCGGCCATGACGATTGCCGAGAATCTGTTCCTCGGCCGCGAGATCCGCCGGCCGGGGTGGTGGGGCCGCTGGTTTCAGGCCATCGACAAGAAAAAGATGCTCGAAGAAAGCATTGCGCGCCTGAGCGAGCTCAAAGTCGGCATCCGGTCGATGACACAAGCGCTGGAAACGCTCTCGGGCGGGCAGCGCCAGTGCGTGGCGGTGGCTCGTGCGGCGGCCTTTGCGCAGCATGTGGTCATCATGGACGAGCCCACTGCCGCGCTGGGGGTCAAAGAGGGCAACATGGTGCTAGAGCTGATCCGTCGCGTGCGCGATCGGGGTTTGTCGGTGGTCTTGATCAGCCACAACATGCCCCATGTGTTCGAGATCGCCGACCGCATCCACATCGCCCGATTGGGCAAGCGCGCCGCGGTGGTCGATCCCAAGAAGATCAGCATGAGCGACACCGTGGCCGTGATGACCGGTGCGATGTCCCCTGAAGACATTCCGGCCGAGTGCCTGGCTTGAGGCCCCCTATGCTCAAAGGCATCGATCCTTTGCTCAGCCCCGAGCTGCTCAAGCTGCTGGCCGAAATGGGCCATGATGATGCGGTGGTCTTGGCCGATGCCCACTTCACCGCCATGAGCTTGGGCGCGGGCAAGCCGGTGGTGCGTCTGCCCGGCGTGGGCATGCTGCGCACGCTCGAGGCAGTGCTCAGTGTGCTGCCCTTGGCCGAGGACGTGCCGCATCCGGTGGCCTATATGCAGGTGGCCGGCACCGAGCCGGGTTACCGCTCGGCCCTGCAGCGCGAATCCCTGTCCGTGTTGGCGCGCCACGGCCTGCGTGAGGAACAGGCCGAGGCGGTGGAGCGTTATGCCTTCTATGAGAGGGTCCAACGGGCCTATGCCATCGTCGTCACCGGCGAACTGGAGCCCTGGGGCAACTTTCTGTTGCGCAAGGGCGTGCTGGGCAGGCCTTTGCGCCCCTGAGGCCCGACGCCTGCGTGCCGGGATTCCACGTGCCACACTTTCTCACCGTGAGCCCTACCCCCGAGCTTCCACCTGCCCTCGCCGATGCCGCGGGACACCCCTTGCGCCCGCGCGGATCGAACCAGGTCGGTTTGCGCCAGTTCAATGAGCGCGTGGTGCTGCAAGCCTTGCGCACGCATGGCCAGCTGGCCAAAGCGGATCTGGCCCGACTCACCGGCCTGACGGCACAGACCATCGGCATGATCATCGCCCGCCTCGACGAAGACGGCTTGATCACCCGCGGTGCACCAGTGCGCGGCCGGGTGGGGCAGCCTTCGGTGCCCATTGGCTTGAACCCCGACGGTGCCTTTGCCATCGGTATCAAGATCGCGCGTCGCAGCGCCGACTGGCTCTTGGTGGACTTCACCGGGCGGGTGCGGGAACGCATCAGCGTGGCCTATGCCTTTCCCGAGGCCCAGACCCTGTTGCCGACCATCCGATCCAACCTCGACGAGTTGTTGCATCGGCTGGGGCCGTTGGCTGCACGGGTGGTCGGGGTGGGCGTGGCCGCGCCCTTCCAACTGGGCGGGTGGCACCGCATGCTCGGCCTGACCGAAGCGCAATCCGACGCCTGGAACCATCTCGATCTGGCTGCCGAAGTGCAGCGCATGACCACGTTGCCGGTGAGCTTTGCCAAAGACACGGTGGCGGCGTGCGTGGCCGAGCTGCTGCAGGGCAAAGGGCGAGACGTCCACAGCTTTCTGTACCTGTTTCTCGACACCTTTATCGGTGGGGGGCTGGTGTTGCATTCGCGCTTGCATCGCGGCGAGCATGGCAATGCCGGCGCGGTGGCCTCGTTGCCGCTGGCTGCCGCCGATGGCCGGGCGTCCGAGCGGCCGCCGCAGTTGCTGAGTCGGGCCTCGCTGTGGGATCTGGAGCAGCGCTTGCGCGAACATGGGCTCGATCCCATGGCCGCTTATGACGATCGTGCGCTGCAAGAACCTTGGCGCCAACACGCTCGGCAATGGCTCGATCATGCTGCGCTGGCGCTGGCTCACTGCGTGGTGTCGGGCGTGGCGTTTTTGGATCTGCCCGCCGTGGTGATCGATGGGGCGGTCGCGCCGGCCTTGCTGTCCGAGTTGATCGCCTGCACCGAGCAGGCGCTGGCCGCGTACAGCTGGGAGGGGTTGCAAGCACCGCCTCGCTTGCTGAGCGGCAGCATCGGCTCGGACGCGCGCGCGTTGGGAGGCGCCTTGTTGCCTTTGCATGCCAATTTCGCGCCCGATTGGGATGTGTTTCTGAAAGCCTGAGTCGCGGCGTGCGCCTGCCTTCCAAATGCCCCTTGCATGGCCCGCTCCTTGCGTGGCCCGCACTGGCGCGTTGCTCGGCTCGCGCCTGGGAGCCCCGCCGCGGGCGGGCGTTGTGTTCCTCCCTGAAGGTCGTGCGTGAATGTCAGTCGTCGTTCAGGCTGGACCAGACCGTGTCGCACTGGTGCTCGGCCGCAAACTGGGCGTGCGGTGCGATGCCTTCGCCGGAGGCCAGGTCCAAGCCCATGTAGATGGGCGCTTCGCTACGGAACGCCGGCCATGCGGGCAGGCCAGGGACATCGGGGCGGCCGTCGCGGGCGAAGCGGGTGACGTAGCGCACGATGGCCTGTTTCAGGCTCGTTTGGGCGGCATCGAGCGGGCGCGGCATGTCGAACAGGTATTGCAGCTCTGCGGAATGGGCGGCTCCTTGTGGGAAGCTCACCGCAGGCAAGACTTCGGGGGCGCTGCGGTCCCGGAACTCATAGGCGTAGACTGCATGGCCTCTCGAGGCCAGACGCCGAGACACGTTCAGCCCGTTGCAGGCAAAGACCAGGTCGGTGCCCACGGCGGCAAAGGCAAAGCTGGCATTGTCTTCATAGCGTGATGGGTGATAGGGGGCCGCGGCCAACGCATCGGCCAACGGTGCGGGCAGCCCCAAGCCTTGAATGGCAGCCGACAGCGTCGAGTGGGTCAGTGGTGCAGCCCCGCCCAGCTCGTTCAAGGCTGCGAACAGGCGGTATTCGTCGCGCGTGCTGCCTTGCATCACCGGCACGGCGTGGTGGGTGCCTGCCCAAATCTTTTGGCGCACCGAGGCGTCGAGCACCCGGCCGTCCACACTGGGCACCGGGCCGCGCGGGTAGACGGTCATTTGAGCACCGAGCAAGGCCTGCACCGGCAGGCTGCGCAGGCATTCGACCGTGCTGGTGTCGCAGGCCGGGCCGCCTGCGCCCGTGACCAGGCCCATCGCGGTCTGGGCCAAGGAGCGGCCCTTGTCTTCCGACAGGCTCAGCGTGTCTTGGAGATCCAGGCCATAGGCGCCGCTCATCACGATGGCTTTGTGAAACAGCCCGGCCGATCCCGGCGCGGCCAAGTGCGACAGCACGCTGAAGCCGCCCGCCGACTCGCCGAAGATCGTGACGTTGCGGGGGTCGCCCCCGAAGGCGGCGATGTTGTCGCGCACCCAGCGCAAGGCGGCTTGCTGGTCCATCAGTCCGTAGTTGCCGGAATGCCCGCCTTGCTCCGCGCTGAGGGCCGGGTGAGCCATGAAACCCAAGGCGCCCAAGCGATAGTTCAATGTGACCACGACCACCTGCTGCGCCACGAGGCTCGACACATCGGGATAGCCGGCGCTGGTGCCGAGGTAGAACGCCCCGCCGTGGATCCATACCATCACGGGATGCGGTCCGGGGGCGGTCGGCCGAAAGACATTGAGCGTGAGGCAGTCTTCGTTCACGGTCGGCTCGCTCGTCCCGAAGGCGCTGGCAGGCTGCGCGCAGGCCGGACCGAAATTCGTGGCTGGCCGCTCACCGGTCCAGGGCGTGGGAGGCTGCGGGGGGCGCCAGCGCAGCGCCCCGACAGGGGCGGCGGCATAGGGAATGCCTTTGAACTGCACCATGGAGCGGTTGCCGTCGAGCTGACCGCGCACGGCCCCGGCGGTCGTCAGGGCCTGCGTCGGATCGGGCGGCGCCGTTGGGCGGTCGCCGCCCCCGCAGGCCGCCAGCGTGAGCATCAGCACCACAGTGCAGCAGCGCCGCATGTGGCGGCGCACGAGAGAAAGTTGACGATACATGGCGGTGTCTTGGGTCATCATCGTGCCGTCGTGGGCGGGGCTTGCGGCATGATTCCATCGCCGGGTGCGACCGCGGTGTCACCTGGGCGGCGGGGCGAACCCGCACCCCGGCCGTCACCCGTGCGACAGTTGAGTCCTGTGCCCTGTGAGAACCCAACCATGACCACCCCACCGACTCTGCCCGCCGATGCGATGGCTCAGCTGCTGCGCGACATGCCCAAGGCTGAGCTGCACATTCACATCGAAGGCTCTTTGGAGCCCGAGCTCATCTTCGAGCTGGCCCAGCGCAATGGCGTTGCGCTGGCGTACCCCGATGTCCAGAGCCTGCGACAGGCCTATGCCTTCACCGATCTGCAGAGCTTTCTCGACATCTACTACGCTGGGGCCAGTGTGTTACTGAAGGAGGAGGATTTCTTTGACATGGCCATGGCCTATTTCCGCCGGGCCGTGGCCGACGGCATCGTCCATGCCGAGGTGTTCTTCGATCCGCAAACCCACACCGCGCGTGGCGTGTCTTTCGAGACGGTGATGCGTGGGTTGACACGGGCGCGTGAGACCGCTGCGCGGGAGCTGGGCTTGAGCAGCGCCTACATCATGTGCTTTTTGCGGCATCTCAGCGAAGACGAGGCGTTCGAGACACTCGAGCAGGCTTTGCCTTGGCGCGACCATTTCATCGGGGTGGGCCTGGACAGCAGCGAGCGCGGCCATCCGCCGGAAAAGTTCGCACGGGTGTTTGCACGCTGCCGTGAGCTGGGTTTGCATCTGGTGGCCCATGCGGGCGAGGAAGGCCCCGCGGCCTATGTGCGCAGTGCGCTCGACGTGTTGAAGGTCGAGCGCATCGACCATGGGGTGCGGGCCCTGGAGGATGCCGATTTGGTGCGGCGCCTGGCGCGCGAGCGTGTGCCGCTGACGGTGTGTCCGCTGTCCAATGTCAAGCTGTGTGTCGTCGAGCGGCTGGCCGACCACCCGCTGGGCCAGTTGCTGGCCTCGGGCCTGATGGCCACCGTGAATTCCGACGATCCGGCGTATTTCGGGGGCTATTTGCACCAGAACTTCGTCGAGACCTTCGCGGCCTTGCCTTCGCTGCAGCTGCGCGATGCGTATACCCTGGCGCGCAACAGCCTGGAGGCCAGCTTTGCCGATGCGTCGGCCAAAGCGCGCTGGATCGAACGGCTCGATGCATGCTTTGCCAGCCACAGCGGTTGATCGGCGGTTGAGCGGCAGGGGGGTGGCGGCGCAGCGGCGTGTAGTCCGAGGGCGCGGCGTTCAATGGGCTGCCTGGCAGCCCAAGGCCTGTGCCAGTCGATGGGCCTCGGGGCCGAAGGCGTAAGCATCCATGGCCAGGCACCCGTAGGTCACGCCGGCGTGGATGCGTACCGGCGCGGCTTGGCGTCCGCCGGCGCCGGCGGGCACGTAAAACGGCAGCCAGTGCTCGTCGGTCGGGTGCATCAGGGCGGCATGCGGCGCCTGCTGCCGGTATTCGAGCAGTGCGCTCCAGTCGCGGGCCTGCGTGCGTTGCCACACCCAATCCCGAAAGGCGGCGCACTCGGCGGTCTCGGTCCGATCTTCGATGCGGCCGCCGCCAAGGGCCAGTGACAGATTGTGGGTGAGGCTGCCGGTGCCAAGGATCCATACGCCTTGCCGGGTCAGGGGAGCCAGCGCCTGCCCGATGGCCCAGTGCATGGCGGGCGCAGCCTCCGAGGGCACCAGCGACAGCGGCACGATGGGCACGTCGGCCTTCGGCCAGGCATGGATCAGGGGCGTCCAGATGCCGTGATCGAGCCCGCCCTCGGCCAGCACGCGGTGCGCGATGCCTGCCTGACGGAGGCAGTCCGAGGCGGCTTGGGCCACGGCAGGGTCGCCCGGTGCGTCGTAGCGCAGTTCGTACAGCGCCTGGGGAAAGCCCCAAAAATCGTGAATGGTGCTGTGCCGCGCTGCGGCCAGCAGCACGGGCTCGCGGGTGGTGGTGTGCGCCGAGACGGCAAGGATGGCGCGTGGCCGCCCGAAGGCCTGCTCCAGCACGGGCCCCAGGCGGCGGAAGAAGGCGCCGGTGTCACCGGGGTGCACAGCGATCAGCGGCGAGCCGTGAGACAGAAAGATCGGCGGCAGGGTCGAGGTCGTCATCTGCGCAGTGAAGCATGTGGCCGGCGGCTTGGGATTGAGTCGGCTTGATGATCGCATTCAGAACCGTTCACAACCGTGGCCGCGTCTGGCCTTGCCAAAAGACCCCAGGGTGGTGCCCGGCCCCGGGCTCGGCTATCGTTGCCGACGATCGAACTCCGATGTCTACCATGTTGCCATCCGTGGTGTCTCTTGCCCTGCGTCAGACCTGGCGCGACTTTCGCGCGGGGGAGTTGCGGTTGTTGGTGGTGGCCGTGATGCTGGCCGTGGCAGCGCTCACCGCGGTGAGCTTTTTTGCCGACCGGCTCAGAAGCGGCCTGCAGCGCGATGCGGCTCAGCTTCTGGGGGGCGATGCCATCGTGGCCAGCGACCACCCCACGCCGCAGGCATTCGTCGAACGCGCGCACGCGCAGGGCTTGCGTGTGGCCCGCACGGTGACCTTTCCCAGCATGGCGCGCGCGCCGCAAGCGCGCGGTGGGGCGACCCGGCTGGTGGCGGTCAAGGCCGTGAGCGAGGGCTACCCGCTGCGTGGCCGCGTGCGCACTGCCCCTGCGCCCGGCCAAGCCGATGCAGCCGCCCAGGGAGGGCCTGCGCAGGGCAGTGTGTGGGTCGATGCGGCCTTGCTCGAAGCCTTGCAGCTGAGCGTGGGCGACATGTTGCTGCTGGGGGAAGCTGCGTTGCGCATCGACCGCGTGATCACGCTCGAACCCGATCGAGGGGCAGGCTTCATGGCCTTCGCACCGCGGGTGATGCTGCATGAGGCCGACCTGGCGGCCACCGCGCTGATTCAGCCGGCCAGCCGAGTCACGTATCGGTTGGCCGTGGCTGCGCCGCCGGGGCGGGAGTCCGAGGTTGCACGCTACCTCGCTTGGGCGCATTCCTATCTCGAAACGCAGGGACTGCGTGGCGTGCGTCTGGAGTCCCTGGACAACGGCCGCCCCGAGATGCGCCAGACCTTGGATCGTGCCGAACGCTTCCTGAACTTGGTCGCGCTGCTGGCCGCCTTGCTGGCAGCGGTGGCCGTGGGCATTGCCGCGCGGGACTTCGCTTCTGGCCACCTGGACGACTGCGCGATGCTGCGGGTGCTGGGGCTGCCGCAGCGCGCCATCGCTTGGAGCTATGCCCTGGAGTTCGGCGTCGTGGGGGCCGTGGCAAGCGTGCTGGGCGTGATGGTGGGCTATGCCGTGCACCATGTCTTCGTGGTCCTGTTGAGTGACCTGATCGAGGCCACCTTGCCGGCGGCCAGCCTGTGGCCTGTCATCTTTGGCCTGGGGGTGGGCTTGACCTTGTTGTGCGCATTCGGCCTGCCGCCGGTGTTGCAGCTGGCTCAGGTGCCGGCGTTGCGCGTCATCCGCCGCGAGATGGGGGAACTGCGACCGGCTTCTCTGAGCGTGCTGGTCGCCGGGGCTTTGGGCTTTGCCGCTTTGTTGGTGGCCGCCTCCAGCGATGTGCGCTTGGGTCTGATTGCCGTTGGGGGCTTTGCCGCGGCGATGGCATCGTTCGCCTTGGCGGGCTGGTTGGCCGTGCAACTGTTGCGCCGCATCGTGGTGTCCATGCAGGTGCCGCGCTGGCTGCGCCTGGCCACGCGCCAAGTGGCTGCCCGTCCCGGCTTTGCCGTGCTGCAGGTCTGTGCCCTGGCCGTGGGATTGCTGGCGCTGGTGCTGTTGGTGTTGCTGCGCACCGACCTGATTGCCAGTTGGCGCCAGGCCACGCCGCCGGATGCGCCCAATCGGTTCGTGATCAACATCCAGCCGGAGCAGGCCGAGTCCTTCCGGGAACGGCTCACGCAGGCCGGCGTGCAGGGCTTCGACTGGTATCCGATGATTCGCGGTCGGCTCATCAGCATCAACGGAAGGCCGGTGAGCCCCGAGGACTACGCGGAGGAGCGTGCACGCCGTTTGGTCGATCGTGAGTTCAACCTCAGCCATGCCGCGGACATGCCCCGGCACAATGTGTTGGCCGCCGGCCAATGGGTGCCCGAGGCCGCCGACGAGATCAGCGTCGAGGAAGGGCTGGCGCGGACCCTCGGTCTGCGTCTGGGCGACGTGCTGGTCTTCGATGTGGCCGGCATGCCGGTGCAGGCCCGCATCACCAGCCTGCGCCGCGTCGATTGGGCGTCGATGCGTGTGAACTTCTTTGCGATGTTTCCGCGCAGCCGCATGGACGAATTGCCGACCACCTACATCGCGGCATTCCGGGCGCCACCGCAGCCCGGCTTCGACCATGCGTTGATCCAGGAGTTTCCCAACATCACCAATGTGGATGTTTCGGCGTCGATCGCGCAGGTGCAGCGGGTCCTCGACCAGGTCATTCGTGCCGTGGAATTTTTGTTCGGCTTCACGCTGGCGGCCGGGGTGGTGGTGCTGTTTGCCGCCGTGGTGGCCACCCGCCAGGCCCGTGAGCGGGAGTTCGCGGTGATGCGGGCGATGGGGGCGGGGCGTCGCTTGCTGTCACAGGTGCAGCGTGCCGAGCTGATCGGGGTGGGGGCGTTGGCAGGTGCCTTGGCCGCGGGGGCCGCCATCGCCGTGGGCTGGGCCTTGGCCCGCTATGCCTTCGAATTCCATTGGGCGCCTTCACCCTGGGTGCCGCTGGCGGGCATGGGGGCCGGTGCCGGGTTGGCCTTGGCCGCTGGATGGTGGGGCCTGCGCGAGGTGTTGCGCCGACCGGTCGTCGAAACGCTGCGTCGGGCGGCGCAGTAGCACTCCAATAGCGCTCAAGTCGGGCGTCGAGGTGCCGATATGCAGGGCTATGGCCGTCCATTTCTCGGGGGTGCCCTCCTAGGCCTCGCTGCTAGACTGGACCTTACCTTCGCGTTCCCACTTCACAGACTGTGCCTGCCGCCATCTCGACCGATGCGCTACGCCTGACCGAGCTCAAGCTCGACCAGGCGCTGAGTCTGCTTCAACAGGCGGGCTACCCCTTGCCCTCCCTGACCGACGCGCCCGCGGTCGTCGCGTTGCAGGCCATCATCGATGGCTTGTGCGATTTGTCGCTGCGCGACGCCCTCACCGGTCTGGCCAATCGCCGCCATTTTCGAGCGGTGCTCGAACGAGAGATCGATCGCGTGGCGCGCACGGGCGAATCGGCGCTGCTGCTGGTGGTCGACATCGACCATTTCAAACACGTCAACGACACCCATGGTCATGCGGCCGGAGACTTGGTCATCCAAGCGGTCGGCCAGCGCTTGGCCGAGTGCGTGCGTCCGATGGACACGGTGGCGCGATTTGGCGGCGAAGAGTTTGCGATGGTATTGCCCAACTGCCACCCGGCCTATGGTGAGGTTGTGGCCGAGCGCATCCGCCGTTCGATCGAAAGCTGCGCCATTCGTTTGCCTTCGGGCCAGGAGATCCATGTGACGGTCAGCATCGGTGGTGCGTTCGCCCCCCAGTGGGTGCGCTCCTCGGCAGCCTTGTGGACGGAGCGCGCCGATTTGCAGCTCTATTGCGCAAAGACGGAGGGACGCAACCGGGTGTGCCTCGAGAAATCGGTGGTCAGCAGTGTCAGCCGTGAAGAAAAGTCCATGCTGTTCGGTGTGACGTCCTGGGATGACAGCCTTGAGTGAAGCCATGAACAACCCAGTGACCCCTGCGTCGCTTCCCTTGCCCGGCGCCCGGCGCGCATGGGTGCTGGCCGTCACCAGCGGCAAAGGCGGTGTCGGCAAGACCTTCGTGTCGGCCAACGTGGCGGCAGCCTTGGCCCGCCGCGGCCATCGTGTGCTCGTGCTCGATGCCGATCTCGGGCTGGCCAACCTGGACGTGGTGTTGAACCTGTATCCCAAAATCACGCTGCACGACGTTTTCACCGGCAAGGCCACGCTGGACGAGGCCGTGCTCAAGGCCCCCGGCGGGTTCTCCGTGCTGCTGGCGGGCTCTGGGCTGGTGGAGTATTCGCGCCTGACGCCGGAGGTGCGCGAGCAATTGCAGCGCGTGGTGGACACGATCATCCCGCGTTACGACTTCGTGTTGTTGGATACGGGAGCGGGCATCTCCGATGTGGTGCTCTACGCGGTCTCGCTGGCCGATGACGTGCTGGTCGTGGCCACGCCCGAGCCGACCTCGCTCACCGATGCCTACGCCACCATCAAAGTGTTGGCCTCCCAGCAGCGCCGCCGAGTGCTGCACATGGCGGTCAACCAGGTGGGCAAGCCCGGTGATGGCAAGGCCGTCACGCATCAACTGCAGCAGGTGGTCGACCGCTTCGTCACCACGCCGCAGGGCGATCCGGTGAAACTCGTGCTGGTGGGCGACATTCCCACCGATGCATCGGTGCGCGAAGCCTTGCAGCGCCGGCAACTGCTGTTCGAAAGCCTGCCGGGCAGCGCGGCGGCCCAGGCCATCGCCAACCTGGCCGCGCGCATCGAGGCGGCGGCACCGGCTTCGGTGTCTTCTTGATCAGCGTGGCGCCCCCTGCGCCAGGGGGAGTTTCTACAATGGTCGATCCTTCGACACACGAAAGGACGCCCATGCCACCTCATGCCCTTGCCGAGCGTTTGGCGCGCGGCCGCCTCAGCCGACGCGATGCCCTGTGGCTTGCCAGCGCCAGTGCGGGCGTCATGGCGGCGTCCTGGCTGCAAGGCTGTGCCACCTCGCCGGTGACGGGCAAGCCCATCGTCGTGGGCATGAGCGAGGCGCAGGAGCGCGAAGTCGATGCCCAGGTCTCGCCGCACCAGTTCTCTCAGGACCTTGGGCCGGTGCAGGATGCGGCCGTCAATGACTACGTGACCTCGGTGGGGCGCCGTCTGCAGACGCACACCCATCGGCCGCAAATGCCTTATTCCTACCGGGTGCTCAACGCCAACCATGTCAATGCCTATACCTTCCCGGCCGGGGCCATGGGGGTGACGCGTGGCATTCTGGTCGAGCTCGACGACGAAGCCCAGCTGGCGGCGTTGCTGGGTCACGAGATGGGACACGTCAACGCCCGTCATGCCGCGCAGCGCCAGGGTCAGGCGCTGATCGCGCAGTCCGTGGTGGTGGGGCTGAATGTGGCGGCGTCCAACTCGCAGTGGGCTGGCCTGGTGAGTTTGGGCAGCCAGATCGGCGCCAGCGCCTTGCTGGCCAGCTATTCACGTGACAACGAACGCGAGGCGGACGCTCTGGGGCAAGAGTACATGGTGCGGGCCGGTTACCCGGCCAGCGGCATGACGGCGCTGCACCAGGTGCTGGTGGATCAGGAAAAGTCGCGTCCCAGTCTGCTGCAAACCATGTTTGCGTCCCACCCCATGAGCACCGAACGGCGCGACGCGGCTCGGCGCGCAGCGCAGGAGCGCTACGCAGCCAGTGCCTCGTTGCCCGTACAGCGTGAGCGTTACATGGACCAGACCGCTGGGCTGCGGCGCTTGAAGCCCACCATCGTGGCCTGCCAGCAAGGCGAGACGGCGATGGCGCGCAAGTCGTATGACGAGGCGGCCACGGCCTTCAGACGGGCTTTGACGCTCACACCGGAGGACTACCCCGCTCACCTGCGCATGGCCCAGTGCTTACAAGCCCAAGGCCGGGCTCGTGAAGCGCTGCGCTACGCCGAGACGGCCAAGACCCTGTACCCACAAGAGGCCCAAGCCCGCAAGCTCCTCGGTGTGCTGGCCCTGGCGCAAGGCGACCCGGGCAAGGCCCATGCCGAGTTGCTGGCTTTCGATCGCATGTTGCCCGGCGATCCAGGGGTGACGTTCTTGCGCGGCGTGGCGCTGGAGGGCCTGGGCGAGCGCCAGGCGGCCGCGCGTCAATACCATGCCTTCGTGCGCATGGGGGTGCAGGGGCAGGCGGCCCAGTATGCGGCCAGTCGCCTCAAGGTGTGGGGATACGTGAAGTGAAGATCCGATGAATTCGAATCCTGCCGATGCCACCACGCAAGCCGACACTGCCTACGAGCGTTTGGGCGGTGAAGCGGCCGTGCGTGCCTTGGTGGACCGCTTCTACGACTTGATGGACCTGGAGCCGGCCTATGCCGAGCTGCGCGCCTTGCACCCCACCACGCTTGCGGGCTCGCGCGACAAGCTGTTTTGGTTCCTGTGCGGCTGGCTGGGGGGGCCACAGTACTATGTGGAGCGCTTTGGGCACCCCCGCTTGCGGGCTCGCCATTTGCCCTATCCCATCGGCATCAAGGAGCGCGACCAGTGGCTGGCGTGCATGGACCAAGCCATGCAAGACCTGCAGCTCGATGCTGCCCTGGTAGAGCGACTGCGGGCTGCCTTCTTCAACACGGCCGACTGGATGCGCAACAAGGGCGGCTGAGGCTGGCGCTCTCAACCCGTGTTGCGCAGACCGGCGGCGATGCCATTGATGGAGATGTGGATGCCACGCTGCACGCGCTCGTGCACTTCGCCAGCGTCCTTTTGCTGACGGTAGCGGCGCATCAGCTCCACCTGCAAGTGGTTGATGGGGTCCAGGTAAGGGAAGCGGTGCTCGATCGAGCGCGCCAGCGCCGGGTTGGACGCCAAGCGTTGCGTCTGGCCGGTGATCAGCGCCAGCGCCTCGTGCGTGCGCTGCCATTCGGCCTCGATGGCCTTGAAGATGCGCCGGCCCAGGCGTTTGTCTTCCACCAGTTCCACATAACGCGCGGCCACCGCCATGTCGGTTTTGGCCAGCACCATGTCCATGTTCGACAGCAGGGTGCGGAAGAAGGGCCATTGACGGTGCATGCGCATCAGCAGCGCAATCCGCTCCTTGCGCTGGGAGCCTTGGCCCAAGAAGGCCTCGATGGCCGAGCCAAAGCCGTACCAGCCCGGCAGCGCCACACGGCATTGCCCCCATGAAAAACTCCAGGGGATGGCACGCAGATCCTCGATCGCGCGCGTGGCCTTGCGCGAGGCCGGGCGCGAGCCGATGTTGAGCTCGGCGATCTCGCGGATGGGCGTGGCGGCGAAGAAGTAGTCGGTGAAACCCGGCGTCTCGTAGACCAGTTTGCGATAGGCCTTCATGCTGGCCTCCGACAAGGCCTGCGCGGCCTCCAGGAAGGACTTCGGCGGGCTCTTGGACGGGTGCAACAGCGTGGCCTCCAGCGTGGCGGCCACCAGCGTTTCGAGATTGCGCAGGCCGATCTCGGGGTTGGCGTACTTCGAGGCGATCACTTCGCCTTGCTCGGTCAAGCGGATCTGGCCGTTGACCGTGCCAGGCGGCTGGGCCAGGATGGCTTGGTAGCTCGGGCCGCCGCCGCGGCCCACCGTGCCGCCGCGGCCATGGAACAGCCGCAGCGTGATGCCGTGCTCGGCCTGCAGGCGCTTGAAGTGCTCCACCAGCTCGATTTCGGCTCGATACAGCTCCCAGTTGCTGGTGAAGTAGCCGCCGTCCTTGTTGCTGTCGCTGTAGCCGAGCATGATGTCTTGCTCGCCGCCGCTGCGCTGGACCAGGTCGATCACCCCGGGCAGGGCGTAGAAGGTGCGCATGATGGGGCCGGCTTGGCGCAGGTCGCCGATGGTTTCGAACAGCGGCACCACGATCAAATCGGCCACCGCATCCTCACCCAGGGTGCCGCGCATCAGCCCGGCTTCTTTCTGCAGCAGCAGCACCTCCAGCAAGTCGCTCACCGTCTCGGTGTGGCTGATGATGTAGTGGCGGATCGCTTCGGGGCCGAAGCGCTCGCGCATCAGCCGCGCCGTCTCGAAGATGGCCAGCTCGGACTCGGTCAGCTCGCTGTAGCTGGCACCGCGCACGCGCAGCGGCCGCGGGTCACGCAACTGCTGCACGAGCAGTTCGATCTTGTGGATCTCGTGCAGCTGCGCGTAACCCGATTCCACCCGGGCGCGCGCCAACAGCTCGGCCACCACGGCTTCATGCTTGTCCGAGCTTTGACGCAGGTCCACCGTGGCCAGATGAAAGCCAAAGACCTGCACGGCGCGGATCAGCGGGCGCAAGCGCACCTCGGCCAGCGCGGCGCCGTGGTGGTGCGCCAGCGAGTCCTCGATGGTGCGCAGATCGGCCAGAAACTCCGCGGCATTGGCGTAGGGGGTGGACGGCGCGACCGCGTGGCGTAGCGCCTCGGTGCCGGTCAGGTGCGACAGCGTGGCCGCCAGCCGTGCATACATGCCGATCAAGGCGCGCCGGTAGGGTTCGTCGCGACGATGTTCATTGGTGTCCGGTGAGCGCTCGGCCAGTGCGGCCAGCGCCGGGGTCACGTCCACCAGCATCGCCGAGACCGACAGTTCGGCCCCCAACGCATGCACCTCGGTCAGATAGTGGCGCAGCGCCGTTTCGGCCTGTTGCCGCAATGCGTATTCCAGCGTCGCTGCGGTGACATTGGGATTGCCATCGCGGTCGCCGCCGATCCAGTGCCCCATGCGGAAGAAGGGCGCGATGTCGAAGCCGGGCAGGGCGCGCTCCAGGCTGCGATACAGGCGCGGGATCTGCCGCAGGAACGTGGTGTGGTAGTAGCTCAGCGCATTCTCGATCTCGTTGGCCACCGTCAGCTTCGTGTAGCGCAGCATGCGCGTTTGCCACAGTTGCGTCACACGTGCGCGGATCTGGGCCTCGTTGTCGTCCAGCTCGCGCTGGGTGTGCAGCTCGTCACGCTGATGGATGAGCTCGGCGATGGCGCGCTCGGCATCCAGGATGGACTTGCGCTGCACCTCGGTCGGGTGGGCCGTCAGCACGGGCGAGATGTAGGCCCGTTGCAGCATGCGGGCGATGTCCTCGGCACGCACCCCCCCCTCGGCCAGGCGCTCGAAACTGTAGGCGAGCGAACCTTCCTGCACATGCCCTTGGCGTTCGTGATGTTCACGCCGGCGCACATGATGGCGGTCTTCGGCGATGTTGGCCAGGTGCGAAAAGTAGCTGAACGCCCGAATCACCGAGACCGTTTGGTCACTGCTGAGGTTTTTCAGCAGGCGATCCAGCGCGCGGCCGGCCTGCGCATCGCGCTTGAGCCGGTAGGCCACCGAAAGCTGACGGATGCGCTCGATCAGCTCGAAAGCCTCGCGCCCCTCTTGCTCCCGAATCACGTCGCCCAGGATGCGGCCGAGCAGTCGGATGTCCTCGACCAGCGGGCGGTTCTTCTCGGCGGCATCGGCCTCGATGCGCTTTGCGCGGGGCCGGACAGGGGGGCGGGCGGCGGGCATGGGTACCTCGGGGTGGCTGACGGCGGTAACAAAATTACAAGCTCGGGATGGTAGCACCGTCGCGTCGCCGCGCGAGCATCGCACCGGCGCCGGTCGATGAGGCCCTCGGGTAGCATGTGGACATGAACACCACATCCTCGTCCCATTCTTCTGGTTCATCGGCCGCGCAGGTCCGCTGGGTCATCGCCACCCGTGAAAGCCGCTTGGCGCTGTGGCAGGCGCGTCATGTGCAGACCTTGCTCGAGCAGCGCTGGGGCCAGCCGGTGGGGGTGTTGGGCATGACCACGCGCGGCGACCAAATCCTCGATCGCAGCCTGTCCAAGGTCGGAGGCAAGGGCTTGTTCGTGAAAGAGCTGGAAGTGGCGCTGGAGGAGGGGCGTGCCCACTTGGCCGTCCATTCGCTCAAAGACGTCCCCATGGAGCTGCCCACCGGCTTCTTGCTGGCTGCCGTGCTCGAGCGCGAGGACCCGCGCGATGCCTTCGTCTCGCCGCGATATCCCGACCTGGCCAGCCTGCCGCCTGCCGCGGTGGTGGGCACCTCCAGCCTGCGCCGTCTGGTGCAGCTGCGTGCTCGGCGGCCCGACCTGCGCATCGAGCCCCTGCGTGGCAACCTCGACACCCGGCTGCGCAAACTCGACGAGGGGCACTACGATGCCATCGTGCTGGCGGCCGCCGGCCTCAAGCGTTTGGGCCTGGCCCAACGCATTCGCCAACTGTTCGAACCCGAGGAGATGCTGCCGGCGGCAGGACAGGGGGCCCTGGGCTTGGAGATCCGGACGGAGAATGACGAATTGCGGGATGCGCTGGCCCCGCTCATCCATCGCCCCACTTGGCTGGCCGTGCACGCCGAGCGAGCGGTCTCGTGCGCCTTGGGAGGCAGTTGCAGCGTGCCGTTGGCCGCGCATGCCGTGTGGCAGGGCGAGGAGCTCGTGTTGCACGCTGCGCTCGGCGACCCGCAGGCCGAGCCGGTGCATTTGTTGCAAGTCCGTTGTGCCGCCGTGGTCCAAGACACCGCAGCGGCGCAGCGGCTGGGCCAGAGGGCGGCCCATCAGCTGCGCGCCTTGGGTGCCGAGGCCATCCTGTCCCGTGTGAGCACGCACGCGTGAGCATGGTGCCGTCTGCTCCATGGCTGTTCGTCACCCGGCCGGCGGCACAAGCCGATGAATGGGTCCGTCGTCTGCAGGCGCAGGGCGTTCCGGCACGGCCCTTGCCGCTGATCGCCATCACCGCGCCAGACGATCCGCAGGCGGTTTTGCGCGCATGGAGCGAGCTGTCTGGCTGCGATTGGGTCATCTTCGTGAGTCCCAGCGCCGTCGAGCAGTTCTTTGCGCAAGCGCCTGTGGCGGCGCGTTGGCCCGAGGGCGTGAGGGTCGCCACGCCTGGCCCGGGAACCGATGCGGCCTTGGCGCGCGCCGGCGTGGCCGAGGCCTTGCGCCGTCGGCCCCGCGACGAAGCCGAACAGTTCGACTCCGAATCCCTTTGGGACGTGTTGCGCGACGAGACCTGGGCGGGGCGTCGCGTGCTCATCGTGCGTGGCGACGGTGGACGGCCCTGGCTGGCCCAGCGTCTGACCGAAGCTGGCGCGATCGTCGACTTTCTCAGCGCCTATCGCCGCGGCTTGCCCGTGCTGGATGCCACCGAGCAGGCATGGCTGGTCCAGGGGCTGCGCGCCCCGGGTCAGGCCGTATGGCTGTTCAGCAGTTCTCAGGCCATCGAGCATTTGGTGAGCCTCGCGCAAGCCCTGGGCTTGCAACCCGACTGGTCGCAGCAGGAGGCCATCGTCACCCATCCACGCATCGGCCAGCGGGCGTGGGCCCTGGGCTGGCGCAGGGTGGAGCTGTCGCATCCGGCCCCCGATGCCGTGGCTGCGGCCTGGAAGCGCCGGCACGATGCGTCATAGCGGCTCGATACAATGACCGACACCGTGAGCGACACCACCTCTTCCACTCCTGCGCCGACCTCTCCCGAACCCCAGTCCGAGCGTGCGGCTGCGCAGGCCGCTGGGGCCAGCAGCGCGTCCGTTGCGCAAGCGCCCAGCCGTTCCTTGTGGTGGGTGGCCATCGTCGGCTTGATGTTGTTGGCCGTCGTGGGGCTCACCTTGGCCTACCAGGCGCAACAGCACGTCCAAAGCCTGGAGCGCGAACTCGTGCGCCGCCAGCAGGACAGCCAGGACCAGGCCACCGAAGCCCGAGCGCTGGCCCGACAGGCCCAGGACGCCGCACGCGAGGCGCTGGCCAAGGTCACCGTGCTGGAGACGCGTCTGGCCGAAGTGGCCTTGCAGCGCGACCAACTCGACGAATTGCTGCATGCCCTGGCCCGTTCCAGAGACGAGAATGTGCTGGTGGAAATCGAGGCTGCCCTGCGGGTGGCCCTGCAACACTCGGCCATCACGGGCAGTGCCGAGCCCCTGCTGGCGGCCCTGCGCAGCGCCGATGAACGCCTGCAGCGGTTGAATCAGCCCCGGCTGGAGCGTGTGCGCCGTGCCATCGCCCAAGACGTGGAACGAGCACGTGCCGTGGCCGTGGCCGACGTGCCCTCGCTGGTGGCGCGCTTGGACGAGGCCGCGCGTCTGGCCGACGACCTGCCCTTGTTGTCCAGCCCGGGCATGGGCATGGCGGCACGCCTGCCGCGGTCCGAACCGCCGGCCAGTGCCGCTGCGCCAGACTGGCCATCATGGGGGCGCGATCTTGCCGCTCGCGTGTGGAGCGAGCTGCGCTCCCTCGTGCGGGTGACCCGTATCGACCAGCCCGAAGCCATGTTGATCGCCCCCGAACAGACCTTTTTCCTGCGCGAGAACCTCAAGCTGCGGCTGCTCAATGCGCGGCTGGCCCTGCTGAGCCGACAGTTCGAGACCGTGCAGGCCGACATGCGGCAGGCCCAGCAGGCGCTCGAGCGCTATTTCGACCCGCGCTCGCGTCGCGTCATGCAGGTGGCCGACACGTTGCGCCAGGTGCAAGCCCAGGCTCACGCGACCCAACTGCCGCGTCCCGATGAAACGCTCGCGGCCTTGCAGGCCGTGTTGGCCACCCGCTGAGCGCAAGACGGCCTGGCCATGCGCAACGTCATCTGGATCCTCCTGCTGTTCGTGCTCGCGGTGGTTGCTGCGGGCGTGTTCGGACGCAACGATGCGGTGGTCACGCTCTACTGGGCCCCGTGGCGTTTGGACCTGTCGTTCAACGTGTTCGTGGTGCTGTGGCTGCTGCTGAGCGTGGCCCTGTACCTCACCTTGCAGACCTTGCGCACGCTGATCGGCTTGCCGCGGCGTGCGCGTCAGTGGCGCATTGCGCGGCGCGACCATTACGCCCAGCGGGCCTTGCGCGAGGCTTTGGCGCTGTATTTCGGTGCCCGCTACAGCCGCGCCCATAAGGCAGCGCAGCGGGCCTTGACCATCCAGCAGACCACACCTGAACTGAGCGCCGATGCAGAATTCATCACATTGGCGCGACTCCTGGCTGCCGGCAGTCTGCACCGCTTGCAAGACCGCGCAGGGCGCGATGAACTGCTCAAGCAGGCCCTGGCCAGCTCGGCAACCGGCGGCAATGGTCGAGCCGCCGACGAGGGCGTGCGTTTGATGGCTGCGGAATGGGCCTTGGACGATCGGGATGCCGAGCGGGCCTTGGCGCTGCTGGCCGAGCTGCCGCCAGGCTTGGCCCGGCGCACCCAAGCTCTGCGCCTGAAGCTGCAGGCTGCACGTTTGGCCCGCCAGCCGCTCGATGCATTGCGCACGGCTCGCTTGCTGGCCAAGCACCAGGGCTTCTCACCTCTGGCGGCTCAAGGTCTGCTGAGATCCTTGGCCATGGAGGCGTTGGATGCCGCACGCGATGCCGACCAGCTCCAGCGGGTGTGGGAACAGCTCGACGCGACCGACCGTCGCGATGCCTTCGTGGCCGCGCATGCGGCCGCGGCCATGGCCGGTCACGGACGTGCGGCGCTGGCGCGTGCGATGCTCCAACCGTTTTGGGACGCGCCGCAAGCCCGCAGCCCCGAGGAATGGCAGGCACTGGCCAAAGCCTTCGCGCGTTCGCTCGACGGGGTGGGCTCCGACTGGCTGCCCCGTCTGGAGGCTGCAACAGTCGCCCATCCCACGCGCCCCGAGCTCATCTACGCACTGGGTCGTGCTCTGGCGCAGTTGCAGCTGTGGGGCAAGGCACGTCAGCAGCTCGAACACTGCGCCGACGACCCCGAGCTGCCCGCACCACTGCGACGCGACGCGTGGCGCTGCTTGGCCGAAATGGCCGAACGGGAAGAGGATTGGGATCGGGCCCGTGCGTGCTATCGACGCGCTGCACGCATCGAGTGATGACAAACGGAAAAAACGTGTTATAGTAACGGTCTTCGCGGCTGTAGCTCAGTTGGATAGAGTACTTGGCTACGAACCAAGGGGTCGTGGGTTCGAATCCTGCCAGCCGCGCCAACTCATCGTGGGCCTGATCCTTTACCAGGGTCAGGCCCTTATTTTTTGTTCATTCGGGTCCACGCAGCCGCGTGAAGCTGTGAGCGCAGCTGGCGCCCTTCAAGGGCGCCGATTCAGCGCGGGATGTGTTGCGGTGACGGGGCTTGTGGGGCGGGGTCTTCCACGGCGGGTTGCGGCATGAGCAGCAGGCTTTCCAGCAAGGCGGCGCGCTGGGCTTTCTGAGCCTCCCCATCCTGGCGGATCAGCATCGATTCACCCACTTCCCAGGCATACAGTGCAAAGCCTCTGGCCCGTGCTTCAGCAATGGAAAAGCCCAGCGCCGAGAAGCATTGTGCGATGTAGGCGATTCGGCGCGAGTCCACCTCGTCGAGCACCTGGCGCGCCGTCGCATCATGTCGCGCCCAGGCGCGGATGGCCAGCTCGATGCGGGCGGCACGGCGGGCCGAACGCCCGCGGAAGGGCAGAGACATCAGCTCGGTGATCAACGCGCGCGGCTCCACATGCTGGCGCTCAAAGCGATCGATGAGCTGCTCGGTGGCCGCGTCGCGCCAGGCTCTGAGCACGCTCATCAGGAGATCCTCGCGGTCTTTGAAGTGCCAGTAGAAGCTGCCCCGTGTCACGCCTAGGAGCTTCGCCAGCACGTCCACACGCACGCTATCCACGCCTTGGTCCACCAGCAGTTCGGTGGCCGCTTCGATCCAGCTTTCGGGGGTGAGAGGGGTTCGAGCCGCTTCGGCCGTGCGGCGTTGGGGTCGAGTGGGCGCGGTGAGCAGAGTGTCTGTCATGGTGGGTCAAGGAGATCGATCCTCGAGATTGTCCACCATCGGACCCATGCAGCAACGCATGTTTTTTGGTGGAAACCCGGGTTTCCATTGTTGGCTTCCACATTAGGATCCGGTCCATACACATACGTATGTGCATGTTAAAGATGCTGGTGCCGATGCAGTGCCTGCACGAGTTGACCCAGGAGACAATATGGCCCCCGGTTTCTTCGACGATCCGAGTGTCCTGGCACCGCCACGTGTGGTCCGGCAGGACCAGCCCGGCGGCGGTTTCGTGCTGCGCTCGCCGGAACCCTTGCAGCCCTATGCACGATGTGTGGGGGAATGGCTAGAGCACTGGGCTGCGGTTACGCCTGAGGCTCCGGCCCTGGCCGAACGGAGGGCGGACGGACCGTGGATGTGCTTGAGTTACGCCCAGGTCCGGCAGGCCGTGGGGGCCATAGGGCAGAGTCTGCTGGACATGGGGCTGCCGACCGGCTCCCCGATCGTGGTGCTGTCGGACAATGGCCTGGACCATGCCCTCCTGATGCTGGCTGCCCTACACGTTGGCCGGCCGGTGTGCACCGTCTCCAGCGCATACTCGCGGCTCGCGAAGGGGCATACCCGGATTGTCGGCATCTTGCGCACCCTCAGGCCGTCCCTCGTCTATGCGTCCAGTGCAGAAGTGTATGGAAAGGCCTTGCAGGCTGCCGAGGTGGACGCCCTGGCGGTGTTCAGTTCGGGGGCCCAGGGCTATGCGGGCGCGCTGCCCTTCGAGCGGCTGCTGCAGACCCGCGAAACCAGCGCGGTGCGTCGGGCCTTCGAGGCGATCACGCCTGACACCCATGCGAAGTACCTGCTGACATCGGGCTCCACCGGCCAACCCAAGGTGGTGATCAACACCCACCGCATGCTGTGTGCCAACCAACAGATGATTGCGCAGGCGTGGCGTTTTCTGGAACGCGAGAAGCCGGTGGTGCTGGACTGGCTGCCCTGGAGTCATACCTTCGGGGGCAACCACAACTTCAACCTGGTGCTGCGCAACGGTGGTGCACTGTACATCGACGAAGGGCGGCCAGCTCCTGGAGAGATCGAGAAGTCGGTGCGCAATCTGCGCGAGGTTCAACCCACGCTGTACTTCAACGTGCCGCGTGGATTCGACATGCTGCTGCCCTACCTCGAAGCCGACGAAGATTTGGCACGAGAATTCTTCGGCCGCCTGCGCATGGTGTTCTATGCGGGAGCAGCCCTGCCGCAGGCGACTTGGGAACGGTTGGAGGCCGTGGCGGCACGGGTCCGTCGCGAGCCGGTCTGGTTTACCACTTCGTGGGGAGCGACCGAGACTGCGCCGGCAGTTACCTCCGCCCACTGGAAGCTCGACCGCACCGGCGTGATCGGTCTGCCGCTGCCGGGAACGGAGCTCAAGTTCGTGCCCAATGGCGAGAAGCTTGAGATGCGCGTGCGCGGAGTGTCAGTCTTTCCGGGCTACCTCCATGCGCCCGAACTTACGGCACAGGCTTTCGACGAGGAAGGCTACTACCGCATCGGCGATGCTGGTTTCCTGCTCGACCCGGAGCATCCCGAACGAGGCGTGGTCTTCAATGGTCGTGTGGCCGAGGACTTTAAGCTCACCACGGGCACCTGGGTGTCGGTGAGCACGCTGCGTGTCAGGCTCTTGTCGGCGTTGGCTCCCTATGCGCAGGACGTGGTGATCACCGGGCACGACCGCGACGAAGTGGGAGCGCTCCTCTTTCCGAGCCCGGCGGCCCGGACGTTGCCAGCCGAACAACTCGCCGTGCGCGTGCAAGAAGCACTGGCGTTCCTGCATGCCGAGGGGGGCGGGTCGTCCCAGACGCCCGTGCGCGTGATGTGGCTCGACGAACCACCTGACCCCGATGCGGGTGAGATCACCGACAAGGGTTATGTCAACCAGCGTGCGGTCTTGCAAAGACGCTCGGCGCAGGTGGAGGTTCTTTACTCTTCGCCCCCCGATCCCCGCGTCATCTTGGCTTCTTCAAAGAACGACTCATGAATCTGCAATTTCATCGTGCCGGGGGGGTGTTGGCGAATCTGCCCCTGCTGCGCATCGAGCGGGCCGGACCGGTGCTCCATCTGCGCCTGATGCGGCCGGCCAAGCGCAATGCCCTCAACGACGAGCTGATTGCGCAGCTTCACACTGCCTTCCTGCACCTGCCGGAGTCAGCCCGCGTGGCAGTGATCAGTGGTGAAGGCGAGCATTTCTGCGCGGGGCTGGACCTGTCGGATCTGAGCGAGCGCAGCGTAGCCGAGGGGATTGCGCACTCCCGTCGCTGGCATGCAGCTTTCGATCAGATCCAGTTTGGCCGTGTGCCGGTGATCGCTGTATTGCATGGGGCGGTGGTTGGGGGGGGATTGGAACTGGCCAGCGCGGCCCATCTGCGCGTGGCCGAGCGCAGCGCCTTCTATGCATTGCCCGAAGGGCAGCGCGGCATCTTCGTGGGGGGTGGCGGGGCGGCGCGCCTCCCGCGGTTGATGGGTGTGGCCCGCATGACGGATCTGATGCTCACGGGCCGGGTGCTGGACGCAGAGGAAGCTCAGACGGCCGGACTGTCACATTATCTGGTGGGCGAGGGTGAGGGGTTGGTGCGGGCTTTTGCACTGGCCGAAAAGGTGGCTGCCAATGCCCCGTTGTCGAACTATGCCGTGATGCAGGCGCTGCCTCGCATCGCCGAGCTGCCGCAGGCCGAAGGCCTGTTCGTCGAGGCCCTGATGTCGGCCATTGCTCAAGGCGACGAGGCGGCCAAGGAGCGTGTGCGCGCCTTCTTGGACAAGCGTGCCGCCAAGGTGTCGAAGTCATGAGCCGCGGCCTATATCAATGCTTCGACGATGTCTGGCTGCTCGACGGACTGCGCACGCCGCTGGTGGACTATTGCGGTGCCTTCGCCGGCGTCTCGCCTACCGACCTGGGCATCAAGGTGGCACGCGAGGTGTTGGCACGCTCCGGCGTGGCGGGCGAAGCGGTGGACAGTGTGTTGGTGGGCAATGTTGCGCCGGGCGATACAGATCACTTCTTCCTGCCGCGTCATGTCGGGCTTTACGCAGGCGTGCCGATCGATGTACCGGCCCTTCTCGTGCAACGCATCTGTGGCACGGGATTCGAGCTCTTCCGCCAGGCCGCCGAGCAGGTCAGTGCCGGGGTGGCCGCAACCGTGCTGGTGGTGGGCACCGAATCGATGACGCGACATCCCATTTCGGCCTTCGAGCACCGCCAGGGCTTCCGTCTGGGCGCTCCGCTGGGCTTCAAGGACACGCTGTGGGAGTCGCTCAACGACACGGCCGTGGGGGTCTCGATGATTCAGACGGCAGAGAACCTCGCTCGACGCTACGGTATCACGCGTGAGGAGGTCGACGCGTTCGCCTCCCGTTCCTTCGAGCGTGCCGTCGCCGCCCAGGAAAGCGGCTGGCTCGCCGGAGAAATCGTGAGCGTCACGCACGAACGCTTTGAACGGGAGGGTTGCCTGCCGCGTGGCATCCGGCTGCAGGGGGAGGCGGCGGTGGTCGATCGCGATACGCATCCGCGCCGCTCGCCGCCTCAGGTGCTGGCCCGGTTGCGCACGATCTATCCCGGTGGCGTGCAAACCGCCGGGAACAGCTCGGCGCTGACTGATGGCGCTGCTGCGGCTGTGGTGACGTCCGGACCGGCACTGCAAGGGCGTCGTCCGTTGGGCCGAATCGCAGCTGCGGCCGTGGTGGGTGTGCCTCCCGAGATCATGGGCATCGCCCCGGCCCCGGCCATCCGCCTGCTGCTCGAAAGCCAGCACTTGCGAGTGCATGACATTGCGCGCATTGAGGTCAATGAGGCCCAGGGAGCGCAGGTCCTGGCCGTGCAGCGCGACCTCGACCTCGACCCCGAGCGGCTCAATGTGCACGGCGGCGCCATTGCGCTGGGCCATCCGCTGGCGGCCTCCGGAGTGCGGCTCACCGTGACGGTGGCACGCCAGCTTCGAGCCATTGGTGCACGCTACGGGATCGCCTCGGCCTGCGTCGGCGGAGGGCAGGGCATGGCCCTGCTGATCGAAAACCCGGACGCCTGAACTTCATCACCCCGAAAGAGGAGACAGACCATGATCACACGACGCCAGTTTGTGCAGGCTTCGACGGGCGCCGCCGCGCTGGGGCTGCTCGGGCAGACTCAAGCCCAGCCCGTGGAACAGCCGAAGTTCCTCTACGGCTTCCCGCCGGGCAGCTCGGGCGACATCGTGGCACGACGCGTCGCCGAGAGGATGGCCGGGACGCCGTATGCAAGGAACCAGGCCATCGTCGAGAACAAGGCCGGCGCCGGCGGACGCATTGCACTGGAGGCGCTTAGGCAGGCTGCACCGGACGGCGCAACACTGTGTCTGTCCCCCTTCTCAGCCACTGCGGTGTACCCGCACATTTATACCCGACTCGGCTATGACCCGGTGAACGATTTCGTGCCCGTGTCGATTGCGGCTCTGATGTTCCACGGATTGGCGGTGGGGCCACTGGTGCCAGCCAGCGTCAAGAGTGTGAAGGATTATCTGGCTTGGGCCAAGGCGCATCCCAAGGATGCGAACTACGGCTCGCCGGCTGCTGGCTCCACTCCGCATTTCATTGGGGCGCTCCTGGGTCTGAACAACGGGGTGGATCTCAAGCATGTGCCTTACCGTGGCTCGGTGCCTGGCGTCACCGACTTGGTGGGCGGGCAGATCGCTTCGATGGTGACGCCCAGCGGCGATTTCATCGCCCATCACCGGGCCGGCAAGCTGCGCGTGCTGGCTACCTCGGGGAGCCGCCGCTCGCCTTTCCTGCCCGACGTGCCCACCTTTGCCGAGCAAGGCTTCCCGGATTTGGTCGTGGAGGAGTGGTTCGGCTTCTATGCACCTGCTCGCACACCGGCGACCATGGTGGCCGCCGCTAATGCGGCCATTAACCAGGCCCTCAAAGACCCAGCGGTTATCGAAGCCCTGGGCACTGTCGGTTTGATTGCACAGGGCTCCACACCTCAGGAAATGGCCGTAAGCCAGAAGCGCGAGTTCGAGCGGTGGGGCCCGCTGGTCAAGAAAATCGGCTTCACAGCGGAGTCCTGATCCGCTTTGCAAGGGAGTGCCTGCTGCGCTTCATACTCCCAAGTACCGCCCCAGCTCGGTGGGGCGGCGTTGCAGTTCCTCGCTCGTGCCGCTGAGCACCACCCGACCCTTCTCCAGCACCACCAGACGGTCGGAATGCGCCATCACGGTGCGATAGTTGCGGTCCACCACCAAGGTGGCCAGCCCGCTGGCGCGAATGGTGGCGATCACGCGCCAGATCTCGGCCACGATCAACGGCGCCAGCCCTTCGGTGGCTTCGTCCAGAATGATGGCATCCGGGTTTGTCATCAATGCCCGTCCGATGGACAGCATTTGCTGCTCGCCGCCAGAGAGCTGGGAGCCCAGATGATCGAGGCGCTCGGCCAGCCGAGGGAAGGTGGCGAGGATGCGCTCGAAGTTCCAGTCACGCTGGCCTCGTAAGCCGGCTCTGGCGGCCATCACCAAGTTTTCCTTCACCGTGAGGTTGGGGAAGATGCCGCGTCCTTCGGGCACGTAGGCGATGCCCAATCGGGCCACTTCATGAGGTCGTCCCCGCGTCAGGTCGCGGCCTTGGACGACGATGCGGCCTTCGCGCTGCCGCACGTGACCCAAGAGGCTGCGGATCAATGTGGATTTGCCCATGCCGTTGCGGCCGAGCAGGCCCACGGTTTCGCCGCGCGCCAGGGAGAAATCCACGTTGTGCAAGATGTGGCTGCTGCCGTACCAGGCATGCAGGCCAGTGGCTTCGATCAGGGTGTCCATGGCCGTGCTCAATGTTCGCCGAGGTAGGCTGCCTGCACATCGGAGTTGGCGCGTACATCTTCGGGGCAGCCAGAAGCCAGTACGCTTCCGTTGACCATCACGGTGATGCGATCGGCCACAGCAAACACCGCGTCCATGTCGTGCTCCACCAGCAAGATGGCGTGACCGCTGCGCAGCTCGCGCAACAGGTTGAGCATGCGCTGAGATTCTTCCGGGCCCATGCCGGCCAGGGGCTCGTCCAGCAGCAGTACGCGCGGCTGCGTGGCCAGACACATGGCCACTTCGAGCTGCCGCTTCTGACCATGTGAAAGGCTGGCGGCCGGATGGTCGGCCATTGCGCTGAGCCCTGCGCGTTCCATGGCTTCGTCAGCGCGCTGAGTGCTCCATCGGCAATGCTGAGCGGACTCCCAGACGCACCAGGGCTTCTGGTGATGGATCTGAGCCGAAAGGCGGCAGTTCTCGCGCACGCTCAGTGGCAGGAAGATGTTATTGCGCTGATAGCTGCGGCCCAGGCCGGCTTGCGCGCGCCGAGGTTGGGACCATCTGGTGATGTCTCGTCCATCGAGCATCACTTGGCCTGCGCTGGCGGGAAGTTCTCCCGACAGCAGGTTGATCAAAGTGGACTTGCCAGCGCCATTGGTCCCGATGACGGCGTGGATCTGGTCGCCGTGGAGATCGAGGTTCACATCGGAGACGGCGGCCAGTGCGCCGAATCGTCGAGTCAGATTGCGGGCGCTGAGCCAGGCTGAACTCGTGTTGGAGGTGGAGGGCGAGATGTTCATGACGGGGCAGCGACGACGTCAAGCTTGGTGCGAGCCCGCTCCCGGTGGCGCAGGCGACAGAGGAAGCGCCTGCTTGTCTATGTCATCGGGGTGAGGGCGTGCAGATTCCGCGTGGCGCAGCGATGATGGCGTTCGGCGTCGGCACAGATGCACCACACCGCCGGCAATACCCTGTGGCAGCAGGGCGACCAGCCCGATGATGAAGCTGCCCATCAGCAACTGCCAATGTTTGGTCAAGTCTTGGAACCATTCGGCCAGCAGGACGAAAGAAGCTGCGCCGACCACTGCGCCGGCCAGGCTGCCCAGGCCGCCGAGAATGACCATCAGCAAGGCATCGCCGGACTTGTGCCACGAGAGCAATTCAGGGTTTACGTACCCGTGTTGAGCTGCGTACAGAAAGCCTGCCAGCCCGGCGAAAGCGCCGCCAATGACGAAGCTGGCGAGTTTGTAGGCCGTGGTGGCGTAGCCAGCGGCACGCATGCGCTGCTCGTTGTGCTTGATGCCCACGAGGGCGTGCCCCAGTCGCGAGCGAAGCAGCAGGGCGAGCGAGCCTACCGTCAACGCCAGCATGGCCAGCGTGAACCAGTAGAACTGCCTGGGTTGATCGAGGTCCACGAGGGGCCACCCCATGAGGGTGAACTCGGGTTTGAAGTAGATATACGTGCCATCACTGCCGCCGAAATAGCGGGTGTCGTGCACGATGAAGTAAACGAGTTGAGCAAAGGCCAGCGTTACCATGATGAAGTAAATGCCGCGCGTGCGCATCACCAGCGAGCCGATCAGCAAGGCCAACAAGGTCGAAGCGCCAACGGCCGCACCCAACAGCAGCCAGCCATTGCCCGCATCGGATGATGGCGCCAGCAGTGCCACCGTGTAGGCTGCGAAGCCAAAAAACGCGGCATGGCCCAGGCTGACCAGGCCGGTGTAGCCCACCAACAGTTGCAAGCTGAGCGCGAAGATGGCCATGATGGCGACCTTGGCGCCCAGTTCGATGTGAAAGGGTGTACCGATGGGCTCGGGCAGCAGAGGCAGAAGGGCCAGCATCGCAAAAGCCGCGATCCACGACCACACAACGGGGGTTTTCATTGGCAATTCCTCGAGGGTCGGTGGGCCTCAGGTTCCCTGCTTGAACAGGCCTTCTGGCTTCCATAGCAGGATGAGGGCCATCATCAGGTAGATCAGCGCTCCGGCGGCTTGCTGCCAAAACACCTTGCCGAAGGTGTCGACGAAGCCGATGAGCAGCGCAGCCAGCAAGGCTCCTTTGATCGAGCCGATGCCGCCTATGACCACCACCACGAAGCAGATGATGAGCACCGAGCTGCCCATACCGGGGTAAACCGAGCTGACGGGAGCGGCGATCATGCCGGCCAGCACGGCCAAAGCGACCCCAGCGGCGAACACAAAGCGATAAAGGAGCGAGATATTGATGCCCAGAGACTGCACCATTTCTCGGTTGGTGGCGCCGGCGCGCACCATCATGCCCAGTCGAGTGCGTTTGATGATCAGGTACATGCCTAGCGCCACGGCCAAACACACGCCCGAGATGAACAGCCGGTAGACGGGGTAGCTCATGCCATGACCGATCTCGATGCCGCCAGACAACCAGGCTGGCACGGGTACGCCGTGAACGTCATCGCCGACGAGGATGCTGCGCAGTTCCTCGAAGACCAAGATCAGTCCATAGGTCATCAGCACTTGTTGCAGGTGCTCACGTTCGTACAGGTAGCTGAAAAATCCCCATTCGAGCAGATAGCCCAGCACCACGGCCAGCAAGATGCCCAGCACCAAAGCCAATGCGAAGTGACCCGTCAGCGACGACAGTGTGAAGGCCAGGTAGGCCCCGATCATGTAGAAGCTGCCATGGGCCAGGTTGATCACACCCATGATGCCGAAGATCAGCGTCAACCCGCTGGCTACCAAAAACAGCAGCAGCCCGTATTGCACGCTGTTGAGGCATTGGATCAGAAATGTCGTCGAGTCCATGGGGAAGTCTGTGTGATCGAGGATCGCCGAGACGGCTTCCACCGTCTCGGCGGCGTTGCACCAGTTGCACGCGGCGCGGCCGCCGATGCGGTGGCCGAGGATCTGGAGAGGTCGATCACATCTTGCAGCCGCGTGCAGGGTCTTCCAGTTGCTTGACGGCGATGCTGACCGAGCGGTTCATCTTGTTGTCCACTTTGCGCAGATAAATGTCTTGAATCGGGTTGTGCGCCTTGGACATCGTGAACATGCCTCGCGGGCTGTCGATCTTGGCCGTGCGCATGCCTTGCACCACGGCGTCGCGCTTTTTGATGTCGCCGCCGGCGGCTTTCAGCCCTGCGGCCAGTAGCTGGGCAGCGTCATAGCCTTGCACGGCGTAGACATCGGGCTGAAGTTTGTAGGTCTTGGCGTAGGCGAAGCGGAAGGCCTTGTCTTTGATGAGCGGCAGGTCGTCGGCGTAGTGCAGGGTCGTGAACAGTCCGTTGGCGGCTTCGCCTTGCGCTTCCAGTGTGCCATCGGTCAGGAAGCCGGCACCGTACAGCGGGATCTTGTCCTTCAGGCCGGCGGCGGCATAGTCCTTGACGAACTTGACCGCGCCACCGCCGGCGAAGAAAACGTACACCGCATCGGGCTTGAGCGCGGCAATCTCGGTGAGAAGAGCCTGGAACTCGACATTGGGGAAGGGCAGGCTGAGCTCCTTGATCACCTTACCCCCTTTGGATTCGAAACCTTCCTTGAAGCCCCGCACCGATTCATCACCTGCGGCGTACTTCCAGGTCAGTGTCACGGCAGTCTTGTGTTTGAACTTCTCGGCTGCCACCAAGCCCATGGCGTAGGCCGGCTGCCAATTGGTAAAGGATGTGCGGAAGATGTTGGGGGCACACAGCGGCCCGGTGATGGCGTCGGCGCCCGCGTTGGGCACGATCAGCAAGGTGTTGGTGTCTTTGGCCACTTTGGCCATGCCCATGGCCACCCCGGAGTGCACGGTGCCCACGAGTACATCGACTTGGTCACGTTTGACCAGCTTGTTTGCGTTTTCGGGGGCCTTGGCTGGATCGGATTCGTCGTCCACCTTGAAGAATTCCACTTCTCGGCCGGCCAGCTTGCCACCGTTCTCGTCGAGGTACAGTCGGAAGCCGTTCTCGATGGCCGTGCCCAAGGCCGCATAAGTTCCGGTGTAGGGCAGCATCAGACCGATCTTGATCTTGTCGTTCTGAGCTTGTGCGGCGGTGCTCAGCACTGCAGCCAAGGCCGTTGCCAGCAGGGTTCGGGTGAGGCGCAATGGGGTCATGGTTTGTCTCCTCTCAATGGTGGGGCTGGGATCAGGGGGTGAGTCGACCGGCGACCGGCCGTGCGCGGTGCCGGTGCATGAAATCGCATACCTTGCGGATCAGGGCGTCGGGCTGGTCGCGGTGTGGCGAGTGTCCGCAGTCGATCAATTCGAACAGTTCTGCTTGCGGGACGGACTGTGCGATGGCCTCGATTTGAGCCAGGGTACCGTATTCGTCTTCGCGGCCTTGTACAGCCAGCACAGGGCAGCCGATGGACTTCAGCAGGGGGCGGATGTCGAACTGGCGGAACGCTGGGTCGAGCCACACATCGTTCCAGCCCCAGAAGGCCGAGTCCGGATCGGCGTGATAGCGCGCGAGCTTGCTGCGCAAGTCGGTGGTGACGTAGCCGTCCTTGGCTTTTTCGATGCTGGAAATTGTCAAATCCTCGACAAAGGTGTGGGGAGCGGCCACGACCAGGCCGGCGACATGCTCCGGTCGGCTGGCCGCATAGATCAGCGCGATCGATCCGCCGTCGCTGTGGCCGTAGAACCAAGGGGGGGTGGCGGCGGTGTCCAAATCCAGGGTTTCGAAAAAGCGAGGCAGGAAGTCGCGCGCTTGCTGATGCATGAAATCGACCGGCCAGCGCTCGTGGCTGGCGCGCGGGCTGGACTGCCCGTAGCCCCAGCGCGACAGGACCAAGCCACGGCAGCCTGCTGCTTCGCACAAGGTGCGGGGGAAGTCCTTCCACATGGCTACCGAGCCCAAGCCTTCGTGCAAGAACACGAGCAAGGGCTGTTGGCGACGTTGAGGAGCGATCCAGACGTATTCGATGAGGTGCTCATGACCGCGCCAGCGCACGTTGGCGAATTGGGTGGCGCTTTGCGGTGCCAAGGGCCGTTCATTCATGCCGCCGCTCCCCGTGCCTCTCGTTCGCGCAGGCGGAATCGTTGGATCTTGCCGGTGGCCGTTTTGGGAAGCTCTTCGACGAACTCGATCGCTCTAGGGTACTTGTGCGGAGCGAGCCGATCTTTGACGAAGCTTTTGAGCTCGGCCTCGAGCGAAGACGCATCGGGCTTGCGATCGGGCTTGAGCACCACAAAAGCCTTGGTCTTGGTCAAGCCTTGCGCGTCGGTGATGCCGATCACCGCGGCTTCGAGCACGGCTGGATGCTGCACCAGTGTGGCTTCTACTTCGAAGGGGGACACATACTGGCCGCTGACCTTGAGCATGTCGTCACTGCGGCCTGCATAGGTGTAATAACCCTGGGCGTCTCGACTGTACTTGTCGCCGCTCTTGGTCCAGGCGCCTTGAAAGGTTTCGCGAGACTTCTCGCGGTTGTTCCAGTACATCAGCGCAGCGCTCGGGCCACGGATATAGAGGTCTCCGATCTGCCCGTCAGGCACTGGGCGGCCGTCCTCGCCACGCAACTCGATCTCATAACCTTCCACCGGCTTGCCCGTGGTGCCATAGCGCACGTCTCCGGGACGGTTTGACAGGAAGATGTGCAGCATCTCGGTCGAGCCGATGCCATCGATGATCTCGCAGCCGAAGTGGGCGGTGAAGCGCTCGCCGATGTCCTGCGGCAAGGCCTCGCCGGCCGATGAGCACAAACGCAGCGCGACCTGTGAGCGCGAAGGCAGTGCCGGCGAGGCCAGCATGCCGGCATAGCCAGTGGGGGCGCCGCAGAAGATCGTGGGACGGTGCTCGATCAGGCGCTTGAAGCATGCTTCGGGGGTGGGACGCTCGGCCATCAGGACGACGCTGGCCCCCACGCTCAAAGGGAAGCTCAGCGCATTGCCCAGCCCATAAGCGAAGAAAAGTTTGGCGGCGGAGAACACCGTATCTGATTCTTGCAGGCCCAGTACCGCACGTCCGTAGAGCTCAGCGGTCCAGTAGGGGTTGGCATGGGTGTGCACTGTGCCCTTAGGCCGTCCTGTCGATCCCGAGGAGTACAGCCAGAATGCCGGTTCGTCGGCCATCGTGGAAGCGGGGCGGGGGGCCGGTGCGTGGGCCTGCAGCAGTGTGCTCAGAGTAGGTAATCCCGCAAGCCGTTCGCCCGAGGGCTGGGAGACGATCACGTGCTGTACTTCATGCGCGGCCTGGTCCATGGCGGCCTGTAGCGCTGGCAGCAGCGCAGCCGATACGAGGGCCGCGCGGGCGCGGCTGTGGCCCAGCATGTAGGCATAGTCGTTGGCGGTGAGCAAGGTGTTGACGGCCACCGGCACGACTCCAGCATAAAGCGAGCCCAGAAAGCATACGGGCCAATCGATGTTGTCATGCATCAGCAGCAGCACACGTTCTTCGCGGCGCAGCCCCAGCGCTTGCAGGGCGGTGGCCATGCGGCGCACGCGGTCGGCGAGTTCGCTGTAGGTGATGCTGCCCTGGTCGTCGATGTAAGCGGTTTTGTCGCCGCGGCCTGCGTTGCGTTCGATGAGGTGCTGTGCAAAGTTGAAGGTTGGCGGTGGTGCGGGGGGCAGGGTCATGGCTCGTCTCCTCGATCGCTCTGTTCTGTGAAAGATGCGCTCAATCCACCGTCCAGGCAGTGCCTTGCGGCAGCACTTCGGCCAACACGCTGGGGGAGGCTTGGATGGCACTGCGGCGGTGGTAGAACCCCAAGGCCCTGAGGCCGCCGAGTTCTTCTCCACCACCGGCTCGGCCAGGGCCACCATGCAAGGACTGAGGCATCACATTGCCGTGGCCGCTGTGTGCGGCCGCCACGTCGGGCGAGACGACATGCACGCGACCGTGGCTGTCGGCCAGCGCCAGCGCCATGTCGGCCAGGGTCTGGGGCTGCGCGCCGTACAGTGAGGTCACCAGCGAGCCTTGACCGCGGTGCACCAGACTCAGAGCCTCGTCGAGTGAGCGATAGGGCATCAAAGTGGCCACGGGGCCGAAGACTTCGGTGTCGTGCACCCGGTGAGCGTCTTGCGGATGGCGTGTGGCCAGCAGGGTGGGGCCGATGCAGGAGGCTACTGCCGGGTCGGCATCGATCAGGGCATGGTCGTTGCCGTCGTGCAAGACTTCGGTCTGCGATTGCAGCGCAGCCAGGCCTTCTCGCACCGAGCCCAGCTGCTCACGGTTGACCAGGGCGCCCATGCGCACGGATTCATTGCGCGGGTTGCCCACCGAAACAAGCTCGAGCTGGGCCACGATGGCCTCGGCGGCCGCGTCGAAGCAAGCCTCTGGGACGAAGATGCGGCGGATCGCGGTGCACTTCTGGCCCGACTTCACTGTCATTTCGCGTACCACTTCGCTCACCAGCAGCTCGAAGGCCTGGGAATCGGGAGTGGCATCGGGCAATAAGATTGCCGAGTTCAGGCTGTCGGCTTCAATGTTGACGCGCACCGATGCTTGTGCGACGGCCGGATGGCTGCGGATGAGCGCGGCGGTCTGAGCCGAGCCGGTGAAGGACAGTACATCAAAGGGTTGCAACGTGTCGAGTAAACCGCGTGAGCTGCCGCACAGCACCGACAGCGCACCCGCAGGTAACACACCGGCGGCCACCACGTCGGCCACCATCCGTTGCGCAAGCCAGGCCGTGGCCGTGGCCGGCTTGACCACCACCGGCACACCGCTGAGCAAGGCCGGTGCTGCTTTTTCCCACAGCCCCCAGGCCGGGAAATTGAAAGCGTTGATGAACAAGGCCACGCCACGCGTCGGTGTGAGCACGTGCCGACTGGCGAAGGCTCCACCTCTGGCCAGGTTGCAGCCTGGCCCGTCCAGCAGCACACGCGCCTGTCCCAGCGACTGCCCCCAGCGGGCGTACTGACCGAGCGTGTAGATCGCGCCATCGATGTCAATGCTGCTGTCTTTGCGGGTGGTGCCTGAGTTGGCGATGGCGATCTCGAAATACGCCTCGCGATGGGCTTGCAGCACCTCGCCGACTCGGCTCAACAGGTCGGCGCGTTCGCGGTAGCTCAATGCGCGCAACGCAGGGCCGCCCACCTCTCTGGCATGGGCCAGGCCTTGTTCGAGATCCAATCCGTCGCTGGACACCCGGACGAGTTCCTGGCCCAGTACCGGGTCCATCAGCGGGATGCCAGGGCCGGTGCCGTACTGCCAGCGTCCGGCCCAGTAATTGGGCAGCAATGAGCTCATGATGCGGTGAATTCGATGCGCCCTTCGGGCAGCAGGTAAAGCACCAGGGCTCTCCCCTGGGTGACAGTGGGGCTGTGGGCACTGCCAGGGGGATAGACTTTCCAGCCCGCTCCCTGGCCATCGAAGCGTGCCGTGGGCGTCAGCGGCATCACCAGATCGATTTCGCCGTTGGGGTGGCGATGGTGCGGACCGATGCAATCGTCCATGTCCACCACGTCCACCGAAAAGCCGGCCGTCTCGGGGCCAGGTCGCACCACACGGCCATACCGCAGTCGTGGGACGTTCTCGGCCTGGTGTTTGCACAGCCAGCCTTCGGCCACGCCCAGGCGGCAGGCTTGACTCATTTCTAGGTACCAATCGCTGTGGATGCCGTAGGTCTCGTTCAACCAGTGCTGCAGGGGCGCGTCCAATGGGCGTTTTGCGAGGGCCTGCGTTATCGTTCGCACCAGTGCATCAAACGTGTCGCGCATGGATGGGTCTCCGTCGAGGTTCCCCAGCGTCCGCCAACCGGAGCTCCCGGCCTATGATCGGGCGCGCTTGTGGGCCTTGAATCTTGGACAGGTATGAAGTATCGTGCATGTGGTCCCAACAATACGCGCCTGGTTTGTGAGATGTCAAGCAAAATAATGCATGTTGGGGAAAATCCTGAGCACCACCACCCCTGCATGTGGAGGGACCGATCGTGGACATGAGCGACATGAGGGCGCAGGAGGGGCTGTCCAAAGAGCCCTTCTTGGTAGCCCTGGGGGAACGCATCCGTACCGTTCGGGCGCGACGGGGGTTGACGCGCAAGGCGACGGCGCAGGCCGCTGGTATTTCTGAACGTCACTTGGCCAATCTAGAACTGGGCACCGGCAATGCCTCGATCCTGATCCTGCAGCAAGTGGCGCAGGCTCTGCAGTGTCCCTTGGCCGAGCTGATCGGGGATGTCACGACCTCCACGCCGGAGTGGCTGCTCATTCGCGAGCTGCTGGAAGGTCGCTCGGAGGTCGAGCTGCATCGCGCCCGTCTCAAGCTCGCCGAGCTCTTCGGTTCGGGTGGGGATCGACGCTCCCGCCTGGCCCGCATCGCCCTCATCGGGCTGCGCGGGGCGGGCAAATCCACGCTGGGGAAGATGCTGGCCGAAGACCTGGGTTATCCCTTCGTCGAACTCAGCCGCGAAATCGAGAAGGTCGCCGGTTGTAGCATCGTCGAGATTCACTCTCTGTATGGCACCAATGCCTACCGGCGCTATGAGCGGCGTGCGCTGGAGGAGACGATCCAGATTTATCCCGAGGTGGTGATCGCCACCCCCGGGGGGCTGGTGTCCGAGCCCTCTACCTTCAACCTGCTGCTGACACACTGCTACACCATCTGGCTGCAAGCCGAGCCCGAAGACCACATGAAGCGCGTCGTCGCCCAGGGGGACTTCCGTCCCATGTCTGGCAGCAAGGAGGCGATGGACGACCTCAAGCGCATTCTGGCCGGGCGTGCGGCGTTCTACGCCAAAGCCGACCTCAGCTACAACACCAGCGGCCATTCGCTGGAGGCCAGCTTCGCCGGCTTGCGCACTGCCGTGCGCCATGCAGCTGGCTTGGTGGACTGGTCGGTCTGAGCGCCGGCGTCCCCCCGTCCTCATGGGCTGATGGAGTCGGCCCGTCTCCGGGTTTGTTCGGATGTGTTCGCCTTGACGCGGTGGATGACATGCACTATCGTGCAGTCATTGACTTTTTGCATGCACGTTGATGCATGTTTGGACAGGAGCCCGAGATGACCGACACCGCCCGCGTGGACTACCAGACCGATCCTTCCCGCTACAAGCATTGGAAGCTGAGCTTTGAGGGCGCCATCGCCACGTTGGCGATGGACGTGGCGGAGGAAGGGGGGCTGCGGCCCGGCTACAAGCTCAAGCTGAACTCTTATGACTTGGGCGTGGACATCGAGCTGCACGATGCGCTCAATCGCATCCGCTTCGAGCACCCCGAGGTGCGCGCCGTCATCATCACCAGCCTGAAGGAGCGCATCTTTTGCTCTGGTGCCAACATCTTCATGTTGGGTTTGTCCAGCCATGGATGGAAGGTGAACTTCTGCAAGTTCACCAACGAGACGCGCAATGGCATCGAGGATTCCAGCCGCCACAGTGGTTTGAAGTTCGTGGCCGCGATCAATGGAGCCTGTGCGGGTGGGGGCTATGAGCTGGCGCTGGCTTGCGACGACATCGTGCTGGTGGATGATCGTTCGTCCTCGGTGGCACTGCCTGAAGTGCCGCTGCTGGGCGTGCTGCCTGGAACGGGAGGTCTCACTCGATTGACCGACAAGCGTCGGGTGCGTCACGACTTGGCCGACATCTTTTGCACCACCACCGAAGGCGTGCGTGGCCAGCGCGCGGTGGATTGGCGTCTGGTGGACGCGATCGCCAAGCCGGCCCAGTTCGCACAAGTCGTGCACGAGCGGGCCCTCCGGCTGGCGGCGCTCAGCGATCGCCCTGCCGAAGCCGAGGGCGTGGCCTTGGTGCCATTGCAGCGCCGTTACGAGGCCGATGCGATTCGCTATTCATATGTGGACGTACAGATCGACCGATCTGGCCGCATCGCCACCTTCACCGTGAAAGCGCCTTCGACGCCGCCGCCCACCGACTTGGCTGGCATCAAAGCCGCGGGGGCGACCTGGTGGCCGATGCAGATGGCGCGCGAGCTGGACGATGCGATCTTGGAGATGCGCACCAACGAGCCGGACATTGGCACTTGGCTGCTCAAGACCGAGGGGGATGCTCAGGCCGTGCTGGCTTGCGATGCCGCCCTGCAGTCCCATCGCAACCATTGGTTCGTGCGAGAGGTGACAGGGCTGTTGCGCCGCACGTTGGCTCGACTGGACGTGTCTTCGCGCAGCTTGTTTGCGCTGATCGAACCCGGTTCATGTTTTGCGGGCACGCTGGCTGAGCTGGCTTTCGCTGCCGATCGCATCTACATGCTGGCCCTGCCTGAGGACCCTGCGCGAGCGCCGCGCCTGCACTTGAGCGAGCTCAACTTCGGCGCCTACCCCATGGTCAATGGCCAATCGCGGCTGGCACGCCGCTTCTATGAGGAGGACGCAGCGCTGGCCGCCAGCCGTGCTGCAATCGGCCAGGCGCTGGATGCTGGCCAGGCGCTGGCGCTGGGCTTGGTGACCTCGGCGCCGGACGATCTCGACTGGGATGACGAGGTTCGTCTGGCCATTGAAGAGCGTGTGGCGATGTCGCCCGATGCTCTCACCGGCATGGAGGCCAACCTGCGTTTTGCCGGCCGGGAAACGATGCAGACGCGCATCTTCGGCCGCCTCAGTGCATGGCAGAACTGGATCTTTCAACGCCCCAATGCTGTCGGCGAAAAGGGCGCGCTCAAGGTCTACGGCAAGGGTGACAAAGCGGTGTTCGATCTGAACCGCGTCTGAGCCTTGCTATTCCACTCATGTCCCCCGTTTGATTCCCCGATGCGGAGAGCTTGTATGACTGGCATCAACTACAGCGAAAAGATCCCCAACAACGTCAACTTGTCCGAAGATCGCACCTTGCAGCGTGCACTCGAGCAATGGCAACCCAATTTCCTGAGCTGGTGGGGCGATATGGGGCCCGTGGGCTCGCACAACTTCGACGTCTACCTGCGCACTGCAGTCAGTGTGGATCCGCAGGGCTGGGCGCAGTTCGGCTACGTGAAGATGCCAGATTACCGTTGGGGCATCTTCCTCAACCCCAAGGAAGAAGGACGCAAGATCCATTTTGGCGACCACCTGGGCGAGGATGCCTGGCAAGAGGTTCCCGGCGAACACCGGGCCAATTTGCGACGCATCATCGTCACACAGGGCGATACCGAACCCGCGTCGGTCGAGCAGCAGCGCCATTTGGGGTTGACGGCGCCATCGCTGTACGACCTGCGCAACCTCTTCCAGGTCAATGTGGAGGAGGGCCGTCATCTGTGGGCAATGGTCTACCTGCTGCACCGCTACTTTGGCCGCGATGGCCGCGAAGAGGCCGAAGCTCTGCTGGAGCGCCGCTCGGGCGACCAGGACAACCCGCGCATCCTGGGTGCTTTCAACGAAAAGACACCCGACTGGCTGAGCTTCTTCATGTTCACCTATTTCACGGATCGGGACGGCAAGTTTCAGTTGAGCGCATTGGCCGAGTCGGGCTTCGACCCGTTGGCGCGCACGACCCGCTTCATGCTCACGGAAGAGGCTCATCACATGTTCGTCGGTGAGTCCGGTGTGTCGCGGGTGATCCAGCGCACCTGTGAGGTCATGAATCAGCTCAAGACCGACGATCCAGCGCGGATTCGTGCTGCTGGCGTGATCGACCTACCCACGATCCAGCGTTACCTGAACTTCCATTACAGCGTCACGATCGACCTGTTCGGCGCGGACGAGTCCTCGAATGCCGCGACCTTCTACACCTCGGGCCTGAAGGGCCGCTACGAGGAGGGCAAGCGCACCGACGATCACCGTCTCAAGCACGACAGCTATCGGGTGCTGGAAGTGCGCGATGGGCAACTCGTCGAGAAAGAGGTGCCCATGCTCAACGCGCTCAACGAAGTCTTGCGAGACGATTACATCAAGGACTCGATGGCTGGCGTGTCACGCTGGAACAAGGTGATCGAGAAGGCAGGCCTGCCCTTCAGGCTGACGGTGCCGCACAAGGCGTTCAACAGGCAGATCGGATCTCTGTCGGGCGTGCGCGTGTCACCCGAAGGCCGCGTGGTCTCGCAGGCCGAATGGGATGCACGGAAGGATGAGTGGCTGGCCAACGACGACGACCGTGCCTTTGTGGCGTCGCTCATGGGGCGAGTGGTGGAGCCCGGAAAGTTCGCCAACTGGATTGCTCCGCCCGTGATGGGCATTAACCGCCAGCCCGTGGATTTCGAGTACGTCCGCTTCAACTGACGCGGCCCAAGGAACCACCATGGACATGGCTACGCAGACGGTCGTCATCAAGCAGCACCTGATCGACCCGGAGATCTGCATCCGCTGCAACACTTGCGAGGCAACCTGTCCGGTCGGCGCCATCACGCACGATGATCGAAACTATGTGGTGCGCGCCGATGTCTGCAATGCCTGCATGGCCTGTGTGCCGCCCTGCCCGACCGGTGCCATTGACAACTGGCGCACCATGCCCCGGGCGCTGGCCTATACCATCGAGGAGCAGTTCACCTGGGACGAACTGCCGCCGGAGCTCACGGAAGATCAACTGGGGGCTGCCGGGGTCGCGCGGCCCGACGATGTGGCACCTCTTCGCCTGGAGACGGCCTCGGCGTCAAGTGTGCTCGAGGGGGAGCTGCCCCTGAATGCAGCCACATACGGTTCGGTGGTGCCGCCTTGGTCGGCTGCTCATGCCTACACCAACCTCTATGGCCCAAAGAATCCCACCACGGCCATCGTGGCGGGCAATGTCCGTGTCAACGAAGCGGGCACGGAGAACGAGACCCATCACATCGTGCTGGATTTCGGAGCCATGCCGTTTCCAGTGTTGGAGGGGCAGTCCATCGGCATCATCCCGCCTGGGGTGGACGCCCAAGGCAAACCGCATCACGCACGCCAGTATTCCGTCGCCAGCCCTCGCAACGGAGAGCGCCCCGGATACAACAACGTGTCGATCACTGTCAAGCGGGTGACGATGGACCACCAAGGCCGGCCGGTCCGCGGTGTGGCGTCCAATTACCTGTGCGATTTGAAAGTCGGCGATACGGTGCAGGTGATCGGGCCTTTCGGGGCCAGTTTCCTGATGCCCAACCACCCGCGCTCGAACATCGTGATGATCTGCACTGGCACAGGCAGTGCACCCATGCGCGCGATGACCGAGTGGCGTCGTCGATTGCGTGCCAGCGGCAAGTTCGATGGCGGCAAGCTCATGCTGTTTTTCGGTGCGCGCACGAAAGAGGAACTGCCTTACTTCGGACCGCTGATGAAGCTGCCGAAGGATTTCATCGACGTCAACTTGGCATTCTCCCGCACGCCGGGCGCCCCGAAGCGCTATGTGCAGGATCTGATGCGCGAACGCGCGGTCGACTTGGCCGAGCTGCTGCGCAGCCCCGACACGTTCATCTATGTCTGCGGGCTCAAAAGCATGGAGGAAGGCGTACTGCTGGCCTTGCGCGACGTGGCCCTGCAGGCGGGTTTGTCTTGGGAGGCTTTGGGCTCGACCCTCAAGCGCGAGGGACGGCTTCATTTGGAAACCTACTGATCCTCCATGAGTGTGAACAACGCGCAGCGCCAGAGGCGCTGGCTGGGTCTGGGCGCAAAAAAGCCGGCAGGAGCCGGCTTTTCGAGGTCCTGTCGGGCCCGCAGGCCCGAGAACGTCACTTGCCCTTCTTGGCGGCCTTCGTGGGCGCAGCCTTCGCAGCCGTGGCCTTGGCGGCTTTGCGGGCCGCGGCCTTGGGGTCCACGGCGGCCTTGAAGCCGGCGCCCGGGGTGAACTTGGGCAGCTTGGCCGCAGCGATCTTGATCTTGTCGCCCGTGGCCGGGTTCACCCCATTGCGAGCGGCGCGGGCATGCTGCTTGAAGGAGCCGAAGCCCGGCAGGGTCACGGCACCGCCCTTCTTGACGGTGGTGACGATCGCATCGAGCAGGGTGTCCAGGATGCGGCCGGCTTCGGCCTTGGACAGATCGTGCTTGGAAGCCAGGTGTTCAACCAGTTCGGTCTTGTTCATGCGTTCAAAGTCAGAGTTCAAAGAATGGCCCGATCTGATCGGGTGGCGGGATTGTGCCGCATATGAAGGCCGTTTCTTCAGCGCAGGGCTCGCCAGCGAGAGCCATAGCCGCGGCCCGGGCTCAGGACACATGAGCCGCGGCCGTCATGGCCAAGGTGCCTTCATGATCGGTGGCCCACAGCCGCATGCTGCCCTCGATGGGCGGGGCGGCGTGCAGCGAAAACGGGTGGATGTCGAACAGCGGACGCAGGGCTCGAAAGCCGAACCGGCGCACATGGGCCGAAGGATGTTCGCGGCGCAGCAAGTCCAGCAGCAGCGTGGCAATGAGCGGGCCGTGCACGACCAAACCCGGATAGCCCTCGACCTCGGTGGCGTAAGCCCGGTCGTAATGGATGCGGTGCCCGTTGAAGGTCAGCGCCGAGTAGCGGAACAACAGCACGGAGTCGGGCCTGATCGTGCGGGAGTGGACCGCGTGGGGGGCGGCTTGCGTCGGCGCATTCCGGACTGCGGCGGCCTCCACCTCGGGTCTGGGCGCCTCGCGGTAAACGATGTCATGCTCTTCCTCCAGGGCCAGACGCCCGGCATGGTGGATCTCATGGCGCACGGTGACGAACACCAGCTCGCCCGAGCGGCCCCGTGTCGAGCGGATCGCCGTGATGCGCGAGAAGCGCTGCACCGGCTCGCCGATGCGAAGCGGCTCGACGAAATTCAAGCGCCCGCCGGCCCACATGCGCCGTGGCAAGGGCACCGGCGGCAGGAAGTCGCCACGTCTGGCGTGACCGTCTGGTCCCAGCTCGCTGTGCCGATGCAGGGGCAAGAAGTACAGCCAGTGCCACAGCGGCGGCAGCGCATCGCCGGGGCGGGGTGGGGGATCGTCCCGGTCCAGCGTGGCGGCCAGGGCGGCCACGGGGCCTGGGGTGAGGATGTCGTGCCGGTGCTCGGATCGACCGATCCACTCGGCATAGGGCGCATCCGCATGCATCGAAGCCTCCTCGTGCGAAGGAAACGTCGCGATTGTGAACCCAAGCGTGGGTGCGGATCGCAGGGCGGGACAGTGGACGCTGCGGTGTCGCCAAGGTGACGGGGTGCCTCGATGCATACCCTCATCTGGCAGGCTTTACCCGGCGGTACATGCTCACTACGATCGGGTGCGACCGTGCGGGCGCCTGCGGCGCGCCGCACCTTTCGATCCATCCACGGGAAGACATTCGTCATGTCCGATCGGCACTTCGCTTTTTGGCCCGAACACGCCACGCGACACCTGTACGTGCCGCAAACGCATCTGTATCGCAACGTCGAGGTGTCGGCGATGCGCTACCCCGACAAGCCGTTCCTGATCTTCTACGACACGCCACTGAGCTTTGCGCGTTTTCAGGACGAGACCGAGCGCATCGCGGGCTATTTGCAGCAGGTCTGCGGGGTGCGCAAAGGAGACCGGGTGCTGCTGGACCTGCAAAACAGCCCTCAGTTCATGCTGGCCTACTATGGCATTTTGCGTGCCGATGCGGTGGTCGTGCCGGTCAATCCGATGAACCTCACGGCCGAGCTGGAACACTACGCGCGCGACAGCGGCGCGCGCGTGGCCTTCGTGGCCCAGGATTTGTACGCACGCATGGCGCCTTTGCTGGGTGGTCTGCTCGATCACCTCATCGTGGCCACCTACAGTGACTACGCGACCGAGCCCACCGATCTGCCGGTGCCGGAGTTCGTGGCGGCCCCACGCATGACGTGGGCCACTGCCGGTGTCGTCGCATGGAACGAGGTGATCGCTGCAAATCTGCGTCCCGGTCCCATCCTCGCCGGCCCGGACGATCTGGCCGTGATGCCCTACACCTCCGGCACCACGGGGCGCCCCAAAGGCTGCATGCACACCCATCGCACCACCATGTACAACGTGGTGGCCGGCAGCATCTGGTGGAAGACCCATGCGGGGCAGGTGGGCATGGCCGTGCTGCCATTGTTCCATGTCACCGGCATGCAATCGGGCATGAATGGACCGCTGTACACCGGCAGCACCGTCGTGATCTTGCCGCGTTGGGATCGGGATGTTTGCGCTCTGTGTGTGCAGAAGTACGGTGTGTATGGTCTGGGCCTGATCACGGCGATGGCGATCGATTTCGTGACCAATCCGCGCCTGTCCGAGTACGACCTCAGCAGCCTGCGGCGTATCGCCGGTGGCGGAGCGGCCATGCCCAAGGCTGTGGCCCATGCACTCGAACACAAGCTGGGGCTGCGCTATGGCGAGGGCTATGGCATGACCGAGACCATGGCCGCCACGCACAGCAACCCGCCCGATGCCCCGAAGGCCCAGTGCCTGGGCGTACCGTTGTTCGATGTGGACGCGCGTGTGGTGGACCCGACGACCTGGCGCGAGCTGCCCCCTGGGGAGGTGGGTGAGATCGTCGTGCACGGGCCGCAGGTGATGCTGGGCTACTGGAACCAGCCCGAAGCCACCGCCGCAGCCTTCGTCGAGATCGATGGCAAGCGCTTCTTGCGCACCGGCGACCTGGGCACCACGGACGAGGACGGCTACTTCTTTTTCGTCGACCGGCTCAAGCGCATGATCAACGCCGCGGGCTTCAAGGTCTGGCCCGCGGAAGTGGAGTCCTTGCTGTACCAGCATCCGGCGGTCCAAGAGGCTTGCGTCATCGCCGCCATCGATCCGCGCCGTGGCGAGACCGTCAAGGCCCTGATCGTGTGCAAGCCTGAGGCGGCCGGCCAAGTGAGCGCACAACAAATCATCGACTGGTCGCACCAGCACATGGCCGCTTACAAGGTGCCGCGCATCGTGGAGTTCGTCGACAGCTTGCCCAAGTCGGGCACGGGCAAGGTGATGTGGCGCGAACTGCAAGAGCGCGAGCGCCACAGGGCGTCATGAGACCACCAGGACCGGTGCGATCGAGATCCGGTGCTGCGCCCAGACCCATCCCATGATCTTCAGCGAGTGTTCTCTTCCGTGGAGTTTTTGATGAGCAGTGTCAATTCTTCCCGTCCTCCCCAAGCCGAAGTAGCGGCCGAGGTGGCCGCCTTCATCGAGCACGCCCAGCGCCTGGCATCACAGATTCCCGGGGTGCCGGCCGACACGCCTCTGCGACCCATCCGCAAGGTGGGCGTGATCGGTGCCGGCACCATGGGCAGCGGCATCACGATGAACTTTCTCAATGTCGGTGTGCCCGTGGTGTTGCTGGAAATGAAACAAGAGGCGCTCGATCGCGGCTTGGCCACGATACGCCGCAACTACGAGAACTCGATGAAAAAAGGCAAGCTCACGGCCGACGAGGTCGAAGCGCGCATGGCCTTGATCCAGCCTTCGCTCGACCATGAGCCCTTGCGCCAAGTCGACCTCGTCATCGAAGCGGTGTTCGAGGACATGAGCGTCAAGGAAAAGGTCTTCAAGGCGCTCGATGAAGTCGTCCCGCCGGGCGCCATCTTGGCCTCGAACACCTCCTACCTCGACATCGACCGCATCGCCGGATTCACGAAGCGACCACAGGATGTGCTGGGCTTGCATTTCTTCAGCCCGGCCCATGTGATGCGCTTGCTCGAGGTGGTGCGCGGCGCCAAGACGGCGCCGGATGTGCTGGCCACCAGCATGGCGCTGGCCAAGACCATCGGTAAAGTGGCGGTGGTCTCGGGCGTATGCGACGGTTTCATCGGCAACCGCATGCTTGCCCGCTATGGGGCCGCCGCGCAGGGCCTGATCCATGCCGGGGCCTTGCCTCAGCAGGTCGATGCGGCTTTGCAGGCGTTCGGCATGGCCATGGGCCCGTTCCGCATGGGCGATCTGGCCGGCTTGGACATCGGCTGGGCCACGCGCAAGCGGCGCGCGGCCGAGGCCGGGGTGCCGATGCGACCGATCGTGGCCGACCTGCTGTGCGAGGCCGGCCGCTTCGGGCAAAAGACCGGCGCGGGCTGGTATCGCTATGAGCCTGGCAGCCGCGAGCCGTTGCCCGATCCTGTGACCGAGCAGCTCATTGCCGACTATCGAGCCGCCCACGGCATCACCCCGCGCGCCGTCAGCGACGAGGAGGTGGTGCAGCGTTGCATCTATGCCTTGGTCAACGAGGGGGCACGCATCCTGGAAGAGGGCATCGCAGCCCGTGCCTCGGACATCGACCTGGTCTACCTCTACGGCTATGGTTTTCCGAAGCATCGGGGCGGGCCGATGTTCTACGCCGACACGGTCGGTCTGGCCGAGGTGCTGCGCTGCTTGGAACGCTTTGCCGCCGAACCGGGGGCCGACCCGTCTTGGCAGCCAGCACCGTTGCTGCGCCGGCTGGTGAGCCAGGGGCGAGGTTTTCATCGCTGAGCCCTGCAGCGGTAGGGCAAGGCGAGGTACAATATTCGGTCGCTCGCAGAGCGCATCGTACCGCCTGCGCACAGCCAAAGGTGCTCCATGGGGCGCGGCCAAGAGCACCGCGGCATGGGCCCTGCGAACGAAGGCGTGACACGGCCCTGGCGCCGTGCTTTCCTGTCCTCGACCGGCTGCACTTGGCTTTACGCACCGCCCGCTGGCACGTCTGGCCTCTTCGAGGTCCAGGCGCTTCGGTTCTCTGGGGCGCGGCAGGCTGTGCGGCGTGGGCCGTGTTGCAGGACAGTTCCCTACCCGAAGGCTTCCAATCATGAGCAGCAAACCGGTCACCACCAAGATCAGGGAAGATGGGCTGCGCTACCGCTCCAAGGTGGGTGGCTCGCCCTTCGTGGGCAATGGCAACACCCGCTCGTGCTTCAAGTGTGGCAAGCATCGCACGCCCGACCAGCTCCAGCCCAAGCGCGTGCTGGGTCGCACCGAGATGGTGTGCAAGCCCTCCTGCAAGGATCTCGAAAAGTCCTGAGATCCTCCGTCGCCGTGGGGGTGAGATGAGCAAGGCTTTCACGAAGGAAACCGACGCCGACGGGGACGACGACGCGCCCGAGCAGGCGGCCCTGCCCAAGGGCGTGCGCAATTACATCACGCCCGAGGGCTACGCCCGCTTGCGCGCCGAGCTGGTGGCCTTGGTCAACGAGGAGCGGCCCAAGGTCGTCGAGGTGGTGTCCTGGGCGGCCTCCAACGGCGATCGTTCCGAGAATGGCGACTATCTCTATGGCAAGAAGCGGCTGCGCGAAATCGACCGCCGCATCCGCTATCTGACCAAACGCCTGGAGATCGCCGAGGTGGCCGATCCGTCCATCCACCATGGCAAGGACCAGATCTTCTTCGGCGCGACCGTCACCTATGCCAATGCGCGTGGGGAGGAGCGCACCGTCACGATCAAAGGGATCGATGAGGTCGATCCGCTACGAGGCGAGGTGAGCTGGATTTCACCGATCGCGCGGGCCTTGCTGCGCGCGCGCGAAGGCGACGAGGTGTCGCTGGTGACGCCCGGCGGCGTGGAACGCATCGAGATCTTGGCGGTGCGCTATCCCGCCCCGGCCGACTCAGGGCAGCCACGGCCAGGTCAGTGAGACTTGACCCGCGCCACCCGCAGCACCAGCGGTGAGCGCTTGAGCGTGCGCAGCACCTGGGCCAAGTGGATGCGGTCGCGCACCGACAGCAACAGCTTCAGTTCGGTGGTCGATTGGCCCGGGTCATGGCCCATGTCGATGTGGGTGATGTCGGCCTCGGCCTCGCTGACGGCCTGGGCCACCTTGGCCAGCACGCCTTTTTGGTTGAGCACCAGCAGCGTGACGGCCGTCTCGAAACTGCGTGTGAGCTCGTCGGCCCATTCCACGGCGATCCATCGTTCGCTGTCACGCTGGTACAGGCGTTTTCCGACTTGGCACTCGCCGGTGTGCACCACCAAGCCTTCGCCTCGGCCCAGGTAGCCGACGATGGCATCGCCCGGAATGGGGCGGCAGCAGGTGGCCATCTGCACCGTGCCGCCCTCGCTGCCGTCCAGGGTGATCATCGCCTGGGCCGGGGTGATGTCGTCGGTGAGATAGCGGCTCATCGACAGGGTCAGCGCATCGGGCTTGCTGCCTGCTTCGATCAGCAGTTTGGCCAAACGCTTGGCCACGATGGTGGCGATCTTGCGGCCCAGGCCGATGTCGATCAGCAGTTCTCGCTTGTTGCGGTTGCCGCTCCAGCGAATCAGCGACTGCCACAGCGCGGTGGCCGGGCCGTGGGTTTCGTCACCGGCGGGCATGTGCAGGCCTTCGCCACGCATGGCTTGCGCCAACAACTTCTCGCCCAGGTCCAGCGACTCCTCTTGCTTGAGATTCTTCAGGTAATGCCGGATCTTCGAGCGCGCCCGCCCGGTGCGCACGAAACTCAGCCAGGCCGGGTTGGGCCGCGCCACGGGCGCGGTGATGACCTCCACCACATCGCCGCTGCGCAGCTCGGTGCGCAGCGGCACTTGCTCGCCGTTGACCTTGGCCGCGACGATGTGATTGCCGATGTCGGAGTGGATCGCATAGGCGAAATCCACGGGCGTGGCGCCGCGAGGCAGCGCCAGGATCTTCGACTTGGGGGTGAAGACGTAGACCGCATCGGGAAAGAGGTCGACCTTGACGTGTTCCAGGAACTCTGCGGCATCTCGCGTCTCGTCCTGGATGTCCAGCAAGGATTGCAGCGACACCGTGCCCAGGCGTTGCGCCTCGCTGGCCCCGGCGGCATCACTGGACTTGTACAGCCAATGCGCGGCGATGCCTTTTTCGGCCACCATGTGCATGGCTTCGGTGCGGATCTGGAATTCCACCGCCGTGCCCAGCGGACTGACCAGCGTGGTGTGCAGCGACTGGTAGCCATTGGCTTTGGGGATGGCGATGTAGTCCTTGAAGCGCCCGGGCATGGGTTTGTAGAGCTGATGCAGCACACCCAGGGCCAGGTAGCACTCCGGCAGTGTATTGACCACGATGCGAAAGCCGAAGATGTCGTTCACCTGCGCAAAGCTCAGGTGTTTCTCCCGCATCTTGGTGTAGATGGAGTAAAGCGTTTTCTCGCGGCCGTAGATCTGGACCTTCAGCGAGGATTCGGCGAAGGCTTTCTCGACATCGGCCTGGATGCGGTTGACCAAGTCGCGCCGGTAGCCGCGGGCCCGTTGCACGGCTTTGCTCAGGGCTGCGTAGCGCCACGGCAGCAGGTGGGCGAACGACAGCTCCTGCAGCTCGCGATAGACCTGGTTGAGCCCCAGCCGGTGGGCGATGGGGGCATAGATGTCCAGGGTCTCGCGGGCGATGCGTTCGCGCTTGGCCGCTGGCATGGCCTGCATCGTGCGCATGTTGTGCAGCCGGTCAGCCAGCTTGATCAGCACGACGCGCACGTCGCGCGCCATGGCCAGCAGCATCTTGCGGAACGATTCCGCTTGGGATTCCTCTCGGGTGGAGAACTGCAGCTTGTCCAGCTTGGTCAGCCCGTCCACCAACTCGGCCGTGGTGGTGCCGAAGCGTTCGGCCAGCTCGACTTTGGTGGCTCCGCTGTCCTCCATCACATCGTGCATCAGCGCAGCCATGATGGCCTGGGCGTCGAGCTTCCACTCGCTGCACAGACCGGCCACCGCGATCGGGTGGGTGATATAGGGCTCGCCGCTGGCGCGGAACTGGCCGAGATGGGCCGCATCGGCGTACTTGTAGGCCTCGCGGATGCGCCGGATGTCGGCTTCGTCCAGATAGCTGAGCTTGTGCATCAGCGCCGCGAAAGAGGCCGCGGCCACATCGGCATGGGCTGGCGGCGCCGCCTCAGCGGGCGGCGGGTGCTTGTGCTCGGCAACGGCGGCAGAGGCAGATCGGGCGGCCATGGCGGGAATTTAACCCGGATTGTCCACCGCTGCCTGCCGAGGCTGGATCGTCCCGCGCCCGGGAAGGGATCGGGCGCGGCCTGCGGGGGGATTGGGGGTCGGCCGCGGGGCGGTGGTGGCAGCGCGGATCAGGTCGGGACTCGGCGCAGCATCTCCAGCCCCACCTCGCCGGCGGCGATTTCGCGCAGCGCGGTCACGCCAGGCTTGTTCTTGGATTCGATTTTGGGGGCATGGCCGTGGCTGAGCATGCGGGCTCGGTAGGTGGCCGCCAGCACGAGTTGGAAGCGGTTCGGGATCTTCTTCAGGCAGTCTTCGACGGTGATGCGGGCCATGGTCACTCCGAAGGGCGCGTCGCAGCGCGCCAGGGGTCAGCTCAGGTTGAGGGCCTCGAAGACGGCTTTCCGGGTGCGCCGCTGGGCGGCGTACTTGAGCCTCTGGGCGTGCACGATGGCTTTGAGGTCGAACAAAGCCGTCTCGAAGAGGGCATTGATTATAACGAAGTCGAAATGCCGAGCCTGGGCGACTTCCGTGCGGGCGTTGGCCATGCGGGTGGCGATCACGTCCTCGTCGTCTTCACCGCGGCGGCGCAGGCGTTGCAGCAACTCGTCCCAACTGGGCGGCAGGATGAAAATCAGCACGGCGTTGGGAAACAGTTGCTTGATTTGCAAGGCTCCTTGCCAGTCGATTTCCAGGATCACGTCGTCCCCGGCGGCCATGCGCGCCTCGATGGCTGCCCGTGAGGTGCCATACAGGTTGCCATGCACCTGGGCCCATTCGAAGAACTCGCCGCGCTCGATCATGGCGCGGAACTGCGCTTCGCTGACGAAGTGGTACTCGCGGCCGTCCACTTCCTGCCCCCGGGGTGCGCGGGTGGTGTGCGAAATCGAGACGTTGAGGCGGGAATCGAGCTCGAGCAATGCCTTGACCAGGCTGGACTTGCCCGCTCCACTGGGGGCTGCGACGACGAACAGATTGCCGGGGTAGTCCATCTCGGAGGGTCCTTTGTCACTCGATGTTTTGCACCTGCTCACGCATCTGCTCGATGAGCACCTTCATTTCCACCGAGATCTGCGTGAGCTCCAGGGCGGCGGACTTCGAGCCCAGGGTGTTGGCCTCGCGATGCAATTCCTGGATCAAAAAGTCCAGCCGTTTGCCGATTTCGCCGCCTTGGCCCAGCAGGCGTTCGATCTCGTCGAGGTGGGCGCACAGGCGCGAGAGCTCCTCGGCCACGTCGATGCGCAGGGCGTAGGCGGCGGCTTCGTTCAACGCGCGCTCGTGCAGCGCCTCGGCACTCATGCTCTGAGCAGCGCCGGCGGCTTCCAGGGCCTGCTGCCAGCGCTCCAGGAAGCGCTCTTGCTGGCGCTGCACCACCTGGGGCACCAGCGGAGCGGCCTGGGCGGCCAGCTCGCGCAACTTCAGGACGCGCTCCATCAAGACTTCCACCAGCCGCTGTCCCTCTCGGGCACGGGCTTCCTGCAGGGCCTCCAGGCATTCACGCGCAGCCGCCATGGCGGTGTCGTCCAATCGCTCCACCGCGCCGCCGCCTTTGCACCATTGCAAGGCTTCGTGCACGGACAGGGGCTGGGCGCGTGGCAGCCAGGTCTGCACGGCGGCTTCCAGCCGGGCCAGGCGGCTGAGCTGATCGGGCTGCGGCCGGGGCCAAGCGTCGTCGGCGTCGCGTTGGGTGTTCAGTCGCAGCTCGATCTTGCCGCGCCGCAGCTTGGAGGCGAGCAGCTCGCGCAAGGCCGGCTCCAGGGCGCGCAGCTCGTCGGGCAAGCGGAAGGTCAGGTCCAAAAATCGGCTGTTGACCGAGCGCAGTTCCACGTTCACGCTGGCGGCGCGCGAAGGGCTGCCGTCGGCCGTTGCGCCCGGGGCCCGCGAGGACGCGCTCGCATAGCCTGTCATGCTATAAACTGCCATCGCACCTATCGCATTGCAAAATTCGATTATGTCAAAGCCTAAACCCTCCCCGTTGCCGCCGGGCACCGTGGTCGGTGGTTACCAGGTCATCAAGAAATTGGCGGCCGGGGGCTTTGGTGTGGTTTATTTGGCCGAAGACCAAGACAAGCGCTTGGTGGCACTGAAGGAGTATCTGCCGTCCTCGCTGGCCGAGCGTGCCCCCGGCGAGTTGGCCCCCCGAGTCAAGCCCGAGAAACAGCCGCTGTACCGGCTGGGCCTGAAGAGTTTTTTCGAGGAGGGGCGTTCGCTGGCCCAGATTTCGCATCCCAGCGTGGTGTCGGTGCTCAACTTCTTCCGTGAGAACGAGACCGTCTACATGGTGATGAATTACTTGCAGGGCGATACCCTGCAAGACTTCATCGTCACGGCCCGCGAGCTCAAGCGCGACAAGGTCTTCCGAGAGTCCACGATCCGCTCTTTGTTCGATGAGATTTTGCGCGGCTTGCGCATCGTGCACCAGCACAAGATGTTGCACCTGGACATCAAGCCGGCCAACATCTTCATCACCAATGACAACAAAGCGGTGTTGCTGGACTTCGGTGCGGCGCGTGAGGTGCTGAGCAAGGAGGGCAACTTCATCCGGCCGATGTACACCCCGGGCTTTGCCGCGCCCGAGATGTACCGCCGCGACGGCACCTTGGGCCCGTGGACCGACATCTACGCCATCGGCGCCTGTATTTACGCTTGCATGCAGGGCTACCCCCCCAATGACGCACCGCAGCGTCTGGAGAAGGACCGTTTGGCCCTGTCGCTTTCGCGGCTGCGCAACATCTATTCGGACAATTTGATCGAAGTCACCGAATGGTGCATGGCGCTGGACCCGCTGTCGCGTCCTCAAAGCGTGTTCGCGCTGCAAAAGGAACTGGCGCGCGAAACCGAAAGACGCTACACCAAGCTGAGTTTCAGCGAGCGCCTGAAGTTGCAGCTCGAAAATCTCAAGGGCGGCAAGCCGGCCTGAGGGCGCGGCCATCGATGGGGACGACATGAGGTTTTCGGTCTATCAGGTCAGCCGCAAGGGCGGTCGTGAGAAGAACGAAGACCGCATGGGGTATTGCTACACCCGCGACGCCGGCCTGTTTGCACTGGCCGATGGCATGGGGGGACATCCCGAGGGCGAGATGGCCTCGCAGATCGCGCTGCAGACCATGGCAGCGCTGTTTCAGCGCGATGCCAAGCCCTTGCTGAAAGACCCGATCCGTTTTCTGCACGACTCGGTGATCGCGGGTCACCATCAGTTGCTGCGCTATGCCACCGAGCGCGCCCTGGTCGACACGCCGCGCACTACCGTGGTGGCCTGTGTGTTGCAAAACGGCGCGGCCTACTGGGCCCATTGCGGCGATTCGCGGCTGTACTTGGTGCGCGGCGACAAGCTGATCGCGCGAACGCGTGACCATTCCTACTCCGAGCTGCAGGAAACCCTCAGCGGCGTGGTCGGGATGGGGGAACGCTTCAACCGCAATGTGCTGTTCACCTGTCTGGGCAGCCCGGGCAAGCCGGTGGTGGACACCGTGGGCCCATTGTTGCTGCACCAAGGTGATCGGATTTTGTTGTGCTCCGATGGGCTGTGGGGCACGTTGCCCGATTCGGTCATCACGGCCCAGCTCGCCACCCGGCCGATCGCCGATGCGGTGCCTGAGCTGGTCGAGATGGCATTGCGTAAAGCCGGCCCCAAGAGCGACAACGTCACGGTGCTGGCAGTGGAATGGGAGTCTTCGGAAGAAGACGATTCCACGCGGTCGATTTCGACCCAGACGCTTGGAGAGGAGGTTTTTGCCTCCACCATCCAGGCCAGTGTGCTGGGTCAGGAGCCCGATGACCTGGACGAGGCCGAAATCGAGCGCTCGATTCGCGAGATCAACGAGGCCATCAAGCGGTCGTCGCAAAAGAAGGGCTGAGCCTTTCCACGCCGTGCCCCGGTCGGGGGACAATAGCGGATTCAACGAGGATTCCCTGCCATGGCGTTTCAGAGAACCGGGGGCCGCGCCCATGATGCGTTGCGGCCTGTGAGCATCGTTCGACACTACACCAAGCATGCCGAGGGGTCGGTGCTGGTGGCCTTCGGCGACACGAAGGTGCTGTGCACGGCGTCGGTCGAAGAGCGGGTGCCGCCGCACAAAAAGGGCAGTGGCGAGGGCTGGGTGACGGCCGAATACGGCATGCTGCCGCGCTCGACGCACACGCGCAGCGACCGCGAGGCCGCGCGCGGCAAGCAAAGCGGTCGCACGCAGGAGATCCAGCGCCTGATCGGCCGTTCGATGCGCGCGGTGTTTGACCTGTCGCGGCTGGGTGAGCGCACCTTGCAGCTCGACTGCGACGTGCTGCAAGCCGACGGCGGCACGCGCACGGCGGCCATCACGGGGGCTTGGGTGGCCGCGCACGATGCCGTCACCTGGATGCTCGAGCGCGGACTGATCGAGGCCTCGCCCCTGCAAGATGCGGTGGCGGCCGTGTCCGTCGGGCTGGTGCAAGGCGTGCCGCTGTTGGATTTGGAATATGCCGAGGATTCGGTCTGCGATACCGACATGAATGTCGTGATGACTGGCAGCGGGGGCTTCGTCGAAGTGCAGGGCACGGCCGAGGGGGCCGCCTTCACGCGCGCCCAGATGGATGCGATGCTGGCGCTGGCCGACAAAGGCATCCGCGAGTTGCTGGCCGCCCAGCGCGCGGCGCTTGGAATATGAGCGCGGCCATGCGGGTGGTGCTGGCCTCCAACAACGCGAAGAAGCTGCGCGAGCTGGAAGCGTTGCTCGATGGCTTGGGCTTGCAGCTGGTGCCGCAAGGCGATTTGGGCATCGCCGAGGCCGAGGAACCGCACGACACGTTCATCGAGAACGCGCTGGCCAAGGCCCGGCATGCGGCGCGTGCCAGCGCAGGGCCGGCCGTGGCCGACGATTCTGGTTTGTGTGTGGATGCCCTTGGCGGCGAGCCGGGGGTGCATTCGGCGGTGTATGCCCCGGTGCCGGTGCTCGAAGGCGAGCGAGAGGTGCGCCGCGCCGCGCAGGATGCGGCCAACAACGAGAAGCTTTTGCAGCGCTTGCAAGGGGTGAGTCAGCGCCGGGCCCGCTTCGTCAGTGTGCTGGTGGCGCTGCGCCATGCGAGCGACCCCGAGCCTTTGGTGGCCATGGGCCGCTGGGAGGGCGAGATTTTGCAGGCTCCGCGCGGACAGGGCGGCTTTGGCTATGACCCGCTGGTGTACATCCCTGCGCTGGGCCGCAGCGTGGCCGAGCTGGATGCTGCCACCAAGAATGCGCACAGCCACCGAGCGCTGGCTGCGCGGCGGCTGCGAGAGTTGATGCGGGAGGTTTGGGGCCGTGGCTGAGTCTGCCCCGATATCGCCGGCCGATGCGGCCCAACGCCATTTACGCGAAGGCACGCTGCGGTTGAGCTCGCTGCCGCCATTGTCGCTGTATGTGCACCTGCCCTGGTGTTTGCGCAAATGCCCGTACTGCGATTTCAATTCGCACGAATCACGGGCATCGGCGCTGCCGGAGGCCGACTATCTCGATGCGCTGCGGGCCGACCTGGAGAGCGCGCTGCCGCTGGTGTGGGGGCGCAAGGTTCACAGTGTGTTCCTCGGTGGTGGCACGCCCAGTCTGTTTTCGCCCGAGGCCATCGACCGGCTGTTGGGCGAGGTGCGGGCCTTGCTGCCGCTGGAGGCAGGCTGCGAGGTGACGCTGGAGGCCAACCCGGGCACCTTCGAGCGGGAGCGCTTCCGTGGCTATCGCCAGGCCGGGGTGACACGTTTGTCGGTCGGGGTGCAAAGCTTCGACGACGACAAGCTGCGACGTTTGGGCCGGGTGCATGACCGCCGACAGGCCCTGGCCGCCTTGGAGGAGGCGCGGGCTTGTTTCGACACCTTCAATCTGGACTTGATGTATGCCCTGCCGGGGCAGACCCTGCACGAACTCGAGGCCGACTTGACCGAGGCGCTGGCCTTCGCGCCGCCGCACTTGTCGGTCTACCACCTCACGATCGAGCCCAACACCTATTTCGCCAAGTACCCACCGGCGGTGCCGGACGACGATCTGGCCTTCGAGATGCTGGACCGCATCATCGAGCGCACCGCGGCAGCCGGGCTGGATCGCTACGAAGTCTCAGCCTATGCCCGCCCGGGGCACCGCTGCGTGCACAATCTGAATTACTGGCAGTTCGGGGACTACTTGGGCATCGGTGCCGGTGCGCACAGCAAACTGAGTTTTCCTCACCGCGTCGTACGACAAGTTCGCTACCGTGAGCCGGCGCGCTACATGGTGGCGGCGCGCCAAGGGCGCGCGGTGGCGCAGGAGCACGAGGTCACGCGCGAGCAATTGCCGTTCGAATTCATGCTCAATGCCTTGCGGCTGAAAGACGGCTTCGAGCTGGCGCAGTTCGTACAGCGCACGGGGCTGCCGCTGTCGGCGATTGCGGCGGGTCTGGAGGAGGCCGAGCGGCGCGGTTGGGTGGCGCGTGATTGGCAGCGCGTCTGGCCGACGGCCCAGGGATTCGACTTCTTGAGTGATTTGCAGGCATTGTTCCTTGAAGATCCCCCTGATTGAGAGGGGCTGTGGGCCGTCGTCTTGACCGCCGAATTCGACATGGCAGCATGGAGCCTGGATTCCATGCCCTGGCTGGCTGCCCGTCATGTCGCTGCCTTCTGCTTCATCTGGCGCTGTGCGCGTGTTGTTGGTCGAGGATGACCGTGTGCAGCAGATGCTCGTGTCCACCTTGCTGGAGCGCGAAGGCTGCATCGTCGATCTGGCCGAGGATGGCCAGGAAGCCCTGGCACTGTGGCAAGAGCATCGGCACCAGCTGGTGGTGACCGACTGCCGCATGCCGCGCATGGACGGCTATGCCTTCACCCGGGCTTTGCGCGCACTGCCGGGTGGGGGCTCGGTCACGGTGGTGGGCATGAGTGCCGATACCGACGATCGCGCCCGGGCCTTGGAAGCGGGCATGGAGGCGCTGCTGGACAAGCCCTTGTCGGCTGAGGCGGTGGCCCGGTTGCTCAGACGCGGTTGAGGCTTGGGCCAGCGGTGCGATGCAGGTATTCGATCAGATGCGGGGCGATCTTGGGCAAGGGTAGGACCTCGTGCACGGCGCCTGCGGCGATGGCTTCCCGGGGCATGCCAAACACCACACAGGTGGCCTCATCTTGAGCCACGCAATAGGCGCCGGCATCGCGCATTTCCCGCATGGCCTTGGCCCCGTCGGCCCCCATGCCGGTGAGCATGACGCCGATGGCGTTGGGGCCGACGACCCGGGCGGCGGATCGGAACAACACTTCCACCGACGGCATGTGACGGTTCACGGGCTCCCCGACCTGCACGCGGGCGATGTAATTGGCCCCGTAGCGCTCCACGCTGAGGTGCTGCCCTCCCGGTGCGATGTAAGCATGCCCGGGCAGGATGCGTTCGCCGTCTTGAGCTTCTTTGACGGCGATGCGGCACAGATTGTTCAGTCGCGCAGCGTAGCTGCGCGTGAAGCCGGCCGGCATGTGTTGGGTGATGACTACCGCGGGGGCGTCGGCGGGCAAGGCGGAAAGCAGCTCGCGCGTGGCTTCGGTGCCTCCGGTGGACGCACCGATGAAGATGATCTTTTCGGTGGACAAGCGTCCGATGCCCGTCGCCGTGGAGGTCGGGGCAGCCACCGCCGAGCTTGCGGGCGCAGCAGGCTGGACCTTGTGTACCTGGGCCTTGGCGGCCACGCGGATTTTCTCGGTGATCTCTTGAGCCAACTGTTGCAGTCCGTCGGCGATGCCGATCTTGGGCTTGGCCACGAAATCCACGGCACCCAGTTCCAGCGCCCGCAGGGTGACCTCGGCTCCACGCTCGGTCAGGGTGGACACCATGACCACCGGCATGGGACGCAGGCGCATCAGCTTGGCCAGAAAATCGATGCCGTCCATGCGAGGCATCTCCACGTCCAAGGTGATGACATCGGGGTTGAGGTTGCGGATCATCTCGCGAGCCGCATAGGGATCGGCGGCCGCGCCAACGCACTGCATGTCTGGTTGACGATTGATGATCTCGGTCAGCAGGCTGCGTACCAGCGCCGAATCGTCCACCACCACGACTCGAATCTTGGACATGGCTTGCGCTTTCTCAGAACAAATCGATGGAGCCAGCACCGCTGGACGGTGGCACCACGCGCTGACTGGCCGCACGCTCCTGGGCGAGCAAGGCCTCGGGGTTGCTGGGGGCCAGGCGTTTGACCATGGCCTTGCCGCTGGCCGGCAGGAAGCAGACCTTGCGAGGATAGATGTCCAGCACGTCTTTGGAGACGACCGGAATGCGCTCGGTGTGCAAGTAGTTGAGCACGAACTCGGTGTTACGTTTGCCGACGTTGAGTGTGTGCATGCCGCTGATGACCTGCCCGCCGCCGAACACCTTGGCTTCCAGCGTGCTGCGCGTGGCGCCCCGTTTGAGCAGTTCGTTGATGAGCAGCTCCATTGCGTAGGAACCATAGCGGCCGCCGTCTTGCGCACCGCCGGCTTCGGGCAGCATGAAGTGATTCATGCCGCCGACTCGCGCGTTGCGATCCCACAGACAGGCCGCAATGCACGAGCCCAGAGTGGTCATGATGAGCAAGTCCTCGTCGCTGACGAAGTATTCCCCAGGCAGCACCTTGACCGCGTCGGCCTTGAAGTGGGCGTCGTAGTAGAAGAACGACGCTTCACCAGGCTTGCGCGGGGCGGCTTTGAGGGCGTCCAGGCGCGACGTCTTGGGCGTCGGCTCGGTCGGCGCCAAGACCGGTCGCGGGCGGCCGTCGGGCGCTGCGGTGCTGGGGGAAGGGCTGCGGGCGAACATGGTGATCATTTCGGCACGAAGCAGGCAAGCTTGAGACGGGGCGGGCCCCCTGGTCTACAGCCGCCGATACACGGTTTTGCCTTGCAGTTGGAACAGGTCGCGGGCATCGGTGAAGTTCTCCGAATGCCCCACGAACAGCAAGCCGCCGGGCTTCATGACCGCGTGGATGCGTTCGAGCACCTTGCGTTGGGTGTGGGCATCGAAGTAGATCATGACGTTGCGGCAAAACACGATCTCGAAAGGATCGCCCAGCGCCCATGACGTGCTCATCAGGTTGAAGGGGCGAAATTCGATCAAGCGCGCCAGCTCGGGCTTGACCCGGATGAAGCCGGTGTTGCGCCCCGTGCCGCGCAAGAAATGGCGTTTCAGCCGCTCGGGACTCAGACCGCGGGCGTCCTGGGCATAAACGCCTCGGCTGGCCACGGCCAGCACCTTGGTGTCGATATCGCTGGCCAGGATGCGCACCGCAGCGGTCGGCCCCAAGGTTTCCACGACGGTCATCGCGATCGAGTACGGCTCTTCCCCGGTGGAGGCGGCATTGCACCAAATGCGCAGCGGACGGCTGGGATCGCGTTGGCGCAAGGCGTCGGCCAACATCCGGAAGTGATGTTCTTCACGGAAGAAGGCCGTCAGGTTGGTGGTCAGGCAGTTGATGAACTCCTGCCATTCGGCCTCGGCCAAGGGGCCTTGGGCTTGTTCCAGCCACTGCAGATACTCGGCGAAAGAGCGGTGGCCGGTTTCGCGCAGGCGGCGTGACAGTCGGCTGTACACCATGGCCTGCTTGCCATCGTGCAGGCTGATGCCGGCACGCTGGTAGATCAGTTGACGGATTCGTTCGAAGTCACGCCGGTCGAAGCTGAACTCGCGCTGGATGTCTGGGTTGTGGGGCGGGGCCTCCAGCGCGGCCCCGGGGGGCAGTTGCATGTGGCTCATGGTCGGCTGTGGGCAGTGTGGGGCTGCGGCCGCTCACCGCTCAGGCTGCGGCACTGTGTGTTTGCAACCTGAAGGTGGCCACGACTTGG